>JAJQCX010000114.1 GCA_021202495.1 Clostridia bacterium | reverse complement strand
ACCGCAGAGCTTAACACAGCTTTAGGCATCCTCGCCAACAACGGCATCAAGGGCGCGGAAGGCGGCACACATCTCAGAAACGTCATTCTTTCTCTGCAATCCCCGTCCGATACGGCGGCGGGATGCATAAACGACCTCGGCTTGAAGATTTACGACGCCGAAGGAAATATGCGCAGCCTTAATGACATACTTGGAGATTTAAACACGAGTATGGACGGACTGACAAGCGAGGAAAAGAACAACATCATCGCCACCATTTTTAACAAGACCGACCTTGCCGCCGTGAACGCGCTTCTTGCCAATACCGGCGACACTTGGGACACTCTGCAGGAATCCATCACAAACAGTGCGGATGCCGCGGGACAGATGGCGGATACACAGTTGGACAATCTGTCAGGACGGCTTACCATTTTAAAGTCCGCGTTGGAAGGCTTGCGATTTCCTTTGGTGAAACCCTTATGCCCGCAGTTAAAGCCGTTGTGTCGGCGGTGCAGGGATTTGTCGATAAGCTCAACAGCATGAGCGACGGGCAAAGAACAGCCATTACCGTTGTCGCGGCGCTTGCCGCTGCGATAGGGCCGCTGCTTGTTATCATCGGCTCCCTGATAGGAGTGGTCGGAAAAACGATCACAAACTTCACCGACTTAGGGACAAGTATTTTAAAAATATCAAACCATATCAAAACAGGAACGGGACTCGCGGGAAAGCTCGCGACGGCAATCAGCGGCATTTCGGCTCCCGTATTGGCTGTCGCGGCTGTGATAGCGGTGCTTGTCGCCGCGTTTGCCACGCTGTGGAATACAAACGAGGATTTCAGAAACAAGATTATTGAAATCTGGACTAATATCAAGGAAACAGTCAGCGGCTTTATCGATGGCATAAAAGAGCGTTTGGAGGCTCTCGGCATAAGCTTTGAAGGTACGGGCAGAATACTTGAAACGCTGAAAACGGTGTGGTTGGAGTTCTGCAATTTCCTCGCTCCCGTATTTGAAAACGCCTTTAATATTATCGCGACTGTTTTAGAAACCGTCCTAAACGTAATCACCGGGCTGTTTGACTTTTGGGTTGGCTTGTTTACGGGAAATTGGGAGCAGTGCTGGAACGGAGTTAAGGAAGTATTCGGCGGAATATGGGAAGGCATTAAGGGACTGCTTTCAGGATTTTTGGAGCAAATCAAGGGGCAGGCCGACGTTGTTCTCGGCTGGTTTGGCACGTCGTGGGATGAAGTATGGACAGGAATCAAGGATTTCTTTGAAAACATCTGGAACGGAATATGCGACTTTTTTTTCGGCATTCTTTCCGCCATTCAGTCTGCCGCGACCACGGTTTGGACGGCGATTTCAGATTTCTTTTCCTCGATTTTCAATGCGATAAAGTCAGTTGTCGAGACGGTCTGGAACGGCATCTACAACACCATCACTACGATTTGGAACACCATATATTCTGTCATAGAACCGCTTGTGACTGCGTTTGGTTATTTGTTTGAGACAATATTTCAGGCGATACAGATTGTCGTCGGCAATGTCATGGACGCAATACAAACCACAATCACAAACATATGGAACGCGATTGTGTATTTTTTAACGCCGATTTTAAACGGCATAAAGGAAACCTTCACTACTGTTTGGAACGCTGTAACTACGGCAGTTTCGACTGCGGTGACGACCGTACAAAATATCATAACAACCGTCTGGAACGCAATCTCCGCATTTCTCACTCCGATTTTGACCGCAATTCAAAATGCGGTTTCGGCGGCATGGAATGCCATATCCGGCGTTGTTTCATCCGTAATGAATACTATCAGCACGACAGTGTCAAATATATGGGAGAGCATAAAAACCGCAGTCGGCGCAAAGATTGACGGTATAAAAACCACAATCACGAACGGCTTCAACGCGGCGGTGGATTTCATCAAGGGCTTAATCAATCAGGCAACACAGTGGGGCGCGGATCTCATCGGAAACATCGTAAACGGCATAAAGTCCAAAGTGCAGGCGGTCGCCGACGCTGTGACGGGCGTTGCGGATAAGATACGCTCATTTTTGCACTTCTCTGTGCCCGACGAGGGACCTCTCGCCGATGCCGATACTTGGGGCTCCGACATGGTTGACACAATCGCAAACGGCATCAAAAGCAATTCCGCGTTAACAGACGCTGTCGATACTGTCGTTTCCGCGGTGAGCAATTCTCTGCGGAATATGACAGACAGCATTTCGTCAAGCTTCAGTTCAGCATGGGACGGTATTTCCGATACGGTATCCACCGCTATGGACGGAATATCAACAACACTTTCGTCCTCATGGGACGCAATTGAGGGAACAATTGAAACCGTATGGGACGGAATTAAATCTACGGGTGAGACCTTGTGGAGCGGTATTGATTCCACCTTAAGCAGTACATGGGAAAGCATAAAAAGCACAGTATCCTCAACGTCCGATTCTATAAAGAATACTGTTTCGACTTGTTGGAACGCGATTAAATCCACAAACTTAAATGACTGGAACAGTATCAAATCGACACTTTCCACCTGTTGGAGCAGTATAAAAAGCACTGTGTCCACAGCGACCGGAGGTGTAAAATCTACTCTCTCCACTGCGTGGAGCGGGATAAAGAGTACAACCACAGATACATGGAACAGCATCAAGTCAACTGTCTCATCCGCGCTCGGAAGCATGAAAACAAGCGTAACAACAGGACTTTCATCCATCAGCAGTGGGATGAGTTCCACATTCAGTTCGCTTGTATCCTCCGCGTATACTTGGGGCAAGGATATTTGTTCGCAGCTTGCATCCGGCATCTCATCTATGGCAAGCAGCGTTGTCTCCAAAGCGAAATCCCTGGCAAGTTCTATTTCCTCTTACCTCGGCTTTTCAGTCCCCGATAAAGGTCCGCTGTCAGACGCGGACGAATATATGCCGGACTTCATGGAGCTGCTTGCGCGGGGCATTGAGGGCAATATGGGCGATGTACTCAGCAAGGTCAAAACCGTTGCGTATTCCGTAAAGGATATGATGTCGGATGGCTTTGCTTTGCCGGATATGACGAGGGTATCACTGCCCAACCTCGCCTTTGCGGGTGCGGGAGGACAGACGCTCAACACCACAAACAACAATCAAAAGACGACCAATCTCGGCGGTGTGAATATCTATGTAAACGGCGGCAGCGGACAGAGCGGCGACGAAATAGCAAAGATGGTGGCGGACAAGATAAATGATATGCTTGACGAGGATAATTCGGTATACAAGTGAAAATATTTTATAAATCTGTTTACTTTCTCGCTCTAAAACGGTATAATCAGAGCGAGAAAGTGCGGTGTTAAAAGTGCAACAGGCTGAGTTTTATGCTATGATGGAAAAAGGACTTGTACAGGCGCAGAGGGGAGAATCCCTCCCCTCTGAAAAAGCCCTTGAGCAAATCTTTAGAGGAAAAAACAGCAACGATTTGGCTAAGCATAGAGGGGTTGAACATAAATATTAAATTCTTATGACATAATGAAACAAGGAGGGATGTTTATGAAACATATAAAAGATATCGAGACCATGCGGTTCACAACGGAATTACAGACTTTTGACAGAAAAAGTGTCAGGATTGATGCAAAATCGCTGGCGATGACTGTTGTCGCTTTTGCCAATGCGGACGGTGGCGATATTGCTATTGGAATTGAAGATAAAGGAGATATTACGGGTATTGACGACTACGACGCAAAAGTCAATGAGCTTTTGCGTGTCCCTTTTGACTACTGTGTCCCGACAGTCAGCGTTGATACAGAAATTTTAGATTGTACCGATGTTGGCGGTAAGCCAAATCATATCTTGATTATGCACGTTATGCAAAGCAATCAGCTCCATGCAAACCAAGCAGATGAGGTTTATTATCGAATCGGTGATAAGTCTAAGAAGATGAATTTTGAACAGCGCACACGTTTGATGTACGCAAAGGGTGCAGCCTTCTTTGAAGATACACCTGTACGAAACGCTTCTGCTGATGACATAGACTTGGATTTTGTGCAAAGTTACACTAGAAAAATTGGGTACGGAAAATCTCCGTTAGAGTATCTTAGCAGTAATAAAAACTTTATTGTCAAGCGGGATACTCAATATGAAATCAGTGCAGCTGCAATTCTGCTTTTCGGAAAGAATCCGCAGCGTTTTTTTCCAAGGGCAAGAATTCGCTTCATCCGTTATGAAGGAACAGAGGCAAAGGTCGGCACTGAAATGAACGTAATCAAGGACGTTATCTTTGAAGGCAAAATCCTTGATATGGCACAGAAATCTACGGAGTTCGTGAAAACACAGATTAGTGAGCATTCTTTCTTGGGCAATAACGGTCGGTTTGTTACGATACCGGAACTGCCGGAATTCTGTTGGACCGAGTTAATCATCAACGCCATCGGACACCGTGACTACAGTATAATGGGGACAGATATTCAGATAAAGATGTTCGACGATCATTTCACGGTAGAAAGTCCGGGTATGCTCCCGGGAATTGTTCGTACAAATAATATCCGCGAGATTCATTTTTCCCGCAACCCTAAAATATTTGAGTTTCTGCACGAATATGAATATGTCAAAGAATTCGGCGAAGGTGTTGACCGAATGTATCGTGAGATGAGCGAAGCGGAACTCCCGGAACCGGAATACAGGACTGTCGAGTTCATGGTATTTGCAACGCTGAAAAATCATAAATGGGTAGAGAATCAGACGTTACAAGCAAACAGGGGTCAAGTCGGTGTCAAGTCGGGGTCGAGTCGGGGTCAAGTCAGGGGTCAAGACGAAATTGCTAAGGGTAAAGAGACTGATGGCAAATCCGTCTTGATGGATTCTCTTGTAGAGTTTTGTTCAGTCGCTCGCTCCAGAAAAGAAATGCAGGAGTTCGTGGGAATATCTAGTCGAACGCATTTTAAGGACGATTATCTTATACCGTTATTGCATGATGGAAAGATAAAAATGACAATACCGGATAAACCAACAAGTAGTAAGCAGAAATATGTGAAATCATAAATCTTTTAAGCAGAAAGAAAAAGCATCTCAAAAAGCGAGATGCTTTTTTCATGTCTAAAATTTAAAAGGAGGGTGCTTATGCCTATATCACATTTGATATGCGGGGACGCTTCAAGCGGCAGTATCTCACGTTTAACGGGAAATCTTCAAAGGACTTTCTTTTATACTTATCGGCTCCGGGGATATATAACTCTCCCTCGCCGGATGTGGAGGCGACAAGCATTCCTGGGCTTAACGGCGATTTGATACAGAATAACGCCAAATCGGGAATGCGGCGTTTTCAAAACGTGGATATAAAGTATGAAGCATTCTTCTTTAACGGTCTGCCGAGAAAAACGGCGGCTGTGAAAAGCTGGCTGCTCTCGCCGACAGGGTACTGCAAGCTGCAGGACACCTACGCTCCCGATTTCTTTCGCATGGGAATGTGTACATCTGCCGTTGAGTTTGATGTGTCGAGACAAAAAACCGCTGAAATGGAGATGGTCTTTAACTGCAAGCCGCAACGATGGTCTGTTGAAGGGCAGAAGCCGATTTCACTCACTGCGTCGGGCGAAGTGTTGCGAAATCCGTTTGACTTTTACTCACAGCCTCTTATTTCCGTGCAGGGCGCGGGCGAAGGCGTTCTGAGCATAGGAGACTATTCCGTTAAGATATACAGCTTCAGCGGCGAAGCGGTTATTTTAAACTGCGAAACTCAGAACGCATATCTTTCGGACGGAACGTTCTGCAATACATCTATTTATTCGGAGGAATTACCTCTGTGGAAATAACGCCTAGATGGTGGACATTATAAAAAATCCCCTGGAATAATCCGAGGGATTGATCAGAAAAGGTCTGAGTGACTGCCAAGCCGATAAAGAAGCAAAACTAAAACTCCGGAATCTTTTTTGTAAACCAACAACCAGTCAGGCTCAATATGACATTCGCGATAAGATATATAGTTGCCGGTCAAGGCGTGGTCGCGGTATTTCTCTTCAAGAGGAATGTCGTTTGCAAGCTTTTCTACGACATCGAACATCTCATCAAGGTTTTTATTTTGCTTTTTTGCAAACTTGAGGTCTTTTTTGAATTGGGACGTAAATTTAACTTCGTAGCTCATACTTCAAGTGCCGCTCTCAAATCCTTAATATTGGTGTAGCCCTTAACGGAAGTATCAGCAAGTATTTCGTCTCCTTCACGAAAAGCGGCAAGCGTTGTTTCATTCGGAACGTCAGCCTTGACCTCAAACGGCAGACCGTTTACCCGAAGCGACTGACGCAGAAATATATTGATAGCCGTTGACATATTCATACCGAGGTTTTCATAAAGACTTTCACACATTACCTTAACTGTTTCGTCTGTTCTGACATTTATATTAGCCATCGCCATGATAAAATACCTCCTTAAATATTATATAAGTATTGTATCACATTGTGCGCATAAATGCAAGCTATTTTGCGATTTTTTCCGAAAGGATGTGATTGAAATGATTCCCTGTTTATACGATATATCCGAAGCGACGTTTGCCACAAACGGCATCGGTAAGCTTGCCGACTGCATCTCCTGCATCGTCACAGAAAAACGCAATGGCAGCTATGAGCTGAAAATGGAGTACCCCACGGACGGAATTCACGCTGATGAATTGACGGAAGGAAATATCATTCTCGCAAAGCCCTCTGAGGGCAAATCGCCGCAGCCTTTCCGCATCTACAAGATAACAACGCCGCTTAACGGCAAGCTTGATATTGCGGCGCGGCATATTTCATATCAACTGAATTTTATCACCGTTTCTCCGGTGAGCATTCTGTCCGGCACGGAAAATCAAGTCACGCTCGCTTTTGAAGGATTGGTTAAAAACGCCGCGTCAGAATGTCCGTTTTCGTTTGAAACGGATATCGCGTCATCCTCATATTTCGGCATCTTGGAGCCTACCTCATTCAGAAACGCGCTCGGCGGCATTGACGGCAGTATGTTTGATACCTTCGGCGGGGAATTTGAATGGGATATGTACACTGTAAAGCTTTTGAAAAACCGAGGAAGTGACAACGGTGTCCGCATTGTCTACGGCAAAAACCTTGTGGATTTTAACATGGAACGCTCAATTAAGAATGTCATCACAGGCGTACATCCGTTTTGGAAGGACGGCGAAACGGGAGGCGTTTCAGAACTTTCAGAAAAGGTTGTCACGCTTGATGAGAGCGATTATCCGTATGAAAAGATTGTTGTTTTGGACTGCTCGGAGCAGTTTGAGGAACAGCCGACCGAAAGCGCGCTGCGCTCCTACGCGCAAAGCTATCTTGAATCAACGTCGTATACGGAGCCCGATATTGATATAGATATCGACTTTGCTCAGCTGTGGCAGACTGCGGGATATGAGGACATTGCCGAAGCGGAAAGAGTATCGCTGTGCGACACTGTCCATGTATATATTTCAAAAATCGGCATTGAAGCAGATGCGACGGTTACCGAAACCGAATATGACACACTGCTTGAGCGATACAAGTCAATCACTCTTTCAAACTCTGTCACGTCGTCACGAAATAAGTCGCTGTCTCTTTCAATCGCGACGACATCACAGGTGAAGTCATTGATTGCCCTGACTGATTCCGCGATACGTCTCTCAGTTCATAAGACGTATGTGACAAATGAAAATCTCAGTGAGAATTATCCCACAACGGTTGATGTCAAATCACTGATTGAGGAAACGGAAAACGCGGTAAATCTTTCATTCACCAAGACGCTTGAAAGCTATTCTACGACAGAGCAGATTCAGTCAATGATACAGTTAAGCGAGCAAGGAATTGAGCTGTCGTTGTCGACGACGCTTCAAAGCTACTCCACGACTGAACAAATTCAGTCAATGATACAGCTGAGTGAACAAGGAATCGAGCTTTCTGTCACAAACACGCTGAATGCTTATACAAAATCCGACGAGATACGTTCAATGTTCGCAATGGATCCGACAAGCGTCAGTGTGTCCTCCGGCGTTATCACGTTTGAGTCAAACTCCATCAGTATCGAGAGCGACAATTTTAAGCTGACCACATCGGGCGAAGTTGAGGCGAAAGGCTCGTTCACATCAGGCGAGGATGACTGGTACAAGATTGAGCTTGGCTCCGGCAGAATAACGGGATATTTTGAAAACACTGAAATCAGACGGATAACGATGGAAGCGGATCAGCTGTGGGAATTAGACGGCGAGGAAATAACATATCACGGAATCGAGATAAAGAGCGAGGACATATTGCTTGAAGGCACATTGGTTGACATAAACGCGGATTATCTCAATATTAACTACGATGAAAGAAGCTACTATTATGGAGGAACGGGAACAATTACGGTTGTTACAGGCTGGGAATGGGAAACAAACCGATTCATCACCGACCTTGACATTGACTTTAACTCAAAATACGCGACTTGGACATGGACTGATATTTCCATGATATCAAGACTTGATTATCAGACGCTGAGATTTCAAAAGGGACTTATGGTAACTACACTGTGATGCTGAAAGTCCAATGGTGAAAAGTCAATAGGCTGAGCGAAGAAAATTTCGAAGGAA
>JAJQCX010000118.1 GCA_021202495.1 Clostridia bacterium | reverse complement strand
ATTCAGAGGTGATTATTATGTTAAGTATCATATGGAGCTCTCTTCTTGTCGTGTCGGTCATTTTTGCCGTCACTACGGGAAAAGGTGACGAAATTGTGACCATGCTCAACTCCTCGATTCAAAGCGGCGCTTCACTTTTTATTACAATCGCTCCGCTTATGTGCTTTTGGCCGGGTATAATGGAAACGGCTGACCGTGCAAATGTCACAAATTTTCTGGCGAAGCTTCTCTCCCCTTTGACGCGCCGCCTCTTTCCCGAGGCGAAAGAGGACGCCGACGCCCTTTCGCGCATCAGTATGAATATGTCCGCAAATATTCTGGGCATGGGCAACGCCGCAACCCCGCTCGGGCTCCGCGCAATGGAAAAGCTCGATGAAATAAACGACGAACCGACACGGGCGAGCCGGGCAATGTGCATGTTTGTCGTTGTAAACACCGCGTCAATTCAGCTCATTCCCACAACCGTCATTTCCCTTCGTTCGGAATTAGGCTCCGCCACCCCCGGCGACATTTTGCCCGCCGTCTGGCTTACAACCGCCGCCGCCTTTTTCGTAGGTATTGTTTCCGCTAAGATATGCCAAAGGAGGATATAGCATGAGCGCCTTATCCTCCCTTTGCATTCCCTTTTTTATTCTTTTTGTAATCATTTTCGCACTTTTCCGCCGCGTCAACGTTTGGAGTGCGTTTTTGGACGGGGCAAAAAACGGCTTAAAATGCGCCGTTGAAATTTTACCCTCGCTTTTCGGGCTTGTCGTCGCGATAGAAATGCTTTCCGCATCCGGTGCGCTCGACGCGCTTTCCTCGCTTGCCGCGCCTATTACGCGCTTTATCGGCATCCCCGGCGAAATTTTCCCGCTTACGCTCATGCGCAGCATTTCAGGCGGCGGTGCCACCGCCGTTTTTCGCAATATTTTAACGCTCCACGGCGCCGACAGCTACTTAGGCCGCTGCGCCGCCGTCATAATGGGCAGCACAGAAACGACCTTTTACACCATCGCCGTCTATTTTGCCGCCACCCGCGTCAAAAACATACGCTATACACTTTTTTGCGCCTTACTCGCCGACCTCACCGGCAGCATAGTCGGCTGTATTATTTGTCGCTTTCTATTTGATTAGCCTAACAAATCTTCCGAAATGTCATTATCAAGCTCGTCTTTCGCAAATTTCATTGCCTCGGCGATAACGTTGTGCATATCAAAATATTTATACATACCGAGCCTTCCGCCAAACTTAACTCTCGTCTCCTTTTCTGCCAACGCACGGTATTTTTCATAGAGTGCGTTGTTCTTTTCGTCGTTTAACGGATAATACGGCTCGTCGCCGTCCTCCCACTGCTTGGGATATTCTCTCGTTATCACGGTCTTCGCGTTTTTGCATCCGTTTTGACACATAAATTCAAAATGCTTGTGCTCGATTATCCTCGTATACGGAACCTCTTTCTCCGTGTAATTGACAACAGCATTTCCCTGATAATTTTCACAGTCAAGCACCTCTTGTTCAAATCTCAACGAACGGTATTCAAGCTTTCCGTAGCAAAAATCAAAATATTCGTCAATCATTCCCGTGAAAACAATTTTGCCCGCTGCTTTTAAAAATTCTTCTTTGTTCGCAAAAAAGTCTTCATTGAGGCAAACTTTCACACCATCCAACATCTTTTCGGCAATTTTCGTATATCCTCCGATTGGAATGCCTTGATATTTATCGTTAAAATAATTGTTATCGTAAACATATCTAACCGGCAGCCTTTTTATGATAAACGCCGGCAAATCCCTGCAGTCTCTCCCCCACTGCTTTGCCGTGTAACCCTTTACAAGCTTTTCGTAAATGTCCGTCCCGACCATTTTAATTGCTTGTTCTTCAAGGTTTTTCGGCTCATCAATCCCCGCCCCCTCAATCTGCGAGGCGATTATTTTTTTTGCCTCGTCCGGCGTTTTCACGCCCCACATTTTTGAAAACGTGTTCATGTTGAACGGCAGATTATAAAGCTCGTCCTTGTACCGCGCCACAGGAGCGTTAGTGTAACGGTTAAACTCCGCGAATTGATTTATGTAATCCCACACCTCTTTGTTGCTCGTGTGGAAAATATGCGCCCCATACCGATGAACCTGTATTCCTTCGATTTCCTCGGTATATATATTTCCTCCCACATGGTCTCTCTTATCGATAACCAACACTCTTTTGCCGCGCTTCTTCGCCTCATGCGCAAACACACACCCAAAAAGCCCCGCGCCCACAACAAGATAATCGTACATAACTACTTATCCCTCCGAAAAATAATTGTTCTTTACGCACTAAGACGGTGCAATCGAATTTGATTACACCGTCTTAATTGGCGACTCGGATGGGGATCGAACCCACGACCTCTAGCGTGACAGGCTAGCGTTCTAACCGGCTGAACTACCGAGCCAAAAAATGGTGGGAGTTATAGGGCTCGAACCTATGACCCTCTGCTTGTAAGGCAGATGCTCTCCCAGCTGAGCTAAACTCCCATTTGGTGTTGCCTCATTGACAACACCGTTATTATAGCATCTCAAATTACACTTGTCAATACCTTTTTAAAACTTTTTTTATTCCGTCAGCGCCTTTGTGTCAATGGCAATCATCATTTCCTCATCCGTCGGAAGAATCATTACCTTAACCTTCGATTCCGGCGTTGAAATAATGCGGTAATCGCTCGAAGTGTTGTTCTTCTCGTCGTCAATCTCGACGCCTATGTAGCCGAAGCTGTCCATAACCTGCTTTCTCATCCAGCCGTTGTTTTCGCCGAGACCGCCCGTGAACGCTATAACGTCAACGCCGTTCATTGCCGCGATATATCCTCCGACAATCTTTGTCAAGGAATAGTTGAACATGTCAAACGCCAGCGCGCATCTTTCGTCGCCCGACTTGCTGCCCGCTTCAAGGTCGCGGTAATCGCTCGACTTTCCGCTCACGCCGAGCATGCCGGACTTTTCGTTCATAACAGCGTCAAGCTCCTTGGGTGTTTTGCCGGTCTTTTCGGCAAGATATGTCACAATCGCCGGGTCGATGTCGCCGCAGCGCGTGCCCATCGGAAGACCCGCAAGAGGCGTAAAGCCCATGGACGTATCGACAACTTTTCCGTTCTTTATCGCCGCAACGCTCGAGCCGTTTCCGAGGTGGCAAGTGATTATTTTAAGCTCGGAAATGTCTTTTCCCGCAAGCTCCGCCGCCTTCTGCGAAACAAACTTGTGGCTCGTTCCGTGGAATCCGTATCTTCTTATTTTATACTGCTCATAATATTCATACGGCAGCGCATACATATATGCCTTCGCCAGCATCGTCTGATGGAACGCCGTATCGAACACCGCCACGTTGGGCACGCCCGGCATTGCCTTTTCACACGCCTCAATGCCGATGATGTTCGCGGGATTGTGCAGCGGCGCAAGCTCGGAGCACTCCTCGATAACCTTCTTTACCTCGGGCGTAATAACAACGCTCTTTGAAAAATTCTCTCCGCCGTGGACAACTCTGTGTCCTACGGCGCCGATCTCGCTCATCGACGAAATAACGCCCGTTTCGGGATTTACAAGCGCGTCAAGCACCATCTTAATCGCATCCGAATGATCGCGCATTACAGCCGGAGTTACAATCTTCTCTCCGCCCTGCGGCTTATATTCAAGCTTTGAGCCGTCAATTCCTATTCTGTCGCAAAGACCTTTCGCCATGACAACGCTCTTATCCATGTCGATAAGCTGATATTTCAGCGAAGAGCTGCCGGCGTTTATAACCAATATCTTCATTTTAGATCAAATCCTTTCATCATTTCGCAACAGCCTGCGCCTGTACGCTTGTGATTGCGATAACGCCCACAATGTCCTCCCAAACGCAGCCGCGCGAAAGGTCGTTGACAGGCTTTCTTATGCCCTGAAGAACGGGACCGTATGCTTCCGCATGAGCAAATCTCTGCACAAGCTTGTAGCCGATGTTGCCTGCGTTGAGGTCGGGGAATACGAAAACGTTTGCCTCGCCCTTAAGAGAGCTGCCCGGAGCCTTAAGCGCCGCAACAGAGGGAACGATAGCCGCGTCAACCTGCAGCTCGCCGTCAAGAATTAAATCGGGAGCCTTTTCCTTCGCAAGCTTTGTCGCAAGCTGCATTTTGTCAACAAGCTCGCTTTTTGCGCTGCCGTATGTGGAATAGCTGAGCATTGCAACCTTCGGCTCGCCGCCCACCATTGCCTTAAACGTCTTAGCGGACGAAATTGCGATTTCCGAAACAGCCTCCGCGTCGGGGTTCTCGTTAAGTCCGCTGTCCGCGAAAATGAGCGTGCCGTCCTCGCCGTATTCGTTTGTCGGAAGGCACATTACGAAGAACGCGCTGACAAGCTTCGTTCCGGGAGCCGTTTTCAAAATCTGAAGCGCGGGACGGATAACGTTCGCCGTAGCGTTGCACGCGCCTGCCACCATGCCGTCCGCCATGTCCTTATAAACCATCATAACGCCGTAGTAAAGCGGGTTCTTCATCGTTTCAGCCGCCTTTTCGGGTGTCATGCCCTTTGCCTTTCTGAGTTCGTAGAAGGTGTTTGCAAAATCGTCGAAATTTGCGTCCTCAAGCGGATTTACAATTTTAACGTTTGAAATATCCGCATTTTCTTCGGCTGCTATCTTGCAAATTTCATCTTTTTGTCCTAAAATAATTATGTCGGCAATTCCGTTTGCGGCAGCCTCCGCACCCGCCTTGACAACTCTCTTGTCAAAGCCCTCCGCAAGCACAATCGTCTTTTTGTCCGATTTTGCTTTAGCAATCATTTTGTCCAAAAATTTACTCATTTTTATTCCTCCAGTTATCTTTGATGCATATATTATACTACTACTTTTTTCGACTTTCAACTGATTTTTTACAGAAAGCTGTGTGATTTTTATGAAAATTTGCGCCACTGTTGCCGAATTCAATCCCTTCCACAACGGGCACAACTACCTGATCAATTCTCAGCGCGGCAGCTTTGACGCCGTTATCGCCGTTATGAGCGGAAATTTCGTTCAGCGCGGCGCTCCGGCGGTCTACGACAAATTTTCGCGAAGCCGAGCCGCCGTTATGAACGGGTGCGATCTTGTCATTGAACTTCCCATTATCTATTCTCTCGCTCCGGCTGAATTTTTTGCCTTGGGTGCGGTCAGGCTTTTAAATGCCTGCGGCGTTGTCGATTCGCTCTTTTTCGGCTCGGAATGCGGAGAGATTGAGCCTCTCCGGAAAATTGCGGAGCTCTCCGACTGCGAGGATGAAAAATTTAAAGCGTCGCTCAAAGAAAAGCTTGCCAAAGGTCTTCCCTATCCCAAGGCAAAAGCACTCTGCATGGAAGAGCGCGGCGCGGACGGTGAGATTTTATCCAAGCCAAACAACATTCTTGCGATAGAATATCTCCGCGCCCTTTCAAAAACAAATTCGAGCATCACCCCCTTAACCTCCAAACGCTACGGCGCGGAGCACGATTCAAATATTGCGTCAAATTCCATCGCCTCCGCTTCACACATCCGCACTCTTATCGAAAAGGGCAGCTTCACGCAGAATTTCATGCCTCCCTTCCCCTATCCCGCGCCCGTTTTTGAAAAGCACTTTAACGACATTATCGTCTATGCTCTGCGCCGCGCTTCGCGTGAGGATTTTGAGCACATAGGTGATTGCTCGCCCGCTCTCGCCTCGCGCTTCATGTCAGCCCGCGGTGAAACCGACTGCGAGAGCATCATCCGCTCTGTCAAGTCGAAAAACTTTACCGAAGGACGCATCCGCAGAGTGCTTTGGAATTTAATCTTAAATAACCCCTTTGACTTTGCCTCGCAGCCCGAATATATCCGCATATTGGCGCAAAACGAACGCGGCAGCGCCGTTCTTTCGGAAATGAAATTCACTGCCTCTCTTCCCGTCGTTTTAAAAGGCTCGGAGCTTAAAGATAACGCAATTTTCAACCTCGAAGCAAAATCTACCGATATATATAACATCGTTCGCAAAATTCCCTCCGGAGCGGATTTCCGCCACTCGCCTGTCGTCATTAAAAATTTTTCCGCTAAATCTTTTTAAAAATATTACAATGTTTCGTTATTGACATTTTACGCGCATGGGAATATAATTTAATAAACATTTAATATTTTAATAAATTATATTCAAAGGTCGTAATTCAATGAGCTTAAAAGAATATTTTAAAAAGCATCCTATCGGCTTTGCCGCACTTTACATGGTTTTTTACTTCACGTCGTTTATCCTTTTAGAAAAGGTTGTCAAGCCGCGCTACATAATTCACTGTGCTTTGGACGACATAATCCCCTTTAACGAATATTTTATCATTCCCTATCTTTTGTGGTTTTTATATGTTCCCGCGGTCTATCTTTTTCTCGCGCATTGTGACAAGGAAAGCTGCGCAAAGCTTGCGGTTATCATGTTCGGCGGCATGACCTTCTGCGTTTTGATGTACATAGTTCTTCCCAACGGATTGAACTTACGTTCACCCATTTCGGACGACAACATTTTCTGCCGTCTTATCATGCTTATTCGCCGCTGCGACACCGCGACAAACGTGTGTCCCTCAATCCACGTTGTAAATACCCTTGCGGTTACATACGCCTTTATCAAATCGCCCGCCTCGGAAAAGATGCGCGTACTGCGCGTTTTATCTCTCGTTTTGGCAGGCGCGATATGCGTTTCCACGCTTGCGATTGACCAGCACAGCGTCGTCGACGTTGTCTGCGCCGCACTTCTCTTCTTCGCACTGAGGCAATTTGCCTACCGCAAGGAGGAAGAACCCGTTTTTGTGCGGCAAAATTCCAAGCGCCACAGCTTAAAATACAAGTAAAATATAATTCCCCCACCGACGCACCGCTTTTGCGGTGCATTTTTACGAAATTTTTTCACTATTATCAAAAAAACTCTTGCATTTTACTTATATTGGTGCTATAATAGCCTTGTATTCGGGAAAGAGTGGGCGCTGTCCACTCTTTCGCATTGTTGGAGGTGCTTTAAATGTCTAAAACCGAAGCCGTTTTGGAAGAGCTCGCTGCGCCCGTGTGCGAGGAGGCGGGTGTTTATATCTATGACAGCGAGTATAAAAAAGAGGGCGGCGAATATTATCTGCGTCTTTTCATCGATAAGGACGGCGGCGTAACTATCGACGACTGCGAAAACGTCAGCCGCCGCTTAAACGAAATTCTTGACGAAAAGGATTTTGTTCCCGAAGCATATATTTTCGAGGTTTCCTCTCCCGGAATTGACAGAAAGCTCACCCGCGACTGGCATTTTGAAAAAGCTGTCGGAAGCGACGTTGAAATAAAGCTTTTCGCCCCGTTTGAGGGTTCCAAGCTTCTTTCGGGCACGCTCGTGGGCTACGACCACTCGCTCATTTCTCTCAAAATGGGAGAAAGAGTTGTCAGAATTGAAAAGGGCAAAACCTCCTCTGTCCGCATGGCGTTTAAGTTTTAATTTGATTGATAATATAGGAAGGATTGATTACAAAAAAATGAGTGCAAACAGTGAACTTATCGAGGCGCTCGACGCTCTCGAAAAGGAGAGAAAAATACCCAAGGATGTAATGTGCGAGGCGCTTGAGGTCGCTTTAGTTACAGCATACAAAAAGAATTACGGCGCAAATTACGACTGCTATGCCACCGTTGACCGCAAGAGCGGCGCAATGCGCATCTACAGCGTTAAAACGGTTGTTGAAGACGTTCTTGATGACTGCATCGAGCTTTCGCTCGAAGAAGCACAGCGAATTTCGCCTCGTTATCAGATTGGCGACAAGGTTGAATTCAATGCCGATCCCGCCGCATTCGGACGCATCGCCGCGCAGACCGCAAAGCAGATGATTGTTCAAAAAATCCGCGAGGCTGAGCGCAGCAACGTATATATGCAGTATTCCGGCAAGGAAAACGACGTTGTCACAGGCAAGGTTGTCAGAATAGAGCGCCGCGGCGTCTATCTCGAAGTCGGCGAAATCGAGGGCTTCCTCGCCCCCGCCGAGCAAATCCCCGGCGAAAGCTTTGTTCTCGGCGAAAACATCAAGGTTTATGTTCTTGAAGTTAAGCAGAGCGCCAAGGCGATACAGCTTCTTCTCTCCCGCACACATCCCGGCATGGTTAAAAGGTTCTTCTCGCTCGAAGTGCCCGAAATTGCGGACGGCACGGTTGTCATCAAGAGCATTGCCCGCGAAGCCGGCAGCCGCACGAAAATTTCCGTTTGGTGCGATGATAAAAACATCGACCCCGTCGGAAGCTGCGTGGGACCCAAGGGCGCACGCGTAAACGCCGTTGTCGAGTCCTTGGGCGGCGAAAAGATTGACATTGTTCCCTACGACGACGACCCTGCAAAATACATCAGCGCGGCGTTGAGCCCCGCAACGGTTTCCACGGTTTCAATCGATGAAGAGGCAAAGAGCGCGTTTGTCACCGTTCCCGATTTTCAACTCTCCCTCGCCATTGGCAAGGAAGGGCAAAACGCCCGTCTTGCGGCGCGTCTCACAGGCTGGAAGATAGACATCAAGGGCGACGGCAGCGGCGAAGCGCCGACGGAATAATATCAGCTAATCTATACGAAAGTCCAATGGTGAAAAGTCAATAGGCTGAGCGAAGAAAATTTCGAAGGAAA
>JAJQCX010000137.1 GCA_021202495.1 Clostridia bacterium | reverse complement strand
TATTTTTTATTCGTTTGATTTGTTACGAACAACTCATATCGTAACAAATTCCGATTTATCGCTCTGCGCAACTCCACGATAAGCCAAAATTCACGCACGTGTAACGGTAAAATCATGAGATTTTTCTTCATATCGTTTGGTCTCACAGTTATATTCACGCCATTGTTGATGTAAAAATTCATCTGAAACAGGAATGCTTTTCCTATCTTTATCAACAATTGCCCATTTCAGGCTATCGCCCTGAAAAAAAGTTGTTCTTTTGAAGGATTCAATTGATTCATTTCCTTTCACTTCACAATTTACCCACTGCATCTGATTATCGTATGAGCGCAATGCCGCACCCATTATCCAATCCGCTTCGTAATCAACAGGTGCAACATAAAATTGTACATTGCCCTCAAAGCGCAGCATTATATACAATGTCTTATCATCATATTCAAACAGAACCTCTGTCAAATCCTTTGCAGCGCTGTAGCTTACGTCAACAATCCTGAAGTCATGAAAATTCCAAAACATATGCAAAAAATCATCGGCGCTGTTATTTTCATCTGATGCAATATACCAATTGTCCATTTAAACCACCCAACATATTTCGGTTGTACGGGCGAGGCTCGTCCCCACACATCCGCCGCGCCCATAGGCGCTTAAAATCAAATTCCGCCCCGCGGAATTTGCCCATTCATTCTACATTTTACATTCTAAATTCTACATTATTTTCACTGTACCAAATGATACCCCGCCTCAAGCAGTGCGTTTCTTATTTCCTCACAGTGCTCAAAATTTCTCGTTTCAAGAAGCAGCCGCAAAAAGCACCCGTTCACGTCAGAATTTTCGTTCGCTCTTTCGTGATGCACCGAAACGACGTTGCCGCCGTGACGCGAAATAATCTCCGCCACACCTAAGAGCTGCCCGGGCTTGTCCACAAGCTCCACAACGAGCGAGAGCGAACGCCCGCTCTTCAAAAGACCTCTCTTTATAACTCTCGACAAAATCGTAACGTCAATGTTGCCGCCCGAAACAAGGCACACAACCTTTTTGCCCTTTATAGGCACCTTGTTGAACATTGCCGCCGCCACGCTGACCGCACCCGCGCCCTCGGCAATGAGCTTTTGCTGCTCGATAAGCGTCAGGATTGCGCTCGAAATCTCATCGTCCGTCACCGTGACAATTTCATCGACGTATTTTTCGCACATGTCAAACGTAATCTTCCCCGGCTCCTTCACGGCAATGCCGTCGGCAATCGTCGAAACGCTGTCAAGCTTTTCAATCCGGTGATCGTTCACCGAATTTACCATGCTTCCCGCGCCCGCCGCCTGCACGCCGTAAACCTTTATCTTCGGGTCGAGCGATTTTATCGCGAACGCCACGCCCGAAATAAGTCCGCCGCCGCCCACGGGTACGATAACCGCGTCAACGTCGCTCAATTGGTTCAAAATTTCAAGTCCAATCGTTCCCTGTCCCGCTATGACATATTCATCGTCAAACGGATGTATGAACGTGTAGCCCTTTTCCTCTTTCAATTCGAGCGCCTTGTTGTATGCGTCGTCGTAAACGCCGTTCACAAGGCAACCTCCGCGCCGTAGCTCTTTGTCGCCTCAACCTTGGAAATAGGCGCTCCGTCGGGCAGGCAGATAAGCGATTTTATCCCCGCCTTGTTTGCCGCGAGCGCCACGCCCTGCGCGTGGTTTCCGGCGGAGCAGGCGATAACGCCGCGCTGCCTCTCCTCCTCGCTCAACTGCGAAATTTTGTAATACGCGCCCCTCACCTTAAACGAGCCCGTTATCTGCAAATTTTCCGTCTTCAAATAAACGTCGCTCTCTGGGTTTATCTTCGGCGCTCTTATCATGTCCGTATCTCTTATTACTTCCTTCAAAACGTGCGCCGCATGGTATATCTTATCAAGCGTCAGCATGTCAATCACCTCTCGTTAAATTGCGTAGCCCTTGTCTTTTATGAGTTTCACGACCTCATTTACGTATTTTTCGCAAATCTCCTTCGTTTCCGCCTCAACCATAACTCTTATCAGCGGCTCTGTTCCAGATTCGCGCACCAAAATTCTGCCACCGTCGCCAAGCTCTTCCGTCACCTTTTCCACAGCCTTTGTAACGTCGGCGTCATTTTTCACCGCCGCCTTGTCCTTTACCTTCACATTTTCCAAAACCTGCGGATAAACAACAAACGGCGCGGCAAGCTCACTGAGCGGCTTCTTCTTCGCCATCATAACTTCCATAATCTTCATGCTCGTCAATATTCCGTCGCCCGTTGACGCATACTTCGAGAAAATAATATGTCCCGACTGCTCGCCGCCGATGCGGTTGCCGTGCTGCATCATATATTCATACACATATTTGTCGCCCACTGCGGTCTTTGCGTAATCTATTCCCACCTCGTCAAACGCCTTGTACAAGCCGAAGTTTGACGTAACCGTCGTCACAACCGTGTTTGTGATGAGCTTTCCGCGATCCTTCATGTAGCACGCGTATATATACAAAATTCCGTCGCCGTCAACAACATTGCCCTTCTCGTCAACACAAAGGCACCTGTCCGCATCGCCGTCGTAAGCAAAGCCCGCGTCCAAATTGTTCTCAACAACAAACTTCTGCAAGCCCTCAATGTGCGTCGAACCCGCGTTGTCGTTTATGTTAAACCCGTTCGGCTCCGCGTTTATAACATATGTTTTTGCGCCCAGCGCGTCAAAAACAGCCTTCGCAATGTTCCACGAGCTGCCGTTCGCGCAGTCAAGCCCTATTCTCTTTCCTCTGAACGAATACATGCCGAGCGAAATCAAATAGCCGATGTAGCGGTTTCTGCCCGAAACATAGTCCACCGTGCAGCCTATCTTTTCCTTTCTCGCGTAGGGAATTTCATCCCACTTCTGCCCGAAAAGCTCAAGCTTTCCGTCTATGTAATCTTCAATCAGCGCAATCGTTTCCTCGTCCATCTTTTCGCCGCGGTGATTCATCAGCTTGATTCCGTTGTCGTAATACGGATTGTGGCTTGCCGAAATCATAATTCCGCAGTCGAAATCATCGATTCTCGTCACATACGCAACCGACGGCGTTGTCGTAACGTGCAGCATATGCGCGTCCGCACCCGACGCCGTGAGCCCGCCTATCAACATATATTCAAACATATAGCTCGAACGGCGCGTGTCCTTGCCGATAACTATCCTTGCCGGCGTCTCGTCGCCCTTCTGCTTTTTCAATTCCCCGAAATACCACCCCAAAAAACGCCCGACCTTATATGCGTGCTCCGCCGTCAAATTGTCGTTCGCCTCACCGCGAAATCCGTCTGTTCCGAAATATCTGCCCATGTTCTGTTCCTCCCTTATTCATATTAAAATTTTTTAACAATTACTCCCTGCTTATATATGCTCTTTTCCTCCACAACGCCGCGCACGGATGAGAGCGGATATACATTGCTCCCCCGCCCGATCACGGTGCCGGGATTCAGCACGCTGTTGCAGCCCACCTCAACAAAATCGCCCACCATAGCGCCGAACTTTTTAAGCCCCGTTTCGATAACCTCGTCCTTCGACTTAACGCACACAAGCGTCTTATCCGACTTCACATTTGACGTTATCGACCCCGCGCCCATGTGCGACTTATAGCCCAATATGCTGTCGCCGACGTAATTGTAGTGCGGCGTCTGCACATTGTCAAAAAGTATCACGTTTTTAAGCTCCACCGAATTTCCGACAACGCAGTTTTCACCCACAAGCGCCGAGCCCCTTACGAAAGCACAGTGACGCACCTCGGTATTCTTCCCGATTATCGCGGGCGCACCGATAAACGCCGTCGGCGCGACGCTCGCCGTCTTGTGTACCCACACATTTTCCGAAATCTCGTCATATTCGTCCTCCGGAAGCGATTTTCCAAGCTTGATAATAAAGCTCTTTATCCCGCCGAGCGCCTCCCACGGATATTCAAACCCTTCAAGATATTCCTTCGCCAAAGTGTGATTTAAATCGTATAAATCACTTATCTTATACATCTTATACATTGCTTTCATCCCCCGTTTTTAAACGTATTTTATATTCCCTGCGTCTCTGCGCAATTTCAAGCCAATACAATACAAATGACAAAACCGTCAAAGCCGAGCTGCACAAAATCATTCCCCGTGATATTCCGCTCGGAATTTTTATCCAAATCATATGTACGCCCATTGTCAAATATATCACAACGGTGTTTATTTTTCCGTGCCATTTCGCCCCGTATACCTCGCCCGTCCGCCTTATCATAATGAGCTGAGAAATTCCTATCACGCTCTCCTTTGCCACAAGCAGCAAAATCATCACAATCATCAGCGGGAATTTCGTCGAAAGGCAAATTAACACAATTCCCTGCGTCAGCTTGTCCGCAACAGGGTCAAGTGCCTTTCCGAAGTCGCTCACCACATTAAAATGCCTCGCTATCCACCCGTCGGCAACGTCCGTCACCCCCGACAAAATGAGCAGCGCCAGCGCCGCCGCATACATTTCCTTTCCCACATACAGCCACGCTATAAACGGTATCAGCACAATGCGAAACACCGACATCGCGTTCGGCACCGTCAATATATTATTTTTCCGCAGCACCTAATCATTTCCTTTCCGTATATTTAAATATACATATCATATCTATTTTATTTCAAATTCGTCTTAAAGTCAATGCTTTGACAAAATTTTATACGCCAAAATCATACATTCAATTTGATGAACAAATTGTGAATTTTTCAAAAAACCGCAAACCGCTCTTGACTTGGAGTAAACTTCAAGGAATATACTTTTATTCAATAGATAGGGGGCACAGAAAATGACAATCAAAGAAGTGAGCGAACAATGCGGCATATCCGCCGACACTCTGCGCTATTACGAACGCATCGGCGCAATTCCGCCCGTCGCACGGACAGCTGCAGGACAAAGAGATTACAGCAAGGACGACATAGGATGGGTAAAGCTTGCGATATGTATGCGCTCTGCCGGCTGCTCGATGGACGTGTTGATAAAATACATTCAATTATACAGACGGGGCGATTCAACGGCTGCGGAGCGATTGCAGCTTCTGAAAGACCAACGAGAGGAATTATTTGAACAGCGCAAAAAGCTTGACAACACAATAGAGGTTTTGAGCCATAAAATCGCCTTTTACGAAAATGCGGCAAAAAATTTGAATGAAACGGAGTGATAAAATGATGGATAAAATAAAAAAGAATTTCGGCTTCGGTTGTATGCGTCTTCCAATGAAGAACGGCGAGGTTGACACAGAGCAGACTATTGCCATGGTCGACGCATTTTTGGCAGCCGGATTTAATTACTTTGACACCGCACACGGTTATTTGCAGGGCAAAAGCGAAACGGCGCTCAAAACCTGCCTCACAAGCCGTTACCCGCGCGAAAGCTATGTTTTGACGGATAAGCTTACCAATTTCTTTTTCAAAAAAGAAGATGATATTCGTCCGTTTTTTGAAAGCCAGCTTGAAGCTTGCGGCGTTGATTATTTCGATTTTTACTTGATGCACGCGCAGGGCGCGGAAACCTTCAAATTTTTTAAAAAATGCCGCGCATATGAAACGGCGTTTGAGCTTAAAAGCGAGGGCAAAATAAAACACGTCGGAATATCATTTCATGACAAACCCGATGTTTTGGAGCAAATACTGACCGAATATCCGCAGATAGAAATCGTGCAAATTCAATTTAATTATCTCGATTACGACGATCCCGCCGTCGCAAGCCGCAAATGCTACGACGTATGTCAAAAGTACGGCAAACCCGTCATTGTCATGGAGCCCGTCAAGGGCGGAAATCTCGTAAATCTTCCCGCAGACGCGAAAGCCGTTTTGGACGATCTTCACGGCGGTAGTCCCGCAAGCTACGCAATTCGCTTTCCCGCAAGCTTTCCCGGAATAAAAATGGTTCTTTCCGGCATGAGCACAATTGAGCAAATGACTGAAAACATCGGCTTTATGAAGGATTTTGAACCGCTAAACGATACTGAAACGGCAGCCGTGCAAAAGGTGTGTTCCATATTCCGCTCCATGAACCTAATCTCCTGCACCGCCTGCCGCTACTGCGAAGCGGGCTGCCCGAAGCACATTGCCATTCCCGACCTGTTCGCCGTTATGAATACAAAACAGCTCTACCACGATTGGAACGCCGATTATTACTATAACGAAGTACATACGAAGTTCGGCGGCAAAGCCTCGGACTGCATAAAATGCGGCAAATGCGAAAATGCCTGTCCTCAACATTTGCCCATACGCGAGCTTCTCATTTCCGTATCAAAAGAATTTGAAAATAAATAACAGGAGGAATTCCCATGTCAAAATCGGTGATTTTTTATTCGCGAGCCGATGAAAACTATTTCGGCGGCGCATATCGTTACATTTCTGTCGGCAACACCGAAAAGGCTGCGAAAATGATTGCGGATTTAACCGGTGCGGAGCTTCTCAAAATTGAACAAAAAAACGCCCTATGCCGCAGATTACAACACCTGCATTGCCCAAGCAAAAAATGATTTGCAAAAAAACGCCCGTCCCGAACTTGTTTCAATGCCGGAGAGCTTAGACAAATATGATGAGATATATTTGGGCTATCCAAACTACCGGGGCACAATGCCGATGGCGGTATACACTCTTTTGGAAGCTTTCGACTGGACAGGCAAAACAATTCATCCCTTCTGCACCCACGAAGGGAGCGGTTTAAGCACAACCGAAAAGGATATTGCCCAATCCGCCAAAGGCAGCAAGGCAGCAAAAGGGCTTGCAATCCGCGGCAGCGAAGTCGAAAACTCCGCCAAAGCGATTGAAAATTGGTGCAAATAAAGGGTGTTTCGTCTTAAAAGACGTTAATTCAAATACATTACAAGGAGGTTTGCGAATGACATTTAATATTAAAAAGACAGCGGCGTTCATTGTCGCCGTCGCCATAGTATGCCTTGCGTTTGCGGGAATTGTGATTTTGAACACCCAAACCGACAACGCACTTGCGGCAGACAGTGAAATTGTGATTACGCTGCAGATTGACAATTCCCAAATGACGGTCGGAGGCGAAACGCTCTCAATTGACGATGGCGGCACAACGCCCGTTATTGTAAACGACAGAACGCTTGTTCCCGTCCGTGCGATAATCGAAGCCGTTGGCGGCGAAGCCCAATGGGATAACGAAACGCGGACGGCAATTCTTATATATAACGGCGATGAAATCCGCCTCACAATCGACAGCACGGAAGCTTTCCTGAACGGAGAATCGCAGACGCTTGATGCCGCGCCCGTCATAATAAATGAGCGCACGATGCTTCCCATACGCTTTATCGCCGAAAGCTTTGGTTTTGATGTTGAGTGGAATAACGACGAAAGGATTGTCACAATTACCGCTGCGGCGAATGAATCGGCAACTTCACCGAGCTTAAGCGACACAGCCGAAACGGGCGAACTTGCCGTGCTTGTGGGCTTGGAGCATAGAACAAATGACGAGGACGACCCCGTTGTTTACTTTACGTCCGATATAAGCTCCGAAGGCTTAATGAAAATTTACAACTGTCTCAATTTCACACCCGAGGGCAATGTCTCAATCAAGCTTTCAACCGGCGAAGCGGGTAACACAAATTATCTTGACCCGAATTTAATTAAGGATTTGGTTCAATCGGTTGACGGAACGATAGTTGAGCGCAACACCGCCTACGGCGGCTCGCGCAGCGAAACGGCAATGCATATGCAGGTTGCGGAGGATCACGGATTTACGGCAATCGCGGACGTTGATATTATGGATTCCGACGGCTCAATTCAAATTCCGGTCTCCGATGCGGCGGAAAATTTGGAGTATGATATTGTCGGCAGTCATTACGAAAATTATGATTCTATGATAGTGCTTTCTCATTTCAAGGGTCACGCAATGGGCGGCTTCGGCGGCGCGATAAAGAACACTTCCATAGGCATCGCGTCAAGCGAGGGCAAGACGTATATCCATTCCGGCGCTCACAGCACGACAAGCTGGAGCGGCGGCACGCAGGATGAATTTCTTGAATGTATGGCGGAAGCAGCACAGGCAGTGTATAACAACAGGCAGGAAAACGGCGGTATCATATATATAAACGTTATGAATCACCTCTCCGTCGACTGTGACTGCGACTCAAACCCCGCAGAACCCGAAATGCACGATGTAGGTATACTTGCATCATATGGCCCCGTTGCGCTTGACCAAGCGTGTGTTGATATTGTCTACAACACCGATGACAGCGAAAGCGGAGCACTGCAGGAAAGAATTGAATCGAGAAACGGTATTCACACGCTCGAGCACGCCGAAAAAATAGGCTTGGGCAGCCGTGAATACAGATTGGTCGATATCGACCGATAATTAGAAATCGGACGAAACACCAAAATCAAAATTTACAAGGAGGACAACAAAATGGCTTGTTTTATAGTACCGGCAGCGGAAGCTGTTGTAACGGCAATCGTAAAGAAAAACACAAATGATATGGTTTCAAGTACGGAAGGCGCGGCGAAACACCCGTTTATCAAACGTCTCAATTGGCTCAACAATATGCTCTGGGGTGGCAGCCACGGCAACAGCATTTACTTTTTTGAAAACATGTGATACACTGTAGGCATGAAAA
>JAJQCX010000117.1 GCA_021202495.1 Clostridia bacterium | reverse complement strand
GGGTAATATATATTAACTCTTCATACTCGTCTAACCGTATAAGTAAATAATTGTTTGCCTGTGATTCAAACAGCCATGTTTGCTGTTGACTTATGTCGTCCGCATTTTGATCTATCAAAACAACTCCCTCATCTGACAGCGCGTCCCTTTTATAGTCGTAATTGAATTTATCCAACGATTCGGGATACGGATAAACGTATGTCGGATTTCTGTAAGCGTCATAGCTGACCGACGTATACGCATCGCCTGTGACATATTCGTAGCGCGGAATGTCTGTCGCGCGGTAATAATGCTCCGTGGCATATGTTATGATAACCGTCTTTGACTCAGCAACCCATACAACCTCTGCACCCAACGCTTCCGAAACAGCTCTCGCCGGAATCAGCGTTCTGCCCGTTTCATCAATAAATACCGCTTCGCTCATCGTTGAATAAGGACTGCTTACAAGCGCTCTGATGTCGTCCAAATACTTAGAATAGGTGCACATGTAAATGACATTTTCGCCCACTACCAAACCTATCAAAATGTTTTCTTCAATATTATAGCCCATTACGGAGGTTACAACTCCGTCGCTTTCTCTGTAATCTACCTCAAAGCCGAGCGCCTCAAATATCGCTCTGAAGGGCACCATTGTCGTGCCCGAGCCGACTATCTGCGCCTTTCCTTCAGCCGGATCAAGCGTCACGCCGTCAACAATAACCGTTATATCTCCCTCATCCGCAAAACCCATTGCGGGAAAACTCCCCAAAACAAGCGCCATTGCGCATAAAAGGCTGATAAATACCTTCGCTTTCTTCATCAAATACATCCCTTCTCCTGTCGTATCCGCTCTGCGTAAAAAATTTAAGATGCGTCCTCCATCACCCATGGAGTAATCGCAAGATAAGTTGTTCCGTCAAGGTCCAACGCCACAATCCTTACTATATGGCTGCCGTCCGACATATACACAACAGCTCCTCCGTCAACCGAAACTGACAGAATTTCCTCATAGCCTCTGTTTGTAAGATAGGTGCAATATGTATCCCAGTCAAATTGGCTGTAAGGATAGCAGTAAATGGGGTCTCCGTCATCATCCTCAAACCAGAACAAACATTCCATTTCGGTGACATATGTATAGTTCGGCACATATGTTCCGAGATAGGTGGGTAAGTTGTCAAAGGGCATTACATAAAGATATGATCCGCTTTTAATCACAATAATATATTTGTTTTTCGGCGACTCCAGTATCGTGTAACTGCCTGACACATCCTTAAATCCCTTTGCTTCCAACTCCCTCACATATGCGCGGTATTCACTGTCCGTGCAAACATATGTAAATTCAACCGCGCCGTAATCCGAATCATATTCAATATTTGACGGCTCAATGCCTGTTACGCCGTAAAACGTCGGTATATCCGTATTGTAATACGTCGAGCCGTCGTCATAATAATACTCTGTTTTAAAAGTTGCGCTTCCGACAAACGGCGCAATATAAATATACCCGAGCGTTGCGTCAACTTCTACGTTTACGTAAAGACTGCCGTTTTTAAAATGCCAGACGCTGCCGCTTGAGAAATAGCACTCATATCCCATGTTCTCCAAAATGCCGAAATAATAATTTACTTCCTCATAATTATATTTGTATTTATAAACATGGTCTCCCGAGCCGTCGTCATCCTCAGCCCATGACAGACACTCGCTTTTCGTAAAATAAGTGTAATTGGGAAGCGCCGCCACAGTAACACCGGTTCCCGACAGCCCCGTTATATAATAAGGATATACCTTGTTTGAGTACGGGATTATATTGAGAATATTCTCACCCATATTTGCCTGTATGAGCAAACAATTGTTTGCTTGTGATTCATACAAAATCGTCGCCTTGTTGTCGTCATCCAAATTAGAATCTATTTCGGCAAATCCCGCACCGTTGATTAACGTATCAACAGCATAATCTTTATTGAATTTTTCCACGGGATTGGGATAGGGATAAACGTACAGCGGATTTCCGTAAGCGTCGGTGCTGACCGATGTATACGCGTCGCCCGTAACATATTCGTAGCGCGGAATGTCCGTATCGCTGTAATAGCGCTCATCCGAATACATTATTATAACCGTATTCGAGCCGGCTGCCCACACAACATCGGCGCCCAAAGCCTCCGAAACAGCTCTCGCCGGAATAAGCGTTCTTCCCGTTTCGTCAATGAACACTTTTTCTTCCACCGTTACATACCGGCTGTCAATAAAGAGACCTCCGTTATTTAAATACTCGGCATAGGAGCACACGTAAATTACATCAGAGCCCACCGTCAATCCCACAATAATATCTTTTTCCTCGTTAAATCCGATAACTGTCGTAATCGTTCCGCTCTTGGGGAAAAAATCCACCTCAAAGCCGAGCGCCTCAAATATCGACCTGAAGGGCACCATCGTCGTGCCTTCACCCACTATCTGCGCCTTTCCGTCAGCCGGATTGAGCGCAACTGTGTCAACAATGACCGTTATCTCGTCCTCCTGTGCAAAACCTATCGAGGGAAAACTCCCCGCCGCAAGCGCCGCCATGCACAAAAGACTGATAAGTACCTTCAATTTTTTCATTTTAAATCTTCCCCTTCTCTTTTTCGGCGCGGTAACCGCTCAATCCTCAATCCAATTGATATTATCCCATACCTCTTTCGGATAGTTCAATTTCTCCGCGTATTTTTTGAAATCCGCGCCCGCCGAAATCAGCTTTGTGTAAATTTCAATCCGCGCAATTCTGTACCCGCCCTTGAATAAAACAAGATCGATGCTCTCACCGTCAAAAACAAGCGCATATTTTCGATAGCTGTCCCACATACTGTCGCCGCTGTCAAAGGTGGGTACTGCGACATATTCATATATCACACGGTCGCCGAATTTGTCCTCTTTAATCGCCATATGATGCTCGTAACCCTCAAAAAGTACCTCTTTCAATTCTCCTCTTGTCGGTTCGTCGCCTTTGAACTGCTTGCCTCCCACATTGTAAACCTGCTCGTCAAGCGTAGTCTTGCCGAAATCCTCCCTCACGCTCTCCGTTTCCTCAAAGCTGAGAACAATGCCGTTCATTTTCATCGAAATTATCATCGATTTTCCCTCCTTCGGCTTCTTAACCGCCATTCACCGCATTATTTCGCAAACGCGTCAAAGAAATCATTTATCCATGTGTTTTTGCTTCCGGACGAATTTCCGTCCTGCTTTTTCCCTTCCACGGTGATGGTTTTAACGCTTTCGTTGCCGTGCTCGTCAACAGCGTAAAATGTATACGTCCCGTCGTCTATGTAAGAAGAAAACATACTGCCGTTCATTTCAATCTCCGTGCCGTACTGCCCCTTCTTAAAATCAGCCGCCGTCAACTCGCCCGCGGCGTAAAATATCTTCATATAGTCGTAATCCGGGTCTGTCACTCTCAGCGAGATATAGCATCCGCCCATGTTTGAAGTAGTATATATCGTGATTTCGGGCGCCGAATTTTCGTATTCGACCGCTGTCCACTGTGCGCCCGAGAGAAGACTTTGGTCATATGTAAGCGCGGCGTAAAGGTCGAGCATACCCCCGCTCACGCACGTACCGGCAAGCGAACTGAGCTTCCTTGCCGATTTTAATATGATTTCCTTCACGTCCGCGAGGCTTATGTTCGCATAGTGCGAATAAATCATCGCCGCCGCTGCCGTCACCATCGGCGCCGCCATTGATGTGCCGGTCATATAGCTGTAGGAATTATCCGGCGTCGTGCTGAAAATATAGGTTCCCGGCGCCGCAATGTCCACGCTTTTAACGCCGTAGTTTGACGAATAGTGAAGCGTTCCGTCACAGCTCAAATTTGCCACGGAAATAATATTGTCCAAATCATATCCGGACGGATAATGCGCCTGAACGTCCGTGTTCACTCCGTCATTTCCCGCGGCTATCGAAAAAAGCATGCTGCTTTTTGCAATCTCACGGTATTTTGCTTGGTCGTCGTAATACCCGCCAAGACTGAGATTGCATATCGAAGCGCCGTTTGCCTCGGCGTAGCGGATTGCACGCACAAGAGATTCCGACGTGCCTGTGCCGTTGGAGCCTCCCAACGCCTTTACGCACATGATTTTAACCTTTCCGCTTTGAACAATGCCGGCAATGCCTTCCCCGTTATTTGCCTTTGCCGCGATTATCCCCGCGCAGTGTGTTCCGTGATCGTTATATTCGCTTTCGGAATACACAACGTTGCTGTCGTCATAAAAATTCCAGCCGTACACATCGTCAATGTAGCCGTTGTTATCGTCGTCAATGCCGTTGTCGGGGATTTCGTCCTCGTTTATCCACATTGCATCGGCAAGCTCGGGGTGTGTATAATCTATGCCCGTGTCAATAATGGCGATAATGACCTCCCGTTCGCCTCCGTTGTATATTTCCCATGCTTCCTCGGCGTTTATGTCAATGCCCTCAGTCGCCGTCAGTGTAGTTGTCGCCGTCCCGGCGGCAGTCGAAAAATCATATGATGAAACGGATGATGTGCCGAAATACCCCGGCAGATTCCACTCTCCCGGCAAACTCGGCTTTGTAAACGGCACATCGTAAACAGGGAACTTATTTTGATACGCCTCCATTGTGAAAGTGCCGTCGTTATTAAGCGCCCATTGCTCTCCGTAATATTCATCGTTCACCGTTGTTCCGGCTGTGTTGTAGCGGTAATTCGGCTGATAGAGCAGCACGTTTTCATCCTCCGCCAACGCGCAAAGCGTCGCTGACAATTCCTCATCATCCGCGCATTTCAGCGTTTCGAGCGTCTCATCGGCATACATCACCAAAATTTCCCCGTCAACATATTTCGCAATATGTATCTCTTCCGAAACGTCAATCTCACTTTGCCCGCTCTCATTCACCGACACAAACCCCTGCGGAAAAGCAAGCATTGAAACTGCAATAAGTGCGGCTGCAATTTTTTTCATATACATTATTCCCCCTATTGTAATTACGGATTATTCGCGGCGCGCCGCTTTGAATTTTTAAAGCGGCGCACTCCGCAAATAATCCGCCTTTTCCGCAGACTGTCAACATGCCCTTTGCGGCTTTTTAAGAAGCGTCTTCCTCCATCAACCACGGCGTAACAGTGAGATAAGTCGTTCCGTTCACAACTGCTGCCATAATTGCCGCTACGCTGCTGCCGTCTGTCATATACACATAGGCTACACCGTCTTCTGTGGTACCCGAAAGGAATATCTCATATCCGCATTCCGCAAGATATTCGCAATATGTATTCCAGTCAAACCGGCTGTATTCATAGCAATAAACATGATCTCCGTCGCTGTCCGTATACCAGAATTTGCATTCTTGATCAGTCACGTATGTGTAGTTCGGCACGTATGTTCCCAAATAAACGGGCATATCATCGTATGGAACCACCATGACATACGAGCCCGATTGTACCACAATAAGATATTTGTTTTTCGGTGACTCCAATATCGTGTAATCTCCGTTCACATCCTCAAATCCCTCGGCTTCCAGTTCTCTTACATACGCACGGTATTCGGCTTCGCTGCAAACATACGTAAAGTCAATCGTTCCGTAATCTTCATCGTATTCAACATTTGCCGCCTCAATGCCGGTGACGGCGTAAAACGTCGGTATATCCGTATTGTGGTACGTTGTGCCGTCGTCATAATAATACGCTGCTTCAAAGAGTGAATTTCCGACGTATGGGATGATATAAATATATCCTAACGTTGCGTCTATTTCCGCCCACACAAAGAGACCGTTGTTTGTGAAGCGCCAATTATTGCCGCTTGACAGATAACATTCATATCCCGCACTCTCTAAAATCTCGAAATAATAGCTTGCTTCATCATAATTATATTTGTATTTATAAACATGATCTCCCGAACCATCGTCATCCTCAGCCCACGACAAGCACTCGCTTCCCGTAACGTATGTGTAATTGGGGAGTGCCGTCACACTTACATCCGTTCCCGACAGCCCTGTTATGTAATAAGGATATACATGGTTCGAATACGGAATTATGTTAATAATGCTGTCGCCCGCATTTGCCTGTATAAGCAAATAATTATTCGTCTGGGATTCGTATAAAAATGTCTGCTTGTTGTTATCGCCCTTATTGGACGCTGCCATTACGGTTCCCGCCGCTTCCAATGCGCCTACATAGTCATCGTTGTATTTTTCCACAGGCTCGGGCCACGGATAAACATACAGCGGATTTCCGTAAGCATCGGTTCTGACCGACGTATACGCGTCGCCTGTGACATACTCGTAGCGTGGAATATCCGTTGCACTGTAATAGTGCTCCGTTTCATATGTTATGATAACCGTTCTCGATTCCGCTACCCACAAAACCTCGGCGCCGACCGCCTCCGAAATAGCTCTTACCGGCACAAGCGTTCTGCCCGTTGCGTCAATAAATGCCGCCTCGCTCACCGTTGCGCACGGATTGTTTACAAGCGCCATGCTGTCATTCACATATGCGGAATAATTGCACCTGTAAACAACATTTCCGCCTACCGCCATTCCTACCAAAATGTCTTTTTCCGTGTTATATCCCATAACCGAAGTCACAGTTCCGTTGCTTTCTCTGTAAGCCACTTCAAATCCGAGTGCCTCAAAGATCGCTCTGAACGGAACCATCGTTGTGCCCAGCCCCACTATCTGCGGCTTTCCGTCGGCTAAAACCAACGTTTCCCCATCCACAATAATCGTTATGTCGCTCTCATCCGCAAAGCCTACCGTCGGCAGACTGCCCATCATAAGAGCTAACACGCACAACATACTGATAGATACTTTCATTTTTTTCATGCCAAATCTTCCTTTCTCATATTTTTAAAAATTCTGTTCGGAATTTTTAACGACATTTTCTCACTCAAACGGGTTGTAATCATTAATCGGATCATCCTGAATCACAGGCGGATCAGGTTCAGGATCGGGTTCAGGGTCAGGCTCCGGATCCGGATCGGGATCAGGGTCAGGTGTCGGTGTTGGGTCAGGCTCCGGATCCGGTGTTGGATCAGGGTCAGGCTTCGGCTTGGGTTTATTAGCTTCTGCCTTCTTTGCCGCGTTAAGTTGCTCCTCCATAGTAGTCAACGCTGCCTGAACCTCATTGTTGTAATAATCCTGTGCTGTGTTGAAATTATCCTCTGTTGCCCAAATTTTGCTGTATTGTTCTACATACCCATTCAACTTCTCCAAAGCTGCTTCAGCCGCATTCGCCGCTGCCTCATAGTCGGGATACTTGCTCACAGTAAAATCAACTTTCCCCGACAATTCATCAAATTTATTCTTTGCTTTTGTAATGTAGCCTTGTAAAATTTTTGATTTGTATTCATCATGCCCCTGCACTGCGGAGCTTTCGCTTTCGTCCTCTGTCGCCTCTGTCACGTCTTCTCCTGTAACGGTTTCCGCCGGACTGCTCATCGACACCGCTGCAATTATAATTACAACTGCAGCGACTGTTGCCGCCGCGCCCGCCGCAATCGGCACAATATTCTTTTTTTGCTTTTCCTTGGGCGGCTCGTCACCCGACACCGCTTCCGCCAGCGCATCCCTGAAGCTTTCAGCCGACTGGTATCTGTCCGCGGGATTAACCGCCATTCCCCGCAAAATCACCGCTTCAAGCGCCTGCGGCATGTCGGGGCAGCATTTCCTCGGCGGCGTCAGCTCGTCGCTTTCATCCCTCTCGATCGAATCCGGCGGCACCAGCCCCGTTACCATATTATATAATGTCGCCGACAGTGAATATATATCGGTATAAGGACCCTGTCGGCTTCGCCTTCTGTATTGCTCCGGCGGGGCATAGCCGTGCTTTAACACCACATCCATCGTCATTGTTTTGTCGCCCATGATGTGCTTTGCCGACCCGAAATCCAGCAGCTTAACCTCGTCGCCCTCCGAAATGTAAATGTTGTCCGGCGTGATGTCGCGGTGAATAATTCCCGCTTTATGAACTGTTATAAGGGCGGTGGTTATCGGCAAAATCAGCCTCACTGCCTCCTGCCACGACACCTTGCCGCCCTTACTCTTCAAGTATTCCTTCAGGCTCATTCCGTCCACATAATCCATGACAAAATAAGCGGTGTTGTTTTCGCGAAAACATTCATGTATTTTCACGACATTTTGCACCTGCTCAAACTTCGCGAGCACGCGCGCTTCTTCGACAAAGCTGTTAAGTCCGCTGTTAAATATCTCCGCGTTGCTGCCGATTATCATCGAAACGTAGATGTTGTTCCTTGCCCTCATCGAAATGCTCGTCGGAAGGAACTCCTTTACCGCAACTCTCTCATTTTCTTTTTGGTCATAGGCGATATACGTTATGCCAAAGCCTCCCTGACCGAGCACACGACCCACTATGTATCTTCCGTTGAGAATACTGCCGTAAGGCAGCGCCATTGCATATTTCCCCTCGTCCTGCTCCACCGAAAATCCGCACTTGGGGCACGCCTCTCCCGCTTGCTTTTCGGAAAAGCAATTGTAGCAAATCTTTTCCTCCTCGTTCATATCCGTCGTCTCCCCGCAGCTAAAATTTATCTGCGCCGCCGATTTTGTTGCAGCCGCATAGCATTTTCGTTCGTCAAAAAATTGCTTTGTGCCTTTTACCACATAATTTATCTTATGTGGTACCTGTG
>JAJQCX010000041.1 GCA_021202495.1 Clostridia bacterium | reverse complement strand
CTTGGGGAAAAGCGGAGCTTGTCCCCGTGTTCAGCCGCGAAGCGGCTGAACTGTTACAAACCGCTCTGAAAAAGGAGGCAGCACGGCAAAAACCGTGCAATTGAAAATGAAAGTTAAAGATATTTGCTCCTGCAGCGCCCTAACGATTTCCTCTGAGGAATCCGTCACCGACGCTGCCCGTAAAATGGCAAACCACAACGTCGGCGCTCTTCCCGTTGTCGATTATTCGGGACACGCCATCGGCATGATAACCGACCGCGACATCACCATCCGCTCCGTCGCGCATAGCAAAGACCCCGACCGCTGCACCGTCGGTGACATCATGACCGACCACATTTCCTGCATCTGCCCCGACGACGACATTACAAGCGCCACAAAAAAGATGTCGCAGGCAAAGGTGAGACGACTTCCGGTCATAAACGACGGACAGGTAGTCGGCTTTCTTTCCCTGGGCGACATCGCGTCCATCGGCAAATACGACATGGAAGCCGGCAAAACCCTGTGCGACATTTCCTGCCACTGCGCATCCAAATCCGCACCGGGTGAATCCTGCTAACTATTTGACAAACCAAAAAAGCTGCGTCAGCCGCCACATTACGGCACCTCGGCGCAGCTTTTTTTATCTGATATTTTTTCAAACCTGTGAAAAACAGCGCATAACCCCAAATAAATGAGTATTAAAGAGAAAACACCACAAAACATTAAAATAAACCGCCTTGACACTCTCTCGGGGGGGGTAGAATGACCCTAAAGTAACATTCTCACACAAAAACGCCAAAGAAAGGACGATAAATTATGTTCGAGGAATATACGATGGAAGTAATCGAATTTAAAGAGACAGATACTGTTGTTGTTGCCAGCGATACAGTAACGAATGAATCTGAACCCGGTGTGCTTGATTGGTAAAGATGCAAAACTGCAAACCCACAAATTCCCATCCCTGTGTCCTTCAACGGACGCAGGCTTTTTCTTTACTCCCCTCCATACCGAATAATCTTCAATCCATTGACAAAACCGCTCCAAAAGTGTATATTTAAATTGATAATTAAAATACGCCGAGGCTGTTATGACTATAAACCGCACCAACATCACCGCTCTTTCCGACAAAGAGCTCAAAGACTTAATCACATCCGACAAATACGATTCCCGACTTTTTGCCCTCTCCGACTCTCTGCGCCGCGAATATTACGGCACCGAGGTCTTTATCAGAGGGCTCATTGAATTTACGAATATCTGCAAAAACAACTGCCTCTACTGTGGGCTCCGCTGTGATAATACGTCTCTCTCGCGCTACCGTCTTTCACAGAATGATATTTTATCCGCCTGCGACGAGGGCTATGCCTTGGGCTTTCGCACCTTCGTCCTACAGGGCGGTGAGGATACTTTTTGCACCGATGAATACATCTGCCGCATAGTCTATGCCATAAAAACGCGCTTTCCCGACTGCGCCGTCACGCTTTCAATCGGCGAAAAAAGCCGAAAATCCTATGCGGCGTATCTTTCGGCGGGCGCGACGCGCTATCTTCTCCGCCACGAAACGGCGGACTACGCTCACTATTCGCGCCTTCACCCCGCCTCGTTGAGCCTTGAAAACCGCAAAAAATGCCTTTTTAACTTAAAGGAGCTCGGCTTCCAAACAGGCGCGGGCTTCATGGTCGGCTCGCCCTATCAAACGTCGGAAAATATAGTGAGCGATTTTCGCTTTCTCCAAGAGCTCTCCCCCGACATGATAGGCATCGGGCCTTTTATTCCGCATTCGGAGACCCCCTTTGCCGCCTTTCCTCAAGGCTCGCTTTCGCTCACTCTGCGGCTTTTGGCGCTGCTTCGCATCTTCTTCCCCTATGCGCTCATCCCCGCAACGACCGCGCTTGGCACAATTCACCCCGAAGGGCGCGAGATGGGGCTGCGCGCCGGCGCAAACGTGCTCATGCCAAACCTCTCTCCCCCGTCCGTACGCCGACTTTACAGCCTTTACGACAACAAAATATGCACCGGCGAAGAGGCGGCGGAATGTATCGCTTGCCTCAAATCGCGCGTCGATTCCGTAGGATATAAAATAGTCGCCAACATCGGCGACGTAAGGAGGCACAACAATTGAACAAAAGAGCAATTATCGCCATGAGCGGAGGGGTAGACTCCTCCGTCGCGGCATATCTTATGAAATCGCAGGGTTATTCCTGCATCGGCGTCACGATGAAGCTTTTCGACAATCCTGAGATTGGTCTTACAAATGAGCACACCTGCTGTTCGCTTGACGACGTAGAGGACGCGAAAAGCGTCGCCTTTTCCCTCGGTATGCCTCACTACGTTTTCAATTTCAAGGACGATTTCCGCGAAAAAGTCGTCGACAAATTCATCTCCTGCTACGAAAACGCTCTCACACCCAACCCCTGTATCGACTGCAACCGCTATCTCAAATTTGAAAGGCTCTTCCAACGCGCAAAGGAGCTTGACTACGACTATATCGTAACAGGTCACTACGCCCGCGTTTCGTATGACGAAGCCTCAAAACGCTTTTTTTTGAAAAAAGCTCTTGATCCCGCAAAGGATCAAAGCTATGTTCTCTATTCTCTCACACAAGAGCAGCTTTCACACATAATTTTCCCGCTCGGAGATTTGACAAAACCGGAGGTTCGCGCCATTGCTTCAGAACACGGCTTTGTCAACGCCAAAAAGCACGACAGTCAGGACATTTGCTTTGTCCCTGACGGCGACTATGCCGCGTTTATTGAACGCTTCACCGGCAAAACGTTTCCCGAGGGCGATTTTATCGACACCAACGGCAGCAAGCTTGGCACGCACAAAGGCATCATTCGCTACACTGTGGGTCAGCGCAAGGGCTTGGGCATTTCCGCCCCGCAGCCGCTCTACGTCGCCGCAATCAACCCCGACGCAAACACCGTGATGCTTGCCGAAAACAAAGACCTTTTTTCCCGCAGCCTCACCGCGAACGACATAAATCTCATTTCCGTCAAGGACATCTCATCCCCCATGCGCGTCGCGGCGAAAATACGCTACCGCCACGCAGAGCAGCCCGCAACCGTCATTCAAACAGGCGAGGATGAAATTTCCGTCACCTTCGACATACCCCAACGCGCCATAACAAAGGGTCAGCGCGTCGTCCTCTACAACGGCGACACTGTCATCGGCGGCGGCACAATCACAGAAAGCTTCAAAGAGCCGATTTTATAATCAATCGGCTCTTTTTTTATCTTATTCGCAGTACTTTTTCATTCTGTTTATCGCGCTCTTTTCAAGCCGCGACACCTGCGCCTGACTTATGCCGACCTCGTCCGCGACCTCGGTCTGCGTCTTTCCGCGGAAAAAGCGCAAATCGAGTATTTGCTTTTCCTTATCGGTCAAGTGCTCCATCGCCTCTTTCAGCGTTATGTGCTCAATCCAGTTTTCGTCGCTGCTCTTTTCGTCCGAAATCTGATCCATCACATAAACGGCGTCGCCTCCGTCGTGATATATCGGCTCAAACAGGCTCACAGGCTCGGTTATCGCGTCGAGCGCAAGCACAATTTCCTCCTTTGGCTTGTCAAGCTCCTTAGCAATCTGCTCAATCGTCGCCTCCTTGCCCTGTTTTGCCGTTATTTCCTCCTTTATCTTGAGCGCACGGTACGCCGTATCGCGCAGCGAGCGCGACACCCTCACCGCCGTGTAATCTCTCAAATACCGACGAATTTCCCCTATTATCATCGGCACGGCATATGTTGAAAATTGCACGCCCTGTGTACGGTCAAAATTATCGAGCGCCTTTATGAGCCCGATGCACCCCACCTGAAACAAATCGTCCGCGTTTTCCCCTCTGTTTGAAAATCTTCCTATTATGCTCAAAACAAGCCGCAAATTTCCCTTTATGAATTTTTCACGCGCATCCTTGTCGCCCTGCTCTATTTTATCGAATAGCTCTTCCTTTTCATCAAATGACAGCACCGGCAGCTTCGCCGTGTTCACACCGCAAATTTCGACCTTATTTATCATCAAAAAAAGCCTCCGTAAGAAAGATATATCAAGGAATCACTGATTAATTAACGCCTAACGGCTTGGCGCATGTCTCGCTTGCGTCTTTTCCGTCATTTTGTCCAAAAATCCGACTGCGCGATACACGCACCATGATTAATCAGTGCTTCCTTACAATCTTTCCCACGGAGCTTTTTATTTATTCAATTATGAAATATGTATGATATTTCCTCCCGTGCATTTTATACATCGGTATAAATTCCAATCCGTCATTCCAAAGCTTGACCTCATTTTCATCCGCAACGAAGTCATTTTTTATCGTAATAAATTCTTCTCTGTCGTCCGCCGTGACCATAACAAACGGGCCGCAAAGTACAGATGCTATTCTTTTTTCGTCAAGCTCATCGGGAGTAAACTCAAGCCTTACGGAATAGTCAAATTTCACATTGACCGTTTCAATCTCGCCGCCCTTGTGGTCAAGATAAGCATACCTTCCCTCCATCGGAAGATCAAACGGGTTTTCCGTCCACGTCGGAACGCGGAAATAAATTCGTCTGTCTTTCGCCCCGCTCACGGTTATTGTTCCCTCAGAGCGCGGAAAATCAATGTCAATCGCAATTTCAGTTTCGCCGGCAAGTCGCGACGGAATGTATTGATTGACGAAAACCGCGTCCTCCGTTTCAAAAAACGACGCGTCCTGATATTTCACGTGGTTTTCCATTCCCGTTCCGTGGCAGCAGGTGAAGTTTTGATAATCGTCGGAATATTCCTTTTCCGCCCCCGGACCTATCGGCAGCATATATGTCACGCCGTTGTGCCGAAAGGGCGTAACTTCGGGCGACTGCGACGCGAGAATTTGATTTATCATCGCACGCTCGTAATAGTCCATGTACTTCGCGTTTGTCGGGTCAAGGGAATAAAGCAGTCTTGCCGTTTTCATCATGTTGTACGCCGCGCACGTTTCGCAGTTTGTCGCGCCCTTGATGTTTGCCGCAAGCTTTTTACTGTCGCGAAAGCTCTCCGCTTGCCCCACGCCGCCGATAGAATACATGTGATTTTGTGTCACAATGTCGAAAAAGTTTTTGCCTATGTCGTAATAATAGCTCTCTCCCGTCGCAAGGTATTCCTCAAGCGCGCCCAACGCCTGCGGAATGTGCTGATTTGCGTGGCGGTTTGCTATCGCGTCCTCCCCGCGAGAGAGCGGCGGGAAGATGTTGTCATTGTCAAACATTTTCGCGGTTTGCAGGTGTTTTACATCGCCCGTTATTTCGTAAAGCTCGGTCAGGGTCGTCGCAATACCGCCAAATTCACCCGCGATGTATAGGCTCCACATTTCTTTGCGTTTTTCCGCGTCAAGTGCCGAAAGCCTGTCGTTTACCCAATCGGCAATTCCAATCACGCATTCGAGCGCCTCATCGTTTTTCCCGCGCGTATAGCAGTCCGTCAAACCCGCCATTATTTTATGGAGAGTGTAATACGGAGCCCAAATTTTATTGTATTTCACGCCCAATTCAAGGAGCGCAAATTGATCCGGCGAATACGCGCTTAAAAAGCCCTCTCCCCAGCACGACACGTCGCGGCTCCAAAGCTCCTCACCGGGGTTTTCCAAGCTTGCTTTTGTCACAAAATCGCGCGCTCTTCCGCCGCACATTTTTTGCAGTTTCCGCAGCTCTGAAACGATGTAATCCATCTTCTCCTTAAAAATTTCCTCGCCCGTCGCGTCATAAGCGAGCGCCAACGCCGAAAGAAAGTGCCCCGTGCTGTGCCCACGCAGCAGCCCCTTCGGCTCCTCCCAGCCGCCAAGCGGCTCGCACTTATTTTCAACCCCGAACGCCGCTCTGAAATTATAAAGCATTCTGTTGCAGTCAAGCAGCCTCAAATATTCCAAATCCCGCTCCCGATTTTCAAAAAATCGTCCGTTTTTATTCAAAATCACGCTGCCAAGCCGCGCATATGTACCCTTTAACGTCTCTTTCACGCCAAAACCTCCCGTTATTTCAGTCGAGAACAAGTATAGCATATAATCGTATTCCATGCAAGAAAAAACGAAGCCCGTTTTTAATACAGACTTCGTTTTTCATAACAGTTCAGCCAACAAAGACTCGTTCAAACCAAAGCGAAGCCTTGTGTTTTTGACTTCTCTTTCGTGGTAGCCCTCCGCAGGCGGACGTAAACGTAAACGCGCGATGTGAAAAGAGGTTTACATGGAAAAGCGGAACTTGTCCCCGTGTTCATCCGCAAAGCGACTGAACTGTTACGAAATATTCAATGAATTGTATCTGTCGTCCATGATTTCTCATCAAATGATGAACATCTCTCATACAAGCATATTCACCGCCCTCACAATAACAACAATCCCAAAGCACATAACCGCCGCGCCGAGAACGCGGTTTATCACCGCAATCTGCCCATCTGTAATACGGCGGCGCAAAAAACCGAATACAAGCGAGATAACAAGCCACCAAATGAGCGTTCCGATAAATATTCCGCTTATTAAGAATAGACCTTGCGAAATCGTTTCTATACTGCCGACCTCAAAGATTGAAAAAGCCGTGATAAATGTCACAATCGTCGCGGGATTTGTTATCGCAATGCAAAATGACGATATAAACATGGCGGCAAGCTTGCCGCCGTCCGCATTTTCCGCCTTTGCGGTTTGCGGACTTTTTATTGCCGAAAGTCCCATCACAATCACAATCAATCCGCCTATAATGCTTATCGGGCATTGGTATTGCAAAAGAAAATCCGAAATAAAGGTCAGCGAAAAAACGCTGATACAAGAATAGAGCAAATCCGCCGCGGAACATCCGAGCCCCGAAAGAAGCCCCGCAAAAAAGCCGCTTTCAATCGTGCGCCGAACGGTTAGCGCGCCGACCGCGCCTATCGGCACGCCGAATACAAGCCCTATCAAAAGCCCCTTAAACATTTTATATCACCAATGCTTTCTTGCCCGTTTTCGGATTGGGCGCAATGCCAGAGGTCAATTTTACTTCAAAGCGGATGTGCGAAAGCTGCTTTTTATCGAGTATCGCGCGCATTTGGCTCAGCAATTCTTTTATCACAAAATCACGCTTGTCAATATCCGACACCTCCGCGAGAATTTCAAACTCCGAATTTGAAATTTTGCGGAATTGATAGTCCAAAAGTCCGTCAATGCAAAAGCCCTCTATCGCAAGCGGATGCAGAAATTCTTTGCCGCCGCGTCCGTCGTCAAACCACATGATGTCCTCGTCGCGCCCCATAATGCTTTCAGAGCGCGTAAACGGATAGCGCGTGTCGGGAGCTTTAAGTGTGATATTGTCGGAGAGTTTGTATCGTATGAGCGGCTGGGCGTAGTTATAAAGCACCGTGAGATACATATTCCCGTTCTCAACCTCAATCACGTTCATATCGTCAAATAAATACATCCCGTCGGATTTCTCATCCTCAACGCCCAAAGCGATTGATTCGCTCGCACCGTAAAAATTTATCACCTCCGCGTCAAACGCCTTATGTATATATTCCCGCAGCCCCGCGCCAAGTGACTCGCCGCAGGAAACAACCCTTTTGACATCAACCGATATTTTACCCTCGCTTGCAAGCTCGGAGGCAATTTTCACGGCGGACGGATAGCCGACAATCATGTCGGGTTGAAATTCTTGTATTTTGTCAATCCAATCGCAAAGCGGTGTGTTGACATCCAAAAAGAGCTGTTTTGCGCCGCAGCCTTGTATTCCGTCGCCGACTGCCATAGCTCCGCCGTAGCGCCCGTCGGTTGCGGCGACGTATAAAATTCTCGGTCGCTTTGCAATGAATTTTATCATCTGCGGTATGCTCATTCCCCATAATGCCGCCCGTATCATGCCCGCAAGCATAGCATTCCATGCGCGCTTGTCATACACAAAATATTTCGGATTGCCGGTGCTGCCCGATGAATGAACGATGTGATATTTTTTCTTAAACAGCTTTTCGTCGAGCGCGGCGTTTTTGTCAAATTCGGCAAGTTCTTTTTGCGTCAAATCGCCCTCTGTTACGATGGTATCGAAATTATCCATCAATATGCCCTTGTCGATTGTCGGAAAAGCGGAAAGCGGAAGCTCTAAAATGTTTTCCGCGTTTATTCCCGCCTTGTTAAAGCTTTCGCGGTAGTATTGCGAATTTTCGTAAGCATACATAAGAAGCCTTGAAAGCGAGCGTTTTTGAAGCTCTTGCATTTTTTCGTAAGAGAGCTCTGCGTTTTTCTTTGAGCGATATATTTCGGGCAATAATTTTATATCCATGTCACTTGCCTCCTTTGCTCAAGTATAACGAAGCACGTCTTTAATGTCAAATACTTATATCAAATAGAATTATATGCTTGACGGTTATATGAATTTATGATATTATAAAGTAAAATTTAATGGAGGCGGTAGCGTTGGAAATTCGGGTATTGAGATATTTTCTTGCCGTGGCGCGGGAGGAGAGCATATTGGGAGCGTCGGAGGTGCTGCACATCAGTCAGCCGACATTGTCGCGCCAGCTTATGGATTTGGAGGACGAACTCGGCAAGAAGCTTTTTATTCGCGGAAACAGGCGCATAACGCTCACCGACGAGGGAATGATACTACGCAAACGCGCCGAGGAAATTGTGGGGCTTGTCGAAAAAACAGAATCGGAAATTACATCGTCGGACGTAAGCGTCAGCGGCGATGTTTACATAGGCGGCGGCGAAACGGACGGTATGCGCATTGTCGCCAAAACCGCGAAAAAAATAGTCGATGAGGGCTACGACATACGCTTTCACCTTTTCAGCGGCAACGGAACCGACGTCGCCGAAAGGCTTGACAAGGGATTGATTGATTTCGGCTTGTTTGTCGAGGCCGCGGATTT
>JAJQCX010000020.1 GCA_021202495.1 Clostridia bacterium | reverse complement strand
CCGCTCCCCCTCCGCCGAGACAACGCGGAGCGTTTTCTCGGCGCTCTTTTCGGAGAGTGACCATCATTCAATTCTTAACCGCTACTTTTATTCTTCTCGGATTTTGCCGCCCATAAGGCTGAAATTTTGGGCTATATCCTCGTATCCCCGCGTAATGTGCCCCTCATCCTCGATGACGCTCACACCCTCCGCCGCGAGCGCCGCGACTATCATTGCCGCGCCCGAGCGCAAATCCGGCGCGTACAAATGCGCCGCCTTTAATTTCTTCACGCCGCGTATGACGGCGGTTCGCCCTTCGGTCACAATGTCCGCTCCCATCAAATTGAGATACGGAGCTATTTTGAACCTGTTTTCAAAAATGTTTTCCACCACAACGCTCGTGCCGTCAGCCTTCGCCAAATGAGGCAGAAAAACCGACTGAGCGTCCGTCGGAAAGCCGGGGTAAGGCAGAGTTTTTATCATGTCCGCCGCCTTCGCCCTTTTCGGCGCTCTTATGTAGCCTCTTTCGCCGAAAAATTCAATCCTCGCGCCCTCGTCCCGCAGCTCGTTGACGATGGCAGTCAAGTGCGCCCCGCGCACGTTTTCCATTTCAAGCTCCCCGCCCGTCGCCATTGCCGCGCACATATATGTCGCCGCCGCAATCCTGTCGGGGATAATTCTGTATGAAACGCCTTTTAAGCTCGGCACGCCTTCAATATGTATCGTTCCCGTGCCGCCGCCGGTAACCTTTGCACCCATAGCGTTTAAGAAATTTATCAAATCAACTATCTCGGGTTCACGCGCCGCGTTTGTCAGCGTCGTTTCGCCCTTTATCCGAACTGCCGCCAAGATGGCGTTTTCGGTCGCGCCCACGCTCGGAAAGCTCAGATGAATGCTCGCGCCGTGTACGTTTTCCGCCTTTGCCTCGATAAAGCCGCCTTCCTCTTCGATCTCTATTCCCAAGGCTTTGAGCGCCTTTATGTGTAAATCGATGGGTCTTGCTCCGAGCGAGCAGCCTCCCGGCATGGAAAGCCTCGCCCTTCCCGTCGCAATCGTCACCGCTCCCAAAAAGACGATTGAGCTTCTGAGCTTATGCATCAGCCGTTCGGGAATTTCGTGTCCGAACGCGTTTGACGAATCGACCTCCAGTCTTCCGCACTGCCGCGTCACGCCGCAGCCCAGCTCCTTTAAAATTTCAATCGTCGTTTCAACGTCGTCCAGCTTCGGGCAATCGAGAATTTCGCATTTGTCACTGCACAGCACGCTTGCCGCCAAGATGGGCAAAACGCTGTTTTTTCGCGCCCTGTATTCTCACCGTTCCTCTTAAAGGTTCGCATCCTTCGACAATGTATTTCAACCGATACCGCACCTCCGGGGAAAAATATAACTTACTACATATTATGCCGGAGACTTCGGTATGTTACATTTTACGCTTGTCAATCAGCTTCTTTGCAATCAAATATATCTTTTCGCACGCGTCGGTTATGCCTATCTTTGCGGCGCTTGACGCCATTTCGTCAAGCTTTTCCGCGTCCGAAAGCGCATTTTCAATTGCGCCGCGCAATGCCGCGCCGCTTAAATCCTTTTCCAAAAGCACACTTGCCGCGCCGTTTTTCTCCAAATAGCGCGCGTTCATCTCCTGATGGTTATGCGCAACGTAGGGGCTGGGTATCAAAACCGAGGGTTTGCCCAACGCGCACAGCTCGCTCACCGTGATTGCGCCGGCTCTTGAGACAACCAAATCAGCCGCGCCCAGCACCTTATCCATATTGTATATATAGGGCACAAGCGAAAGGTTTTTCGTTTCCTCAAGGTCGACGTCTCTCTCTTTGAGGCGTGCGCACACAGCCTCGTAGTGCTTTTCGCCGGTCGCCGCAATGAGGTTAAAACCGCCGAAGCCTTCGGCAATCATGTCTATAAGCGCGTCGTTCATCCTCTCCGCGCCAAGCGATCCGCCGAAAAGAAGTACAAGCGGCTCGTCCAAAAATCCGAGCGATTCTCTTACCGCCTCGACATCGACTTTTTCAAAAAGGCTAGGGCGCAGGGGATTTCCCGTCAGCGCCGTCGCGTTTGCCTCAACATGGCTTTCGGTGTCGGCAAAGCTAATCGCCGTCACGTCGGCGCGTTTAGCCAGCATTTTTATCGCAAGCCCCGGCACAACGTTCTGCTCGTGAATTACGGAAGGAATCCCGCGCTTCTGCGCCGCGTAAACCGCAGGCGTACAGGCATAGCCGCCAGTTCCTATAACAATGTCCGGCTTAAATTCTTCCACAATTTTGCCCGCCTCTATGCGGCTTGACACAAAGCACTTTAACACCTTCAAATTTTTCGGCGTAATTTTGCGCACAAGCCCCATTACCTCGACAAATTTTATTTCAAACCCTTCGCGCGGCACGAGCGTCTTTTCAAGCCCATGCTCCGTGCCGATAAACAAAAACTCGCTCTCGGGTTCCTTTTGCTTAATATATTTCGCGATAGCAATCGCGGGATTGATATGCCCCGCGGTTCCGCCGCCCGATAACAGCACCCTCATAGAAATCCCCTCCCCGCTAAAGTTTTGTCTGTCTTGAGACAGACAGCAATAGTCCAAATCCCATCAGCGTTATGACAAGGCTCGTGCCTCCGGAGCTGAAAAGCGGCAGCTGCATACCGGTTGAGGGCAAAAGCTGCAGCACAACGCCCATGTTGATAAGCGTCTGCAAGCCGATAAGCACCGTTATGCCGAACGCCAAATACGACCCGAACGAATCCTTGCAGTTCACCGCGATTGTTATTCCGCGCCAGATGAGGACGCAGTAGAGAAGTATTATCAGAACAGTTCCCACAAAGCCCAGCTCTTCCGCGACAATCGCAAAAATATAGTCGTTTTCCGCCTCGGGAAGATACGAATATTTTTGCCTTGAGTTTCCGAGTCCCAGTCCGAAAAGCCCGCCGCTTCCCACGGCGTATGACGACTGCGTCGACTGCCAGTCGCGTCCCTGAATATCGACGCCTCCGCTTTGGAAAAAGCTCAACACTCTTGCCCTTCTGTAATCGGAAGAGAGCACCAGCAATATTCCTCCGACTCCCGCACCGCCCAGTATTACCGCCATCTTTTTCCATTTTATTCCTGCGGCAATCATCATCACCAGACCCACCGCAATGTGAATTATTGCCGCAGACAAATGCGACTGGAAGCCCGCGCATATGATGGTCGGAACAAGTATATATACCATTTGTACGGCAAATTCAAACCATGTTTGACTTTTTTTCTTTCCGAGCCCCGAAAACCTCGCCGCAAGCGCGATTATCAAAAAATATTTTGAAAATTCGCTCGGCTGAAAGCTGATAAATCCCAAATCCAACTGTCTTGTCGCGCCGTGCGACGCAATTCCGATAAACGGCACGAGCAGCATCAGCACAACGTCGAAAATGAAATACAGCTTATTTGCGAGTTTTTTTATTTTTTTATAATCCCACATTGAAATGATAAGCATCATCACAATGCCCACCGCCGCAAGGAGCGACTGTTTGATAATCGTCGAATACACGTTTCCGCTCGTCATGTTCGCCGCGCTCGACGCCGAAAAGAGCATCGTAAGCCCTATCACAAGCAAAAGAAGCACCGTAAAAAGCAGCGTAAAATCAATCCCACCCATTTTACTTGCCGTCTTTTTCGGCTTAAATTCGGCTATATTTCCCTGTGTCAATTCTCTGTTCGCCATATAAAATCTCCTTTTGGGAAACCTCCGCCATGCGTTTTATAATCCGATGCAGCAGATTACACACAATACCGCTGTCACAAGCGTGAACACAAACACAATTTTCGTTTCTTTCCAGCCGCACAGTTCAAAATGGTGGTGCAGCGGAGCCATTTTAAAGACCCTTTTGCCTGTTTTCTTAAAATACGTCACCTGAATAATGTCGCTCGCCGACTCCGCCAAAAAGACAAAGCCCGCGATTATCAGCGAAAACTCCATGCCCATTCTTATCGCCGCGGCAGCCAAGAGCCCTCCCAAAAAAAGGCTGCCCGTGTCGCCCATGAAAACCTTTGCGGGGAAGAAATTATAAATCAAAAATCCGAACAGCGCACCCGCGCACGCCGCCGTCGCGGCAGCCACGCCGTCAAAACCCAAGCTTATCGCGCTCGCCGTGAAAAAGAGTGCGCACACCGCGCTCACCGACGACGCCAAACCGTCGATTCCGTCGGTTAAGTTGACGCTGTTTACCGTCGCGAGCATTACGAGCATCACAAACGGTATGTAAAGCACGCCGAAATCGAGCGTTATATTCGTAAACGGCACCCTCACGCCCATTGCGTCGCCCGACGTCGTCAAATACATATACATTGCAGCCGCGAGCGACACAAGCGTCTGACACAAAAACTTTCCCTCGGGGGAAAAGCCCTTGTTGCGCTTTTTAACAACCTTGATGTAGTCGTCGGCAAAGCCCACCGCGCCGAAGAGAACAGCCAATACAACCACAAAAATCGTTTCCTCGGTCGGCGACACGACAAGCGCGCCCACCGCGATTGCCAAAATAAAGCTCAGCCCGCCCATCGTCGGCGTACCCTGCTTTTTCGCGTGCCACGACGGACCGTCCTCCAAAATTGTCTGCCCGAATTTGAGCTTTTTCAAAAACGGAATTAAAATCGGCGTCACAGCCGCGCATATCACAAACGCCACGACCAAACTTATCAACCAACTCATGCTAATCCTCTCCAAATTTATTTCTTTTGTGCCAAAATCTCCTTCACAATCTCTCGCTCGTCAAAATGTATCGTTTCATCCTTCAATATCTGATACGTTTCGTGTCCCTTTCCCGCAAGGAGCACAATGTCGTCCTTCTTTGCAATGTCGAGCGCATAGCCTATCGCCTCTCTGCGGTTTTGCACAACAGTGTGATTATCCTTTTTCATTCCCGCAAGAATGTCCTCGATTATCGCGCCCGGCTCCTCGCTTCGCGGATTGTCGCTCGTAACTATCGCCAAATCCGACATTTCCTCCGCAATTTTCCCCATTATCGGGCGTTTGGTCTTGTCGCGGTCGCCGCCGCAGCCGAAAAGCGTTATTATTCTCCCCTTCGCAAAGCCGCGCAGCGCGTTTAACACGTTTTCCAGCCCGTCGGGCGTGTGTGCGTAATCTATTATGACGGTATAGTCCGTCAATATCGGCAGCACCTCAAGCCTGCCCTTTACTCCGCGCGCGAAAATCAGCCCTTTCACAATGTCATCGTGCGAAAAACCGACGTTGAGCGCGGCGGCGATCGCCGAAAGCGCGTTGTAAACCGAAAATCTGCCCGGTATCGCAAGACGGTATTTCACGCATTTGCCTCCGTCGTATATGTCGAAAAAAACGCCTTTTTCGCTGAGCTTAACATTTTCCGCCTTTAAATTTGACTTTCTTTCGACGGAATATGTCAAGGGCTCGACGGCGTTTTTGAGCATAACGGAAGAGTATTCGTCGTCGACGTTTACAGCGCAGCTTCTGCACATCGAAAAAAGCTTTGCTTTGGCTTGCGCGTAATTATCCATCGTCTTATGAAAATCGAGATGGTCGCGCGTCAAATTCGTAAATACCGCCGTTTCAAAAGTTATCCCGTACACTCTGTCAAGCGCCAAAGAATGGCTCGAAACCTCCATCACGACCCATTTCGCGCCCGCCTTTTCCATCTTTGCGAAAAGCTCGTGCAAATCGCGCGATTCGGGTGTGGTTCTCACCGAATCGACGGCTTCATTTCCTATTAATATTTGATTTGTGCCTATAAGTCCGCATTTGTCTCCCTTTAACTCGATTATTCCTTTTATGAGATAGCTTGCAGTCGTCTTGCCGTTTGTGCCGGTTATGCCGATTATTTTCAGCCTATCCGCCGGATGGTTGAAAAAGGCAGCCGAAACGCGCGCCAAAAAAACGCGCGAATCGGGAACCTTCTTATAATTATCTCTCGCAATTTCTTTCTCTCCCACGACAAACGCCGCACCGTTTTGAAAAGCCGTTTCGATAAAGTCGTGCCCGTCGCTTTTAAACCCCTTTATCGCGACAAAGAGCGCCCCCGCTTTCACCTTTCTCGAATCGTAGGCGACGTCGGTTATCTCCATTCCGCAGAGCCTCTCCTCCGCGTCGTACCCCGCGCTTTTCAGCAATTCGTAAAGCCGCACCCCTATCATATCCTTCCTATTCCATCGTGTTATACGCAAAGCTCACCGTCACAGTCGAACCTTCGGTCACTTCCGTTCCCGCCGCGGGGGACTGGCTTATGGCAAGCATTTCCTCCGTCACCGTCGCGGCGGCTCCTCCGCCGGAAATCGTTATGTTAAGTCCCGCCGCCTTTGCCGCGGCAGTCGCCTCACTCTTTCTCATTCCCGTAAAGTCGGGCACGGTTGTCGTCGTTTCCTCTCCCGTCGTTTCGGTGTAAAGTATCAGCGTTCCGCCCGATTTTAACGACGAACCGCTCTTGGGCAGCTGATTTATGACCTCGCTTCCGCTGCCCTTAACCGTCACCGAAAAGCCCATCGCTTCGGCTTCAGCCTTTGCGGTGTTTATTGCCATTCCCTTTAAATCGGGCACGGTCAGCGTTTCCTCAGCCGCGCTTGCCGTTGTGTACTGCGGCTCGTAGCCGAGATATTTCAAGGAATCCGCCAAAATCTTTCCCACTGTCGGCGCGGCGATAGAGCCGCCTGTGTAAAGCGTGCCGCCCGGTTCATCCAATATCAAAAGGCACACCAGCTCCGGGTCGTCCGCCGGCGCAAAGCCGATGAACGAGGCGATATATTTGCCGTTTCCGCGCGGCACCTTTTCGCTGGTGCCCGTCTTTCCGCCTATTCTGTAGCCGTCCACATATGCGCCGTTGCCGGTGCCGTTCGCGACAACGCTCTCAAGCGCCGAGCGCATGATGCTGCTTGTCGATTCGGATATAACCTCGCGCACAACCTCGGGCTCCACAGTTTCGATAATATTGCCGTCGCTGTCGGTATACGCCTTCACAAGCTGCGGTTTCATAAGCGTGCCGCCGTTTATAACAGCCGAAAACGCCGTTATCATTTGCAGCGGAGTTATCGAAAAGCCCTGTCCGAACGAGCTTGTCGCAAGCTCAACCTCGTTAAAGTTTTCTTCCGTGAAGAAAATGCCCCTCGATTCGCCGGGCAGCACAAAGCCCGTCGTGCTTCTGAATCCGAACGCCTCAAAATACTGTCTGAAAAGCGTCTTTCCGAGCGCCGCGCCTATTTCGATAAACACCGGGTTGCACGAATTTTCCAAAGCCTCCAAAAATGTCTCGGTTCCGTGTCCGGTGCGCTTTGAGCAATGTATATCAGTATCGGCAACCGTTTTCACACCGGTGCAGTAAAATGTCGAGGTTTCCGCGTTTATCGCGCCGGCGTCAATTGCCGCAGCCGCCACAATCGCCTTAAAGGTCGAGCCGGGCTCGTAGGTATCGCACACAGCCTTGTTTCTCCAAAGCGCCGTGTAATAATTTTGCAGTTTTTCGGAATCCGTCAGCTCCTCGCCGTCTTGGTTCAGCTGCGAAACGCTGACAATCGCCTCGCGCGTTTCGTCGGAGACATATGTCGGGTTGTTTAAATCGTAATTGGGCTCCACCGCCATTGCCAATATCTCGCCCGTTTTCGGGTTCATCAATATCGCCGCCGCGCCGTTTTGTGTGTCGTATGTCTTATATGCCTCTTCAAGATATTTTTCGGTGTAGTGCTGCAAAACCTCGTCAATCGTCAGCACAACGCCCTTGCCGTCCTCGGGCGCAATGTAATTTTCATATTCATAGGGCGTTTCGTTATTGTTTACGTCCTGAACGACCTGTATTCTTCCCGCGGTTCCGGCAAGAGTGTCGTTAAGAGTTTTTTCAAGTCCTTCAAGTCCGTCGCCGTCGTCGCCGGTAAAGCCGATGATGTGCGACGCGAAGCCGGAATAGGGATAATATCTCTTTGTGGTCTTTTCAAAAAAGACGCCCGTCAAATTGAGCTCTCTTATTTGGTTTGCCACCGACTGATCCACCTTTTTCATTACGCGTCTGCTCGCGTAGTCGGAGGCGATTTCCTCTCTCAGGCTTTCCTCGTCAACGCCCAGTATTTCCACCAAATTGCGCACGACCTCTTCGACAACGTCCTCCTTGTCATATGTTTCCCCTTTGAGCGCCGCCTCTTCCTTTTTCGCAGCCTGTTCCTTCGCCGCGCTCTGTATTTGGCGCGGATTTATCATGACGTTTTCGCACGACGCCGACTGCGCCAAAACCTTCATGTTTCTGTCGTAAATGCTGCCGCGCTTTGCATCGACGCTTTGGTCGCGAGTCTGCTGCTCCGCCGCTTTTTCCTTATATTCTTCACCTTTATAGAGCTGATAATACGCCAGCTTGCCTATAACGACAAGCATCAAAGCCAAAAAAGCGAAAAAGAGCAGCAACATTCTCTTTTGCGTCGCCCTGTTTATCTTATTGTCCACGCCGCGCACCCCCCTTGCAACAAATCAAAGCGCTCTCGGAAAATGCACCCAAAAGCGCTTTTGGATAGTTCAGCCGCTTCGCGGCTGAACACGGGGACAAGCTCCGCTTTTCCCCAAGGGTTGAGGGAGCCGTTCCCAACGCGCTTTAAGCCGTCCACGGCTCCGCCTCTCTTCGTTGTCGCCGCTTGATATACATAAAGTATTATCTGCACGGCGTCGCCTTGACAGGCAAAGCCGTGAACGGCTTAAAGTCCTACGGAGTTTTTAGGGATCTGATTTTTCGCCAGACGCAGCTAAAATGCGTAGGCAATGCTTTGTGCATTAACGAGCATTTTGGCAAGTATCGCGGAAAATCAGACCCTAAAAACCGCGTCGGGAACGACTTCCTCAACCCTACACCTCTTTTCACATCGCGCGCTTACGCTTACGGGCGGCTACGCCGCCCTACCGCGA
>JAJQCX010000163.1 GCA_021202495.1 Clostridia bacterium | reverse complement strand
AAACTGTCGGATTTTCCGACAAGGCAAGACTTAATTCGGTGCAAACCGGGCGGTTATGCCGTGCTCCCCATACGCCATTTTAAATGTAAAGTGGGTGATGGCTTTATGACATTTGAAAGCATTATAATTATTTTAATTATTGTACTTTTTACATTGGTTGTCATAAAAAAATAACGCCCACCGTGCTAAGTGAGAGCGTTATTTTATGACGTAATTCGAGGCATAACCGTTTGCGGTCTTGCCTTTTTCTATAATTATTATACAGCAAAATGCGGCGGTTGTCAACCGCTTTTTTTATTTGCGTAAAAAACGCACACAGCTTCAACCACGCGGGACGATATTGGTAACCTGCGGGGCAATAATCGGCGGCGAACCGGTACATTACGCACATTTTATGCGGCAAATTTGTTGAAATGTTAAAATTTGCAACAAAAATTTTGCCCTAATAAAGGCGAAATTGGGACATAATAAAAGCACAGGAAGGCGTACCTTCCTGTGCTTTTTAAAACACACATTGATACTATTTTCAGTATAGCACGGAAGAATTTGAAATGCAAGTGTTTTTATATAATTTTCGAAAAAAATTGATAAAATCGGGGCTGTTTTGAGCGACTTTTTAAAATTTCAGGTTTTTTTCGGAGGTCAAAAAGGAAAAATTTTGCTGTGCAGGAAGGTACAGGTTATTGCAACGCTTGGGAAGAAAAATGTTTTATGCCCGGCGGATGCGAAAAGCGGTTTTGCGAGGGGGAGAAAACAATTCGCAAAGGCGGTTTTCGCATTCGCGGGACAGGCGGGAGAAAGCCCGAAAAGGAGGTGTATGTTTATGGCATATAAGAAGCATGAGATGAGTGTGATGTTGTTTTCAAAAAAGGACGATGTTTTCACCGATGATGACGTTGATATCACATCGGGAAACGACAACGAGTGGGACGACAGCAAGGGCAGCTACAGCGGCAAAGACGATCCGGACGGCAGCTTCGATTGGTAAGCTTTTTAAGTGTGAAGTGTGGAGTGTGAAATTGCGGCAGTTCGCATTGTTTACATGAAAACGAAAAAAACATTCATTTCAAAAAAATTCAATCTTAGTAGGAGGAGAAACAAAATTATGAGACAAGAACAAAGTCGGAGAAAAACTCCGGCGGCAAGAATTTTAAGCCTTGCGTTGGCGCTTTGCATGATTGCGGCGTTTGTGCCGGCAATGACGCTGACGGCGGGGGCGGAAAGCACGAGCGTTACGAGCGACGGTATGCTGCCCGATACCGCAGTTGCCGTGTTTGACGGCGGACTTGGCGGTGCGGACACGAATGCGGATGCCATAAGCGGAGATACTGCTGTATCGACGGCATGGACAGACTGGACTTCAAGCTGGAGCGGTATAAGCGCTGAGGGACAAAACAATATTAATATTGTCAACAGCAGCGATGGTTATTATTGGAACAGCTCCGTAAGTATGCTTGCGCTTCAGTTTTATGATGTAGCCAACGCAACAGCAAACGTTAAAACAACGGCAGGCTACGGCGCAGATTCCGATTGGTTCGCATATGATTATATTTCCACAGTCGGAACAAGTGTAGTTGACGATATAGCAATCATAGGCTATAACCCGACGACAGGTGATGAAGTCATCATTGATCAATTCAGAACGTCCGCAAGCGGATTTTATCCGTCGGCTTCTGCATCTTATACTACCGACGGTGAGTTGTCTGATGACTCGACAACGTCTACCGGTTATGTTGACTGGGGAAACTACAGAATTTTCGTTGAAAAAGGCGATGGTACGTATACCGTATCGTATTATTACGCGGCAAATCATAGCAGAAATATAAGCTATACATCTCTCGGTTCAAAAACATATAGCGGCAGTTTGGACGGTTACGGCTTCGGCGGATTGTATTTCACCAGAGTTACAGGAGGCACTTACTGGTATACAAACAGCCGTATGTGGGAGCCTATGGTATATGCCGACACGACGACAGACGGCTATTTAAGCGTCGGCATCCAGGGAACCACGTCGCAGACACAAGGCGGCAGCATTTGGGACAACACTCTTGATCTTGCCGCCGTAAGCTCTTACTTGGCAAGAGAAAGCGGCACAACTTTCAGCGGCAGCTACGGCACGTTGGGCAGCGACAGATACGGCACGGTTACATTTGACGTTCCGGCCGCATATAATATCAAAAGCGCTACGCTCAGAATGCACGTCTATCGTTCGCACGGTTATCTCATATATTCGGCATGGGAAAAAATAGGTATTTACAACGGCGCCGTAACGCCGTCTTCGAGCAATTCGAGTTATTTGCTCACGGACGCTAAGATTTACGGCGGCGGCACATCTACATCCGACAGCGGCAGCGACTATGTGAACAAAATTGTATACGCCGACGTGACGGACTATATTACGGCGGGCGAATCGAATACGCTCACTCTTGCCGTTCCCATTGCGGCATTGGGTATAGACGACACTTACAGTGTACCTATGCTTATTGTGGAGTATGAGGAAGACACAAGCATAACTTATAACGACGTTACTGTAAATTACACACTTGACGGCACAACAGTGGATGACCTCACAGTTACAAAGACTGTAGCTTCGGGTTATAACGCTTCGTTTGACGCGATGGACTATTTTGTATCAAGTGGTTATTATTACGCCGATGCTGTTACCTACGAGAGTGTAACCGCAGATGCAACGTATACAATTGAACTTACCGAGGTTCCGGTTTACACATGGCAGGCAGGTTCATATAACACCGGCAATCTTGACGACGCAGGCACATATCCGGCAAAGAGAAACTTCGCTGCTTTCAACTGGGGCGGAGAAGGAACATATGACCGCGTAGGTGTTGCAATCCTTGACGCTGATGCAGGCTACAACACATATACTCTCAATGTGACAAACGCACGTTCTTATGGCAGCTATACGGCTTATATCTATGCGGTAAGCTATGCTGATTACTCGGCAATAGATCTCACATCGACAACAGAAATGACCGACCTTTTGGCAACAAACACTCCCGTTGCTACGATAACATCTTCGACGGGCGCGTCGGTAACCGAGATTGACCTCGGAGATGTTTCCTCGCTTATCGATGAAAGCGGAAAGATAGTTATCCTCGGTACAAGCATAAGCGGTCTTTACGGTATCGAAGGCAGCACAATGTCTGTCACGGCTGCTAATATGTATGACGTTACATATGTAAACGAAGACGGCGACACACTTGGCACGCTGACGGTTGAAGCGGACGCAAGCGTAGCGGCAAAAACATTCTATAATGAGAATGACGGAACAATTTATACAGCTGACGCTGTAGATGCGGTTACGGGCGATACAGAGGTTACCGCAACAGCGCTTGACGTTATCGCTCCGACCTACGACGGCTTCCTTACACCGAACACAACAGATACATCCGATGTTGAAAGCTATATCACAGCTGACAACGACGGAATGATTCGCGTAACCGGTTCTTCCACAGACGCATTCGGCGTTGTTTCGATGTTTGACGAATATTACATCGGCAGCGGCGCTGAAGCAAGCAAGACAAGAGTGGGTTATCTTGAATTTGATGTTCCGACAGGTTATGTTGCGGGCGACGACATTGTTCTTACATTGAGCGTTGCCACCATCGACAGCGACGCTGTAGGCTCTTATGTGGGCGCTATAGCTACAACTCTTGATGTTGACAGCCTTACTGACGGCGAAGGCAACGGCAGCTCTATTGACCTCGGAATAGATTCTACCGATACGGTTTATTATTCCGAAGCGGCGTTGACAGCCGACACGGACACCGTTACGATTGATCTTACCGGTATAGAGGCTGACAACGGCGCTGTAAAGGTAATAATAGTAGTTCCCAGAGGCGAGGTTAGATTCGCAAACGAGGAAAGAACAACATTCGGCGGCGCATACGAAGGTCAGACGGCGTATGTTGAGGTTACTGCTTCGGAACCTGTTGACGCTGTTGTAACGTTTACATGCGGCGGTGAAGAGATTGGCAGTACATATAGTGTTGCAGTATCGAAGGATACAACAAGTGTAACCGTACCGGCAGGCATTTACAACAAGCAGTATTATCTTGACAGCGATACCTCCGTTTCCCTTGACGACAGTTATGCGGCAACACTTGAAATCAGTGAGCTTTCACTCTTCTCATGGAGGAATGACGCGATTGTTTATTCAAGCAACGGCGAGGCGAATACATATAATATAGCTGTAGATTCGGACACTTGGGCTGATGACCGCGTAGCTTATGCTTACGCAAGCATTCCCGAAGTTACGGAAAATACGCAAATTCTTGAGGTAACGGTTAAGGCTTATTACAACAACGGAACATGGCAGGCGCCCGGAACAATCACTTTGAACTATTCTACGGATTATGATAAGGTTAAAGCACTTGACCTTGCGGGCGGCACTGAAACGACCACAGCGCTTAGTAAATTGACATTTGATGATACACTTGCGGTTCTCGATGTGGATCTTACCGATTTCGACAGCACTACAAATATAGCCACGTTCAGCGTTAAGTTTCCTACCGAAATTTCCGGCAATGTGGTATTGGAGATTGTCGCAGGCGGAAACAGCAACGGAAGCATTGTATCGGTCAGCAGCATCACGTTTGATGTTGTCGACAAAGACCTCGGCGTAGAGCTTGTCGACGGCGCGCAGATTCGTGTGGGCAAAGGCTTTGACGATGTTGAAAGTTCGGAGACTTATCAAGATCTTCTCGGCGACAGCGGACTTCGTTTCATCGCGACGTTTACAACGGACAACACAATGGCGGGCGTTGATGGCGCGGTTTACGGTATTGCGATATTCGACGGCGGATTTGACGAAGAAGAGTTTGACGTTGAAACTGCCTCAATAGGCGAAGACAACGCAACGTTGGACGGTAACGCTGCGGTTGCAATGATACAGGCGGACAAAACTCAGGGCGACGCAAGTGTCTTCACGGCGGCAATTACCAACATTCAGACATCGAACTACAACAGAATTTATGTTGCGGTTCCCTATGTTACGGTCGGCGAAGAGACATACTACGACTGGGATGAGGCTGTGGCAAGAACGCCCTATCAGGTTGCAAAGGGTCTGCTTTTCAGCAGCGATGAGGACAACACCGACGGCTATACCTATACGGCGGATGAGCAGACGCTCATAGATGTACTCAATGTTTACACGAACAAGACCGGCGCGAGAATCACGCTGACGCAAGACGGCAGCGGCGGTTACACGGTAGGTTATGCGGAATACGCAAACGGAGCGACTGAGTTCTTTGAAATTTCCACCTCAACGGGTGACGATGGCAGCTTTGTAATTACGCTTACACCGCAAGAGGATGCGACGTTCTACAATTACGCGGTTGACTGTTTCAGAGCGAACAACGCGAGCGCCTCGGCATTTACAAATAAGGTAGAAGGCGCAACCGTTGCGCTTGATGAGGATAACAAAACACTTGTAATTACGATTCCCGCTTCGACAACAAGCGGCGACGGCGATAACGAATAATTAAATTATCCGAGTGATTGAGCAATCACGGGAAAAAGGCGGTTCCTCAGAAAAAGGGGGAACCCCTTTTTCAAGTTTGGAGTGTGAAGTGTGGAGTGTGGAGTTGAGGTACAAATTCGGCGGAGCCGAATTTGAATTGCCGCGCAGCTCGCGCGGCAAGTGTGCCGCTTGAGGCATTTTCGTGAGGGAATGCGGCGGGGGAGTTTACTGTGCGGTCGCGGTTTATAATGCGGCGGTCAACCGTGGGCGCAGCAAGATGCGCCCGTACAACCGCGAGAGCGGGGACGGTCAAGCGGGACGCTTGCGGAGGGAAAACAAAAAAACTGCGGGAGGTGAAAACGAATGAATACATACGCGTATATGCCGGGAAAAAACGAAAAAATGCGGGAAGCTTTCATTAAGCTCGGCGTTCCTGAGGAAAACATATTTGCGGACAAGCAGAACAAGGGAAACGGCGCCGCATACAAAAAGCTGCTGAGCCGCCTTGTGCGGGGCGACGTGCTGTACGTGCAAAGGCTGGACGCGTTCGGGATAAACACACGTGAAATCTTAGACCAATGGCGCAGACTGACAAAAGACATGGGGGTAGACGTTGCGGTGTTAAATTCGCCGCTCATCGACACCAGGCTTTCCAAAGAGGTGAGCGGCTCGCTCGTCGGCGACGTTGTGGCGGAAATCCTCTCCTTTGCGGCGCACGAGGAATACGACAGGCAGCGCAAGGCGCAAAGGGACGGCATTGAGCGCGCAAAGAAAAGAGGCGTCCACTGCGGCAGAGCCCCAAAGCCGCTGCCCGAAAATTTCGACGAAATGCGCGTTAAATGGAAAAGCGGCAAAATTACCGCCACGGAGGCGGCAAAGCAATGCGGCATGCCTCTTTCGTCGTTTCGCTACCGGGCGAATAAAATGTAATCATACCGATATTCAGTCAAAGAGCTTGATTTTTTGTAACAGTTCCAAAACTTTTCGTCAAGCGCTTTCATGTGATTTCAATATTGTAATAAAAAAATGCCGCGTGAGTATCAAAAAACTTGCGCGGTATTTTTTATATGGAAAAATATGCAAGCCAAACGCTATTTTGTGGACGGGAATTTCGACGCCACAAGATGTGGTTTTTGGGCGGTAAGCGATAAAAAAAACCGTGAAGCGGCAAAAATTTTTCTAAAAAAACTATTGAATTTTCGGGCAAAGCATAGTACAATAGGCTTATGAGTGGTGAAAAGTGGTTCTCAGTGGTGAAAAGTGGTGGAAGCGGTGGAAAACTTGGTGGAAACTTTGCCCGTGAGAGCGGTTTTCCACAGTCGGGTGGAGTAAGCCCGAATCCTACGACCCAAGACAGCGAGAATGTCACATAAATTTTGAACGGGAGGTGCGGAGCTTTGTTATCGGGTGAATATCAACACAGTCTTGATGCGAAGGGCAGAACAATATTGCCGGTGAAGCTCCGCGAGGAGATTGGCGATTCGTTTTATGTGACGCGCGGTTTTGAGGGCTGCCTTGCGATATATTCAAAAGAGGAATTTGAAAAGCTCGGCGCGGCGATAAGCGCACTGCCCGGGAATATGCACGAGGTAAGGCGCTTGCGGAGAACAATTATCACGGGAGCGCATCCGTGCGAGGTGGACAAGCAGGGCAGATTTGTCATCCCGCCGCAATTGAGAGTGCCTGCGAAGCTTGAAAAGGATATTGTCATTGTCGGCAACGTGGATCACGCGGAAATTTGGGACAAGGATGCATGGAACGATTATCTTTACGGCGAAGATTCGATGTCGCTTGAGGAAGCGGCGGAGGCGCTGCGTGCGGAAGGATTGAGTATGTAGTTTTATGGATTTTTGGAGGCATGGGCATGGAATTTAAACATACAAGCGTGCTTTTGCATGAGACGGTGGACGCGGTTTGTGTGAAAAAGAACGGGCTCTATGCCGACCTTACAATGGGCGGAGGCGGGCATTCGGCTCTCATCTTGGAGCGCGGAGGGACGCTTTACGGCTTTGACCGCGACGCGGCGGCGATTGAAAGCTGCGAAAAACGTTTTGCCGAAATGGGCGATAGATTCATCCCCATCCACAGAAGCTTTGAATTTGTGAAGGACGAGCTCAAAGCGCGGGGAGTGGACAAGCTCGACGGCGCAATAATGGACTTGGGCGTTTCGTCCTATCAGCTCGACGAGGCGGAGCGGGGTTTTTCCTACATGAACGACGCGCCGCTCGATATGAGAATGGACAGGCGCGAGCAGCTTGACGCAAAATGCGTTGTAAATACATATTCCGAGCATGATTTGATTGAGGTTATATCAAAGTACGGCGAGGAAAAATGGGCTGTGCGAATTGCAAAATTCATCTGCGAAAGACGAGAAAAAAAACCAATCGAGACGACGGGCGAGCTTGTTGAAACAATAAAAGCGGCGATCCCCGAAGGGGCGCGGCGCGAGGGGCCCCATCCCGCAAAGCGGACGTTTCAGGCGATAAGAATTGAGGTCAACGGCGAGCTTAGAATATTGGACAAGGCGGTGCGCGACTGCACGGACATGCTCAAAAAGGGCGGGCGCATTGCTGTTATAACGTTCCATTCCTTGGAAGACAGAATTGTGAAAAACGCGTTCAACACGATGGCGCACGCTTGTGTGTGCCCGCCGGAGCTGCCGGTGTGCGTGTGCGGAAGGCGTGACAGTGTGCGCGTGATAACGCGAAAACCGATACTTCCGTCAAAGGAAGAACTGGAACAAAATCCGCGTTCGCGCAGCGCAAAGCTGAGAGCTGCGGAGAAGATTATCTGAGGGGTAGATTTGCTTGTATAATTACGGGTCCGAAGCGAGAGAGCTTGAATACGGCGAAGAGCTTGAAGAGCAGCGAAGACAAGAAGAGGCAGCCGCGCGAAAAGCCGCGAGACTGGAAAACAAGCGGCGCAAAAAAGCGGTGAAATGGCTTGCAATAGTTGCGGTAATGCTCGGCATTGTGATGGCGCGCGAAGCGCAGATTTCGGGGCTTTGCGGGCAGATTAACACCAAAAAAAGCGAGATGGAAAACCTTGAGGCGGTTGTTACCGAAAAGGAAATGGCGCTTTCCGGCGCACTCGATTTGAACATGATTGAGGAAGCGGCGACAACAAGGCTCGGCATGAAAAAGCCCGACCAGTCGCAGTATGTATATATTGAAATTGAGGACGAAAACAGCGGAACGGTTCTGGCGGAAACAAAAGAAACCGGAATAGGTGCGCTGATAGAGGCAATAAAAAATCTGCTGTCATATTTATGTTGATGAAAAATATACTTACAGTATGAAAAGCTGGTCACGCGCTGAAAAGAGCGCAGAGAAAACGCTTGCGTTGTCTCTGCGGAGGGGGAGCGGGGGAGGAAATGCCCCCGCGTAAAATCGTCAAAAACCAAAGCGTCTTTGGTTTT
>JAJQCX010000210.1 GCA_021202495.1 Clostridia bacterium | reverse complement strand
CATACCACAAAATTAGCCGTTTGTAAAGTTTTAATTGAGACTAGGTACTACAACCAAGTGTGGTGGTAATCGTGGTGTAGCAGGTTAATTTTTTTGTTGATTTGGGTTATTTTACAATTCATCGAGAGTAATATTATTCCGCTTTGTGCGCGGCGCGGTATTGGGTGGGGCTTTGGTTATAGGCGGCGCGGAAGGCGGAGGAGAAGTGGAGGGGGTCGGAAAAGCCCGAGGAGGCGGCGACTTGGGTTATCGTGAGGTTTGTTTCTTCGAGGAGGCGTGCGGCGGTTTTGAGGCGGAAGGATGTTATATACTGTTTGGGGGAAACACCCAGTTTTTCGCGGAAAAGGCGGCAGAGGTAGCTGCGGTTGACGCCTACGTAGTCGCTGATGGCTTGGACGGACATGTCGCTGTGGTAGCGGATGGTGTGGATATAGTTTAAAGCGTATTTTACATATTCGTCGCTTTTTGACTCTTGGCGCGGACGCTTTGAGGAAAAGGCGGAAAGGACGCACATTAGAGCGGCGTAAAGTGAATATGGGTTGAGCGGGTCGCTTTCGACAAGGCGGAGAAAAGGCTCTTCCGCAGAGGGCGATAACGCGACGGGGCGTTCCTGTGAAAACGGGGTTGAGGAAAGAAATTTCTCCGCGTCTGCGGCGGTGAATTCAACCCACGAATATTCCCACGGGTCGTCGGAATCCGCAACGTAGCGCGTGACGGAGCCGGGATATATTAAAAAAGCGCTGCCCGCCGAAACGGTGTGTGTTTTGCCAAATGCGCGGTATGTGCCCTTGCCGCGGTGGACATAGTGAATGAGATAATTTGAGCGGACAAAGTCGCCGATTGTGTAATTCGGGCGGCAGTCCTCGTGTCCGTATTGAATGACGTTGAAGTCGACAAAATCACGAAATCTGTTTACGACGGTTTTACGCATGGTGCATCACCTCTGTTGTTATTATAAGGCATGAATAAGGGGAAAGTCAAGGAAATGTCACAAAATCAAATGGTTTTGTGACATTTTTATATGTACAAGGAGAGAAATTTAAAGTACAATAAAATATAAATGAGGTGGTTTTATGGATATTTCAGAGAGGGCGAAAAAGGTTGCTGAGAGATATATGGAGGAAAACGGGGAAACGCCGCTTTTGATGAAGCCGTTTTACGACGGGGGGATAAAAAGAGGGGCGGATTATCGGTATCATGCCGATTTTACGGCGCTTTTACCCGAGGCGAGGATAGGGGACGCGGCTTTTTGCGAGTGCTTGTATTTTGCGGGCGAAGATGAAGTTATCATGCTTGCGGTGAAGCTGTTTTCTCCCGTCGAGCTTTGGATAAACGGGGAAAGGGTCTATAAATCGGACGTTTTTGCGGAGAGGGAAATGCGGGAGGTTCGGATAGACGCCGCGATGAAAAAGGGTGAAAATCGGATAAAATTGAGATTTGTGAGGACAAAATTGGGATTTGGGGGAATATTCGGGACGTGGCTCGGGAAGTGGGATTTTTGCTTTTTCAGACCGGACTGCCCAATCTGCGAGGGGGCGCGGTATCGCTTGAACGACGGTGCGTGGCTGCCGAAGCTCAAGGAGGCGGAGATTGTACTGAATGAGAATGAATATGCACTCTTTTACACAAAAACAAAGGACGGGGAGGACGTTTATGTAAAGGGTGAGAAGTTTCCCGAGGATAAAGACTTTGTGAACCCGTTTGGGATTGAAGGGTTTGGCGCGTGGGTCGGGCTGTATCCGTTGAAGGGGGAGTGTGAGCCGTCATTTACAAGTACGGTGCAGGGGACGTATTGGCGGTTTAAATATGAAAACGTGTGGTTAAGACCGTATTATGGGGCGGGGCTTTTCGGGCGGTGGAGCTATCCCTTGGGGGTGACGCTCTACGGGCTGCTGAGGTTTGGGGAGCTGGTTGGCGATAATTCAATCCGCGATTATGTTGTAGAGCACGTTAAGCGCTGCACGGATACTTTTAAATATGCGCTTTGGGATAAGGAGGCGCACGGCGGGGCGGCGAGTTTGCACAATTTGCTCGCGGGAATAGACAGTTTGGACGACTGCGGAGCGTTCGGTGCGCTGGTCGAGGAAGCGGCGCTGAGCGCGGGAGCGGAAGGAACGGAGGAAGTGTGCGATTATATTTCCGATTACATAGAGCACCGTCAGCCGCGCCTTGAGAGCGGGGCGTTTTGCCGAAAAAATCAGATGCACAGCTTTCACAATGACACGGTTTGGGCGGATGATTTGTACATGAGCGTACCGTTTTTGTGCAGGCGGTACAAGATAACGGGAGAGGAAAAATATTTGAGCGATGCGGCAAATCAATTCATTCAATATGACAAGCTGCTCGGGATTAAGGAGAGCGGGCTTGTGAGCCATGTGCTTGATTTGCGGCACAATGCCGCGACGGGTATACCGTGGGGACGCGGCAACGGATGGGGAGTGTTCTCCCTTTCGGAATGGCTGAGCTTTGCGCCCGAAGATTTCCCCGAAAGGGCGGAGATTGAAAAAATGTTTGTGAGGCGGTGTGAGACGCTTGCGCCACTACAGTCGGAGGACGGCAGGTGGCGGCAGGTCTTGGACGATGATGAGGCGTATCTTGAAACGAGCTGCAGCGCGATGATTGCCTGCGCGTTTATGCGCGGGGTGCGGATGGGGCTTTTGGGCGAGGAGTACGCCGAAAGGGCGAAAAGGAGCGTAAGCTCGATATATGAAAACTGCACGGACGATGAGGGCAATTTGTACGGAGTGTGCAGAGGGTCGGAATTTTCATTTGCAAAGGAATATTATAAGAAAGAATTGCTGACGAGGAAAAATGATACTCACGGGATTGGTATCATTTTACTTGCGGCATATGAGGTGATGAGATGAAACTGAAAGAGATAGGAAGAATTGATATTTCACGGGCGGGGCGGTTTTGCCGCATGTGGCTCGGCGACATTGACGGCGACGGGCACATGGAGATGATTTTGGTGCAGCCGGACAGCGGGATTGACGACAGATACGTGCCGCACAGTGTCGTTTGCGCGACGGCGTTTGATTTGGAGGGAAAAATGCTCTGGCAGATTGGGACGCCCGAAAAGGACGCAAAGGGGAGCGGCAGTGACATACCGGCGCAGGTTTACGACATCGATCGCGACGGCTGCTTGGAATTTATCTGCGTTATGGAAGGATCACTCAAAATTTTCGACGGAAAAACGGGGGCGCTCAAGCGCGAGGCGGAGCTCCCCGAGAAAGAGGCGCACGACTGCATAATCATTGCCGATTTGGAGGGCAAGGGCTATGCGCAAAATATTATACTGAAAAACAGATATGAAAAGCTGTGGGCGCTGGACTGTGATTTTAATGTTTTGTGGGAGCATGTGGGGAACGTGGGGCATTACCCGTGGCCGTATGATTTGAACGGCGACGGGCGTGATGAGCTTATCGCGGGTTACACTGTGCTTGACGGGAGTGGCAAGAAGCTTTGGGAAATTGACATGAAGGAGCACGCGGACTGCATTTGGGTCGGCGACATAAACGGCGACGGAAAGCCCGAGGTTGTGACGGGCGGCGACGACATAACGGCGTATACGAATGACGGCAGGCTCATCTGGCGCTACGGCGGGACGGTTGAGTCGCAGAATGTGACGATAGGTAATCTCCGCCCCGAGCGCAAAGGGCTTGAAATATGCGGGCTTGACAGGATTGACCGTTCAAATCCGGGCCTTGACGGGATATTCATTTTAAGCTCGGAGGGCGAGGAGCTCTACAAGGAAAAGCGCACTGTGCCCGGTTGGAGCACGATATGCACCGTTATACATAACCTTGACGGGAAGGGAAGCGACCACATATTGGCATACAGGCGCGGCGGACTGCCGAACGCGGTCTACGACGGAGAGATGAATGCGCTATTTGAATTCCCGTTTGAGGGATATGTGATGTGGGGCGATTTGAACGGGAGCGGGGCAAATCGGTTGATAGTATATTCACAGGAAGAGGCTGTTATATATTCGGCGACGGATGCGGATTTGAGCAAAAAGGCGGCGCAGCCGATAGAGCAGCCGAAGAGGTTATACAATAACACGAGATATTGGGGAGGAGAGGCGGAATGAAAAAGATTGTTTTTGTACTTTTTTCGGTAATCCTTGCGGGCTTATTGTGCGCGGGGACGGCGTTTGCGGCGGACAATCTCGTTGCGGTGAAGACGGACGAGGGGGTTTTTCTCTCGTGGAACATGGCGGGCGAGGGAGAAAGCTACACGTTGAGGCGAAACGGCGAGGTTATCGCCGAGACGACGCTGACAAATTACACGGACCGCGGCGCGGACGGTTCGGCGGTTTACAGCGTGAACGGCGGGGAGACTGTTGGCGTTTGGGGCGAGCAATATCTTGAAATACCGCTCGACGTGCCGCAGGCGGAGAAAATTGACGCGGCGACCGTGCTGACGGGCGCGGAAATTACGTTTAATCAAGTCGCGCTGCTCGGCGGGGAGTGGAACATATATTACTTTGACGACGAGAGCTGCGTTTTCATAAACGGCGAGGGCAAGGTGATGGACGTAAATGCGCAGAGCGTTGAGGTCGGCGGAAAGATTGGCACATATTCATATAACGGCGGCGACAATCAGATTTTTTACATCGAGGACGGATATATAAAGGGAAAGCAGAGCGGGCTCTACATTGCACTTGATTCTTCGGGCGAGGCGTTACTCAGCGAAAAGGACAACGCGAGCGAATTTGTAATTGAGTATAAGGACGTTGCGATAACGGACGCGGCGGAAGAAACAACACAGTCGATTGCGGGCAGCGTTACGTACAGCGCAAACGATGCCTCGGTCGGCGATTTGGACGGCGACGGCGAGCTTGAAATTGTTTTGAAATGGGATCCTTCGGATTCAAAGGACGCGTCGCAGCAGGGCACGACGGGGAAGGTATATATCGACGCGTACAAGCTTGACGGCACAAAGCTGTGGCGCATTGACATGGGCAAGAACATAAGAGCAGGCGCGCACGACACGCAGTTCATAGTTTACGACCTTGACGGCGACGGGTGCGCGGAGGTCGCGATGCGAACGGCGGACGGCACGATTGACGGCGCGGGCGGCGTGATAGGCGACATCAACGCCGATTGGACGAACAATTGGGCGGGGAAAAACCTTGAGGGGCCGCTGTGGGTGACGGTTTTTGACGGAAAAACAGGGAGCGCTCTGACAAGCGTGCCCTTTGATCCACAGAGCGACGAGCCGAGCACACTCATTTTCGGCGACGATTACGGCAACCGCTCGGAGCGGTACAACGCTTGTGTGGCATATCTTGACGGAGAGAACCCGTACATGGTGTTCCAGCGCGGATATTACGCGGGACGCGCGGGGAAGGGTCCGGGGCGGACGGTGATTGCGGCGTACAGCTACAAGAACGGCGCGATTGAAAAATACTGGCGCTTTGATACGATGGACGAGGGAAACGACATATACATAGGGCAGGGCAATCACAATATTTCCGTCGGCGACTGTGACGGCGACGGAAAGGATGAAATATTCACCGGCGCGCTGACGCTCGACAATGACGGCAGCGTACTGTGGTGCTCGTTCATGGGGCACGGCGACGCGATGCACCTGGGCGATTTTGACCCGTTCCGCGAGGGATTGGAATTTTTTGCGGTGCATGAGGAGGCGTCGGAAAAGCAGCAGTACGGCTTTACAATCTTTGCCGCGGAGAGCGGAGAAATATTGCATTACCGCGAGGCGGGCAGCGACACCGGGCGCGGCATGATCGCAAACATAGGCACGTTCGGCGGAACGTACGTCGCGTGGGCGGGAGCCGGCGCGGGAAAGATAAATTCCCTGGGCGAGGACATTGACGCGAGTTTTAATTCGATGAATTTCAGAATTTACTGGGACGGGGATTTGTACGACGAGCTGCTTGACGGAACGAGCATATATAAAATTGCGGAGGACGGAACGCAGCGGCTTTTGATGAACGCGGCGGGATGCGCGTCGAACAACTCCACAAAGGCGAACCCGTGCTTCCAGGGTGATATATTGGGCGACTGGCGCGAGGAAGTCATTTGGCGCACGGAGGACAGCGGGGCGCTTAGGATATACACAACGACGATACCGACGGAATATTCAATCGAGCCTTTGATGAATGACCATGTGTACCGCATGGGGCTTGTGTGGCAAAATTCGAGCTATAATCAGCCGCCGCATTTGGGCTATTATTTGGGCGGCGACATGGTGCTGAAAATAAATTCGACTACGGCGCGGCTAAACGGCGTGGCAACCGAGCTTGACGCGGCTCCCTACATTGAAAACGGCAGGACGATGGTGCCGCTGCGCTTTATTGCCGAGGGTACGGGCGCAAAGGTGAGCTACGACGACGGAGTGATAACGATTGAAGCGTCGGGGATTGAAATTGTGATGAAGATTGGCGAAACAGAGTACAGCGTGAACGGCGAGGCGCGGGAAATGGAGGCTGCGCCCGAAATTGTAAACGATCGGACAATGCTGCCGGTGCGCGCGGTGAGCGAGGCGCTGGGGCTGAATGTTTCGTGGAATGAGGAAAAGCAGATGGTGAATGTTTACAGAACGGTCAAGACGAACATGGAGGCAATAGACGAAGAGAGCTTTGTTGCGGCAGCGGAAACGCTGCCGCTTCAGGACGTGACAATTTTTATTGCGGGAGACTCTACCGCACAGTCCTACCGTGACAGCTACGCGCCGCAGGCGGGCTGGGGGCAGATGATAGGTCTTTTTTTTGACGACAGCGTGACGATTGACAACCGCGCGATTGCGGGGCGAAGCCTCAAAAGCTTTTTTGACGAGGGGCGGTGGCAGTCGATATTGGACGACGCGAAAAGCGGCGATTATGTGATAATTCAGTTCGGGCACAACGACGGAGCGTACAACAAGCCCGAGCGGGACATAAGCCATGAGGATTTTGCAGCAATGCTGCGGGAGGAATATATCTCGCCCGCGCGGGAAAAGGGACTCAACGTCGTGCTTGCGACGCAGACGCAGAGCCATTGGTTTAACGCCGAAACGGGTGTTATTGACGAACCGGGTGACGAGGTGAGCTATGCGTCGCTCTTGCGTGAGGCGGCGAGCGAAATGGGGCTGCCGCTTTTGGAGATAAATAACCTCAGCCGCGCGCTCGAAAACGAAATGGGTGAGGAAGAGAGCCGCGCGCTGCACCTTTACGCGGAGGCGGGAGAATATGAAAAATATCCCGAGGGCGTCCAAGACAACACGCATTTTTCATACGTCGGTGCGTTTGAGATTGCGCGCATTGCGGCGGAGGAACTTTGCCAAATCGATGATTTGGCGAGAAGGCGCGCGGACGAATATTCGCTTGTTGTGGAGTTTGAAGGAGAACAGAGCTTTGACGTGCGCCAATACGGCGGGATCGGCGACAGGTTCCGCGTTGCGGTTAAGAACGACGGGGGAGTTAATTTGACGATAAACGGGGAAACCGTTTTGACGCATTCGATTGAAAGTTATGAATTTGTGACGGAATGCAGTGCGGTGAATGGGAAAATAAGCGTTGTTTCGGACGAGCCGGTTACGGTTGAGGTTACGCCGATATGGCATTTTGAGCCCGAGGGCGGGATAAACACAGCGGAGGCGGAATATTACGCGGAAATTCCCGCGGGAGTGTATGATTTGTCATTTACAAAGAGCGACACGGAGCGGGGAAATATTTATGTAAATTCGCTTCTTGTGGGGGCAAACGTCGATATGTACGGCACCGTGGCGGTGCCGGAGGGTACGCACTATGAATATAAAGGTTTTGAAACGGAGGGCGGAGCTTCGATAAAGGTTGACCAAAGAACGAGCTCGCTCAAAGCGTTTGAGGCGGCGAAAACACCGTCGATTTTTGAGTGGAAGACGCGAATTTACGTTGCGGGCGATTCGACGCTTTGCAATTATTATCCCGTTATTCCCGAGACGGTTGAAAGCGAGATTGCCGCGGGAACGGTGCGCACGGGTTGGGGGCAGCTGCTTGACAGGTTCGTTTCCGACGAATACGAGGTTGTCAACCTGGCGTCGAGCGGCGACTGGGCGAGAGACTGGATGGAGTGCATTTTCCCGACTGTTTTGGCGCAAGGGAAAAGCGGCGACATTTTGATAATTCAATTCGGCATAAACGACAGAAACCGCGACGACGGGAGCCATGAGACGATGAAGACGGCGCTCACGACAATGATAGAGGGCTGCCGCGAAAAGGGCATCATTCCGATATTGGTGAAGCCGCAGCCCTCTGTCGGCTATTCGTGGGGAAGCGCGGGCGAAAACGAAGCGCCAAACGGCAATAACGGCGGATTTTTTGACGCGGTTACCGAGGTCGCGGAAGAAACGGGCTGCGAGTATGTCGATTTGTATGCTTTAGCCGGGACGCATTTTGCCCAAGTCGGCAGAAGCTATGTTGCGCAGAATTATCAGCTTTGGGATTATGACAAAAACGAGCCGGCGGACAAGCTGCACATTTCGTTTGCCGGAGCGAAAAAAATATGCTCCCTTTTCTGCGAGGGAGCGGCGGGGTTGATAAGCTGCGACGGATATTATGAAGTGACGGAGATTGAGGATGAGGTTTATACACTTAAAAACGGGGATAAGGTTAAAATATTTAATGATTCGGGGGAATTTAAGAGAGTGGAAATTGACGGGGAGGAGGTTTTGATTGCGCCGTATGGGAAAGTGAGATTGAATGTATAATTTAAAATGTATAATGTAAAATGAATGAAGGAACAAATTTTGCGGAGCAAAATTTGATTGGGAGCACCTGCGGGCGCGGGCGGAGCAAGCCCCGCCCGTACAACGTTTGTGCGGTGGCTGATTGAAGCGGAGTGGGAAAGGAATTTGAATAAGCAAAACGGAGACAATCCCGAATTTTGTGTAAAGTATATACAAAGCCTCCAAGATGGTATAT
>JAJQCX010000010.1 GCA_021202495.1 Clostridia bacterium | reverse complement strand
TAATGTGCTGTTGGACATTCTCTTTTCACCTAAAAAGTAAATGCTGTTGCCGTGGAATACCGTAAAAAATTTGTTGACAAGGAAAAAAAGAAATGTTATAATATAAACTTGCCTAATGAGGCGATTTGAGGGTCGGTTTTCATTAAAATGCCGATTTTCATGAGCTTTTTACACGCCGAAAACGGTACATTCTATACTTTTTTCGGGAAAGGGCGGAGCAGGTTTGTAATGCTCGGCGGAAAATTTTATTCCGAGGGGCGCCGTGTGTAAATCTTTTAAAATTTTAAAATCTTAAAACAGTAAAACATTTTTAAGAGGTGATTGGTTTGCATCCGATAAAATTAGGGAAAAACGAGCGAATGAGCTTTTCCAAAATCGACGAGGTTTTGGAGATGCCCAACCTTATCGATTTGCAGCGCAAGTCATACGAATGGTTTGTCGAGGACGGACTGAAAGAGGTTTTTCGCGACGTGTCCCCCATTACGGACTATTCGGGCAACTTGAAGCTTGAATTCGGCTCGTACAGAATGGACGAGAGCCCGAAGTATTCGATTGAAGAGTGTAAGGAACGCGATGTGAATTACGCGGCTCCGCTGAGAGTAAACGCGCGTCTCATCAACAGCGAGACGGGCGAAATTAAGGAACAGGAAATTTTCATGGGCGAATTTCCGATAATGACGGAACAGGGAACGTTCATTATCAATGGCGCGGAGCGCGTTATCGTAACGCAGCTTGTCCGCTCGCCCGGCATATATTATGAACAGAAATTCGATAAGAGCGGCAAAAAGCTTATCAACTCAACTGTTATTCCCAACCGCGGCGCGTGGCTCGAATATGAGACGGACTCGAACGATATTTTCCATGTGAGAATAGATAGGACGAGGAAGCTTCCGGTAACGGTTTTGATAAAAGCACTCGGACTTGAAACCGACGCGCAGATTATGGAGCTTTTCGGCGACGACATAAAGCTTAAGACAACGCTTGAAAAATACCCGACGAAGAACAGGGAGGAGGGTATGCTTGAGGTTTACCGCAAGCTGCGCCCGGGCGAGCCGCCGACGATTGAAAGCGCGACGACGCTTATCACAAATTTGTTCTTTGACCCGCGTCGCTATGATTTGGCGAAGGTGGGAAGATATAAATATAATTTGAAGCTCGCGCTCGCAAAGAGAATTGCGGGGCACACGGCGGGCGAGGACATTGTCGACCCCGAAACGGGTGAAGTATTCGTAAAGGCGGGAGAGACAATTTCAAACGCGCAGGCGACGGCTATACAGCAAGCCGGCATAAACCGCGTTGTGCTGTCGGTTGAGGACAGACTTGTAACGGTATTTTCAAACAATATGATTGATTTGAAATATTATCTGCCGTTTGACGTGTCGGACATTACACACGAAATGGTTTCAAAGAGCGTGATGGACGCAATTTTGGAGGAAAACGAATCCGAAGAAGATATTAAGAAAGCAATGCAGAAGCGCATTGACGAGCTTGTACCCAAGCACATCACGGTTGACGACATTTTCGCTTCGATAAACTACTGCTCGAACCTGGCTGACGGAATAGGACAGGCGGACGACATCGACCATTTGGGCAACCGCCGCTTGAGATGCGTGGGCGAGCTTTTGCAAAACCAGTTCCGCATTGGTTTGGCGAGAATGGACAGAGGCGTTAAGGAGAGAATGTCAACTCAGGAGCTTGACATTGTAACTCCGCAGAGTTTGGTAAACATTCGCCCGATAACTGCGGCTGTAAAAGAGTTCTTCGGTTCATCACAGTTGAGCCAGTTCATGGATCAGACGAATCCTCTCGGAGAATTGACGCATAAGAGAAGACTTTCCGCGTTGGGACCGGGCGGACTTTCAAGAGAGCGCGCGGGCTTTGAGGTGCGCGACGTGCACTACACGCACTACGGCAGAATGTGCCCCATAGAATCGCCGGAAGGACCGAACATCGGACTTATCAGCTCCCTTTCGTGCTATGCGAAGGTGAATGAATACGGATTTATCGAATCGCCCTACAGAAAGGTTATCAAGGGCGAGGGCATTGTAACCGACGAAATTGAATATATGACTGCCGACGTTGAGGACAACTACGTTGTAGCGCAGGCGAACGAGCCGCTGGGCGAAGACGGCAAATTTTTGAGAAACAGAGTTGCGGCGCGCCACAAAGAGGAAATCCTCGAAGTTCCGGCGAGAAACATCGATTACATGGACGTTTCGCCCAAGCAGGTTGTATCTGTCGCAACGGCGATGATACCATTCCTTGAAAACGACGACGCAAACCGCGCTCTTATGGGCTCGAACATGCAGCGTCAGGCGGTGCCGCTGTTAAAGCCCGAATCGCCCATCATCGGTACGGGTATGGAATACAAGGCGGCAAAGGACTCGGGCGTTGTTGTGCTCGCAAAGCAGAGCGGCGTTATCGATAAAGTCTCAGCCGATACGATTGTTATCAAGGACGATATAGGCGAAAAGCACACGTATCACCTTTTGAAGTTTAAGAGATCGAACCAGTCGACCTGCATTAACCAGAGACCTATCGTTTCGCAGGGCGAAAGAGTTGAAAAGGGCGATATAATCGCGGACGGTCCTTCGACCGACAACGGCGAGATTGCGCTCGGAAGAAACGTGCTTATCGGCTTTATGACGTGGGAAGGCTACAACTACGAGGACGCGGTTCTCTTGAACGAGCATCTTGTCCGCGACGACTGGTTCACGTCGATCCATGTTGAGGAATATGAGTCCGAATCGCGCGATACAAAGCTCGGTCCCGAGGACATCACGCGCGACATTCCGAACGTCGGCGAGGACGCGCTGAAAGACCTCGATTCGCGCGGAATTATCCGCATAGGCGCGGAGGTACGCGCGGGGGATATACTTGTCGGAAAGGTTACGCCCAAGGGCGAAACGGAGCTGACGCCCGAAGAGAGACTTCTTCGCGCGATATTCGGCGAAAAGGCACGCGAGGTAAGAGATACGTCGCTGCGTGTGCCGCACGGCGAGTACGGTATTATTAAGGATGTTAAGGTGTTTACCCGCGAAAACGGCGACGAGCTGCCGCCGGGAGTAAACGAGGTTGTACGCTGCTATATTATACAGAAGAGAAAAATTTCCGTCGGAGATAAGATGGCGGGAAGACACGGAAACAAGGGTGTCGTTTCGAGAATTTTGCCGAGCGAGGATATGCCGTTTTTGCCCGACGGCACGCCGCTTGACATTGTGCTTAACCCCTTGGGCGTTCCCAGCCGTATGAATATCGGACAGGTGCTTGAGGTTCACTTGGGCATGGCGGCGAAAAAGCTCGGATTTAAGGTCGCGACAAGCGTATTTGACGGCGCGAATGAGACGGACGTTCAGGAGCTTTTGGAAAAGGCGGGCATAAGATCCGGCGGAAAGACAATTCTTTACGACGGCAGAACGGGCGAGCAGTTTGACAACCCGGTAACGGTGGGCTATATGTATTACTTAAAGCTCCACCATCTTGTTGACGATAAAATCCATGCGCGCTCGACAGGTCCTTACGCGCTCGTAACACAGCAGCCCTTGGGCGGCAAGGCGCAGTTCGGCGGTCAGAGATTCGGCGAGATGGAGGTTTGGGCGCTTGAGGCATACGGCGCGGCGTACACCCTCCAAGAAATTTTGACGATAAAGTCCGACGATGTTACGGGAAGAGTTAAGACATACGAGGCGATTGTGAAGGGCGAAAATGTGCCGAAACCCGGCATTCCCGAGTCGTTTAAGGTTTTGGTGAAGGAATTGCAGAGCTTGGCGCTTGACGTTGACGTTTTGGACGAAAACGGCGATATTATCGACCTTAAGGCCATCGGCGACGATGACGACGATTTGCCGAATGAGGAATACCGTGATGAAAATATGAAGACTGTTGAGGACGGTTTTGACGAAAATTCGGGATTCAGGACGATGGAAGAGGACGAAATGTTGAACGAACTTCTCGGAGCGACAAAGAGCGAAGATCACGAGGAATATGCCTACGGTTCGTCGGACGATGAGGAAGATGAGTTTGACCTTGAACCCACCGACGAGGAGCTTATGGCGATTGAGCAAGAGGAAAACGCATGATCACATTTGGTCAAAACTTTGAAGAAAGGAACTCAATAAATGAGTGAACGGTGAGTACGATGGATTTTAACACTTTTAGCTCTATCAGAATAGGGCTTGCCTCTCCGGACAAGATCAAAAACGAGTGGTCGTACGGCGAAGTAAAAAAGCCCGAAACTATAAATTACAGAACGCTTAAACCGGAGCCTTTCGGACTTTACTGCGAAAGGATTTTCGGACCGACAAAGGACTGGGAGTGCCATTGCGGCAAATATAAGAGAATAAGACACAAGGGCGTTATCTGCGACCGCTGCGGCGTTGAGGTCACACGCTCGAAGGTAAGACGCGAGAGAATGGGGCACATTGAGCTTGCGGCGCCCGTGTCGCACATTTGGTACGTTAAGGGTATTCCGTCGAGAATCGGTCTCATGCTCGACATTTCACCGAGCGTTTTGGAAAAGATTTTGTATTTTGCACAGTATGTTGTTTTAGATGTTGACGAGGGCATCGGCGATTTAAAGGTAAAGCAGCCCTTGACCGAAAAGGAATACAATTCATATGTTGAAAAATACGGCAATCACTTCCGCGCGGACATGGGCGCGGAGGCGATAAAGGAGCTTTTGGAGCGCATTGACCTCGATGAGCTTTCAACCGAGCTTCGCGAAGAAATGAAGGCTTCGAGCGGTCAGAAAAAGGCTAAGGTTGCGAAAAGGCTCGAATTGGTGGAGTCGTTCAGAAAATCAAACAACCGCCCGGAATGGATGATTATGGACGTTGTGCCGGTTATTCCGCCGGACATTCGCCCGCTCATTCAGCTTGACGGCGGACGCTTTGCGACAAGCGACTTGAACGATCTTTACAGAAGGGTTATAAACAGAAACAACCGTCTTAAAAAGCTCTTGGAGCTGGGCGCTCCGAGCATCATTGTGAGAAACGAAAAGAGAATGCTGCAGGAAGCGGTCGACGCGCTCATAGATAACGGCCGCAGAGGAAGACCCGTAACGGGCGCGGGCAACCGTGCGCTGAAATCTCTTTCGGATATGCTTAAGGGTAAGCAGGGACGTTTCCGTCAGAATTTGCTCGGAAAGCGTGTAGACTATTCGGGAAGAAGCGTTATCGTTGTAGGTCCCGACTTAAAGATTTATCAGTGCGGTCTGCCCAAGGAAATGGCGATTGAGCTTTTTAAGCCCTTTGTTATGAAGAAGCTTGTTGAGAGCGGCGCGGCGCACAACATAAAGAGCGCAAAGAGAATGGTTGAAAGAACGCGCGTTGAGGTTTGGGATGTGCTCGAGGGCGTTATCAAGGATCACCCCGTAATGCTGAACCGTGCGCCTACGCTGCACAGGCTCGGTATTCAGGCGTTTGAACCGGTGCTTGTTGAGGGCAAGGCAATAAGACTGCACCCGCTCGTTTGTACGGCGTTCAATGCCGACTTCGACGGCGACCAGATGGCGGTTCATGTTCCGCTTTCGCCCGAAGCGCAGGCTGAGGCGAGGTTCCTCATGCTGAGCGCGAATAACCTTTTGAAGCCGCAGGACGGCGGTCCCGTTACGGTGCCGACGCAGGATATGGTTTTGGGAAGCTATTATCTCACTATCATCAAAGAGGACGAACCCGGAGTAGGAAAGGAATTTGCTTCGATTACAGAGGCTATGCTTGCGTATGACGCGCATTATGTGGGACTTCACTCGCGCATCAAGGTGAGAGTGGGCAACGAGGACTATTACGAGCTGAAATTTAAGCGGTTCGCACCGGAGCAGGCGACGATCGAATGCACGGTAGGTCAGCTGATATTTAACGCGAACGTTCCGCAGGACATTAACCTCTATGTGTCCGAGAGCGAAAGGGAGCAGGATCACTTTAAGCTTGAGGTTACAAAGACGGTTACAAAGAGCGTACTTTCAAAGATTATAGATAAGTGCATCAAGGTTCACGGCACGACGAGAACGTCGGAAGTGCTTGACGCGATAAAGGACACGGGCTACAAGTTCTCAACGCGCGGCGCTATCACGATAAGCGTGTCGGATATGGCAATCCCCGGCTCAAAGAAGGAATACCTTGCCGCTGCCGAGGAACAGATTGAAGGCATTACAAAGCTCTACCGCCGCGGTCTTATCACGGACGATGAGCGTTACAACAGCGTTATCAAGACATGGCAGGACGCAAACGACAAGGTTACAAAGGCTTTGATTGATAACCTCGGCGAATTTAACCCCATCTACATGATGGCAACGTCGGGCGCCCGCGGTAGTATCAACCAAATTCGTCAGCTTGCCGGAATGAGAGGACTTATGGCGAATACCTCCGGCCGCACGGTCGAAATTCCCATCCGTTCGTCCTTCCGTGAGGGACTTAATATATTGGAATATTTCATTTCGACGCACGGCGCGAGAAAAGGTCTTACCGATACGGCGCTCAGAACAGCCGACTCGGGCTATCTGACAAGAAGACTTGTCGACGTTTCGCAGGACGTTATCATTCGCGAGCTCGACTGCGGCACAAACAAGGGTATTGTCGTAAGCGCTATATACGAAGGAAAAGAAGAGATTGAGCCTCTTTCGGAGAGACTTGTCGGCAGAGTTGCGATTGAGGACATCGCGCATCCCGAAACGGGAGAGATTATCGTCAAGGCGGGTACGATGATGAATTCCGACATGGCGAAAGCCGTTGACGACGCGAGAGTCAAGGAAGTGCTCATTCGCAGCGTGCTTGCGTGCCGCGCAAAGATAGGCGTGTGCGCAACATGCTACGGCGCGAACCTTGCGCGCGGCGGCGAGCCGGTGAACATCGGCGAGGCTGTCGGCATTATCGCGGCGCAGTCTATCGGCGAGCCCGGTACGCAGCTTACGATGAGAACGTTCCACGCGGGCGGCGTTGCCGGAGACGACATCACACAGGGTCTTCCGCGTGTCGAGGAGCTTTTCGAGGCGAGAAAGCCCAAGGGAGTCGCGATTGTCACCGACATTTCGGGCGTTGTGACAATTACACGCGCGAAGGGCAAGACGGAAATTATTATCACAAACGACGAGACGATGGAGTCGCAGACGATATTCATTCCTTACGGCGCGACGATAAAGGTTGCGGACGGCGACAGAGTTGAGGCGGCAGACCCGTTGACGACAGGTTCAATTAACCCGCACGATATTTTGCGCATCAAGGGCGTTGAGGCGGTGCAGCAGTATCTTGTTAAGGAAGTGCAGAAGGTTTACCGCTCACAGGGCGTTGACATTTCCGACAAGCATATTGAAGTTATCATCCGCCAGATGATAAGAAAGGTTAAGATTGAATCGGAGGGCGATTCGGATTATTTGGTAGGCGATACCGTCGACAGGCTCAAATTCCCTGAAATTGTGGCGGAGTTTGAGGCGGCGGGCAAGGAGCCTCCGCAGGGCAAGGAGCTGCTTTTGGGTATCACAAAGGCGGCGCTCGCGACCGATTCGTTCCTTTCGGCGGCATCGTTCCAGGAGACGACGCGCGTTCTGACCGACGCGGCGATAAAGGGCAAGACAGACCCGCTTGTCGGCTTGAAGGAGAACGTTATCATCGGCAAGCTCATTCCCGCGGGTACCGGCGTTCCGATGTACCGCGATCTTGAAATCGACGTTGACGAGGAGGCAGTGGGCAACAAGCTCACAATCCCCGATTTGCCCATTGAGGAAGACGACGAGGGAATCACTCTTCTCGAAGAAGACAACGATGACGAGCTTGAGCTCACGGGCGACGAGCTTGACTTTGACGATGAACCCGAAGACGCGGAAGACGCGAATGCGGACGAATCCGAAGAGGCGGCTGCGGTTGAAGAATAAAAAGAAATTTTAAATAAATACGCTCCCTCAAGCTTGGAGGGGGCGTATTTTTGCAGCAGTTTATCTTTTTTGAAATTCTCTCGGAGAGGCGCCGTAATATTCTCGGAATGCTTTGTAGAAGTTGCTGCTGTTGGAATATCCGAGAAGAGAGGCGACCTCGCTGACGGGGAGGTTGGTGCCGTTTAAAAGAGCGACGGCGCGTTCCATGCGCTGATCGAGGACGATTTCGGAAAAGGTTTTGCCGATTTCCTTGGGGAGCAGGGCTGAAATGTAGTTTGGGTGATAGGAAAAATGCCGCGCTGCGCTTTGAAGCGTGACGGAATCTAAGTGTTCTCCGATGTAGCTTACTATTTTGCCCGAAAGGGTCTCTGTTCCCTCTTTTGAAGCGGATTTTTTGTATTGCCGTGCGACGAGCATCATAAGAGCGAGGGTGAGCGATTTTAAAATTTCCTGCGTGTTTTCTTTCGGTTCGGCGTATTCGACAATCATAAGCTCCAAAAGACGGCGCACGGAAAATTCGTTTTCAAATTTGAGCAAAATATATTCATCCGAAAACTCGTTTATCTGCGGGTTCAGAAAGAAGTGAAAGAGCTTTTTGTCGGCGGAGAGAATGTGAAAATATGTTTTAAAAAACGCCTCTGTTTTTATCAAAACTCCGACGATTATCGTTTCGGTTTCGCTTTTGTCGTTTATCGCGTAACCGGCGTAGGGCTGACCGATGTAGCACTCTCCCTCGCGGACGGTAATTCGGTTGTCGAAAAGATAGCTGAGAGCGCTGTAATTGCCGCGGTAGGCGAAATTGAAAAAGAAAAAATCCTGTCGGTGAAAGAGCTCTGAAATTTCCGTTCCTTTATAGACACAGATGATTATGTCCTCGTTTTCGCTTCCGGGCCAAAGCTGCGTTTTTTCACGCGGGCTGCCGGGTAGTACGTCGAGATATTTCCATTCTATCGCGTTAAAATCGCCTCCCAATTTGTCTATGGCTTTTGTCAAAATTTCATCCTGCATGGCGAGCCTCCTCGTATAATAAGATTTACAGATAATTTTTCAAGTGTCTCTGTATAAAC
>JAJQCX010000147.1 GCA_021202495.1 Clostridia bacterium | reverse complement strand
GTTTATTTTTAATTGGGCGGTAGACCGCGGCGGGGGATACCCCCCCGCCCTACGACCATAGAAGTGCGTAATTGTAAAGCTTGCTGCATAAATTAAAAATTAAGTATTGATCTGATAATATAATATACCAGCGGGACGAATACCGCGGGGAGCATGTTGCCTACTTTGAATTTGGGTTTATAGACAAAGTTGAGACCTATGCCCATGATGAGAAGGTTGCCGATGAGCGACATCTGAGCTATGACCGCATCCGTGAGAAACGGCGCGATAAGCGAGGCACAAAGGGTTATGCTGCCTTGATAGATGATGATTGTCGCGATGGAAAGCATTGTGCCGATGCCAAAAGTCGAAGCGTAGACCATTGCCATTACGCAGTCGAGCATACTTTTGGCAAAAAGTATGTTGGGGTCGTGGCTGATGCCGTCGTTGAGCGCGCCCATGATTGCCATGCTGCCGACGCAAAATAGCAGCGACGCGGAAACGAACCCTTCGGCAAAGCGTGAATCGCCTTTATCCGATGAAAACTTTTTCTGACAGAACATGCCGAAATTATCGAGCCTTTTTTCAATGTCAATCCATGTGCCTATTGCCGTGCCTATGACGACGGAAATAATCATCAAAAGAGTGTACTGCGAGGAAAGCGAGCTTTCCGCAATCGCGGTTCCGTTTGATACGACGCCGATAAGACCTATCGCGAACGTGGCGAGCGCCAAGCCCGAAATGAGCCCGTCCTTTATCTTTTCGCTGATGAATTTTTTCGCCAAAAGACCGACAACGCAGCCGAAAAACACGGCGACGACGTTTACAACCGTGCCGATACCCGTAAAATACATATTTACACCTCATTATTAAAACATACTGTTCTATTTTATCACAAATGCGGAAAATTTCAACAAAAATTTACGCGAAATCGAGAAAAGGGCAAGCGTGCCGCGCTGCGACGTTTTCGCGTGGCAGTGCGGTGGGAGAAATTTAATTGTCGGTCGCGATTTATAATGGGGTGGTAGACTGTGGGCGGGGGCGAGCCCCGCCCGTACAACGAGAATCGCAAATGAGGCGGGAGAAAATATTACAGAGGGTAGGAAGTGAGCGGGGTTGATTTACTTATACTTTACCGAAAATCGGCAAAAAAGTGCTTGACAAGCAAGGAAAGATTTGATATAGTAATTAGGCGATTACGGATATCGTTGTATCTGTGTGCAAAAATTTATTAACGGAGGTGAAAATATGCCGACATTTAACCAGCTCGTCAGAAAGGGCAGAGAGACGGCGGTTGTTAAGAGCACGGCACCCGCGCTTCAGCACGGCCTCAATTCTCTTAAGAAAACCGCTACAAATCAAAGCTCGCCTCAAAAGAGAGGTGTTTGCACGAACGTTAAAACTCAGACCCCGAAAAAGCCCAACTCGGCTCTTCGTAAGATCGCCAGAGTAAGACTTTCCAACGGTATCGAGGTTACAAGCTATATCCCCGGAGTAGGTCACAACCTGCAGGAGCATAGCGTTGTTCTCATCCGCGGCGGCAGAGTTAAGGATCTTCCCGGTGTAAGATACCATATTATCCGCGGCACGCTTGATGCTGCAGGTGTGGCAAATCGTATGCAGAGCAGATCGAAGTACGGTGCAAAGAAGGCTAAGGCAAAGAAGAAGTAATTTTGCCGAGGCGCAATTTTCTGTGCGATATGCGGTTTATATGGAACGATTTATCCGATAAGGATTTGTATATATAAATTGGCTTGTTGCACTGACGGCGGAAATTTTTCCGCAGAGTACCTGTGAATTCATTTAAATTTTGTGAAGGAGGGAAGAATAGTGCCGAGAAGAGGTTTTATTCCCAAAAGAGACGTTTTACCCGACCCCATGTACAACGACAAGGTGGTCACAAGACTTATCAACAACATCATGCTCGACGGTAAGAAGGGTGTTGCCCAGAGAATCGTTTACGGAGCATTTGAAATTGTTGCGGAGAAGACAGGCAAGGACGCGCTTGAGGTTTTCCGTCAGGCGATGGACAACATCATGCCCGTGCTTGAAGTTAAAGCAAGAAGAGTCGGCGGCGCAACGTACCAGGTTCCCATGGAGGTTCGCCCCGAACGCAGACAGACGCTCGGTCTCCGCTGGCTGACGGCTTACGCAAGAAAGCGCAGCGAGAGAACAATGTGCGAGCGTTTGGCGGGAGAAATACTTGACGCTACGAACAATCTTGGCGGAGCTGTCAAGAAGAAGGAAGAAACACACAAGATGGCCGAAGCTAACAGAGCTTTCGCACATTATCGCTGGTAGTTTTAACTTGCTGAAAGGAGTTAATTATGCCAAGAGAATATTCGCTTGAAAAAACAAGAAATATAGGCATCATGGCGCATATTGACGCCGGTAAGACTACTACGACCGAGAGAATTTTGTACTATACGGGCGTCAACTATAAAATAGGTGAGGTTCATGACGGCGCCGCGACAATGGACTGGATGGAGCAGGAGCAGGAGAGAGGTATCACAATCACCTCCGCGGCTACCACCGTTCATTGGAACGACCACCGCATTAACATCATCGATACGCCCGGACACGTTGATTTCACGGTCGAGGTTGAGAGATCGCTCCGTGTGCTTGACGGCAGCGTGACGGTGTTCTGCGCAAAGGGCGGCGTTGAGCCCCAGAGCGAGACTGTTTGGAGACAGGCGGACGAGTATAAGGTTCCGCGTATGGCCTATGTAAACAAGATGGACATCATGGGCGCGGACTTCTATAACGTTGTCGACATGATGAAGGACAGGCTGCAGTGCAACGCTGTGCCCATTCAGCTTCCGATAGGCGCGGAGGATACCTTTAAGGGTATCGTAGACCTGTTGGAAATGAAGGCGTATGTATATTACGACGATATAGGTAAGGATATCAGAGTTGAGGAAATCCCCGACGACATGAAGGACAGCGCTGAGGAATATCACGAGGCGCTCATGGAAGCCGTTGCGGAGCTTGACGAAGAATTGATGGAAAAGTACTTTGACGGACAGGAAATAACAATTCCCGAAATCAAGGCGGCTATCCGCAAGGGTACGATTGAAAACCACATTGTTCCTGTTGTTTGCGGAACATCGTACCGCAACAAGGGCGTGCAGAAGCTTTTGGACGCAATTGTTGATTATATGCCCGCGCCGACAGACGTTCCGGCAATCAAGGGCATTGTTCCCGGAACAGAGGAAGAGACTGTCAGACATTCGAGCGACGACGAGCCGTTCTCCGCGCTCGCGTTCAAGATTATGACAGACCCGTATGTTGGTAAGCTGACATTCTTCAGAGTTTATTCCGGTACACTGACGTCCGGTTCTAACGTATATAACGCGAACAAGGACGCACAGGAGAGAATAGGACGCATTTTGCAGATGCACTCGAATAACAGAAAGGATATCGATATTGTTTATTCCGGCGACATCGCGGCGGCTGTAGGTTTGAAGAATACAACGACAGGCGACACGCTTTGCGACAGAAACAATCCCGTTATCTTGGAGCAGATGGTATTCCCGGAGCCCGTTATCAGAGTTGCGATTGAGCCCAAGACGAAGGCTGCGCAGGAGAAGATGGGCATTGCCCTTTCCAAGCTTGCCGAAGAGGATCCGACGTTTAAGACATATACCGATGAGGAAACAGGGCAGACAATCATCGCCGGCATGGGCGAGCTGCACCTTGAAATCATCGTTGACCGTCTTTTCCGCGAGTTCAAGGTCGAGGCAAACGTCGGTAAGCCGCAGGTTGCTTACAAGGAGACTATCAGAAAGTCTGTTAAGATTGAGCACAAGTATGCTCGTCAGAGCGGCGGTAAAGGTCAGTACGGTCACGTATTCCTGGAGCTCGAGCCGCTTGAGCCGGGTGCAGGATATGAATTTGTCAACAAGATTGTCGGCGGCGCTATTCCGAAGGAATACATCCCGGCTGTTGACGCGGGTGTTCAGGGCGCTATGCAGTCCGGCGTACTCGCGGGCTACAACGTTGTTGACGTGAGAGTTACGCTGTTCGACGGCAGCTACCACGAAGTCGACTCTTCGGAAATGGCATTCAAGATTGCCGCTTCGATGGCGTTCAAGGAAGGCTGCAAGAAGGCGGATCCCGTTTTGAAGGAACCCATCATGCAGGTTGACGTTACGGTGCCCGAGCAGTATATGGGCGACGTTATGGGCGATATCAACTCGCGCAGAGGTCTCATCCAGGGTATGGAAGCGAGAAAGGGCGCGCAGGCTATTCACGCATTCGTTCCGCTTTCGGAAATGTTCGGCTATGCGACGGACTTGCGCAGCAGAACGCAGGGACGCGGCAACTACACCATGACGCCCTCGCATTACGCGGAAGTGCCGAAGAATATTATGGAAGCTGTTATCAGCGACCGCAAAAAAGACTGATTTAACTTAAAAAACTATTGATTTTTAAGGCAATCTGTACTACAATATAGTCAAATAATTAAAAAAATATAAGGAGGAATCCCACAATGGCAATGGCTAAATACGAAAATACCAAGCCCCATGTAAACATTGGTACCATTGGTCACGTTGACCACGGCAAGACGTCTCTTACGGCGGCTATCACTAAGGTTCTCGGCTTCAAGGGTCAGGCTAACTACACAGCTTACGACCAGATTGATAAGGCTCCCGAAGAGAAGGCAAGAGGAATCACAATATCCACCGCTCACGTTGAGTATGAAACGGACACTCGTCACTATGCTCACGTTGACTGCCCCGGACATGCCGACTATGTTAAGAACATGATCACCGGTGCTGCTCAGATGGACGGCGCTATCCTCGTTGTTTCCGCGGCTGACGGTCCCATGCCCCAGACAAGAGAGCACATCCTGCTCGCTCGTCAGGTTGGCGTTCCCTACATTGTTGTATTCATGAACAAGAAGGATCAGGTTGACGACGATGAGCTTCTTGAGCTCGTTGAAATGGAAATCAGAGACCTTCTTAACGAGTATGAGTTCCCGGGAGACGACGTTCCGATCGTTTGCGGTTCGGCTCTTCAGGCTCTTGAGAGCACATCTACAGACATCAACGATCCCGTTTATGCTCCCATCGTTGAGCTTATGAACGCTGTTGACGAGTATATCCCGACACCGCAGCGTCCGACAGATAAGCCCTTCCTTATGCCTGTCGAGGACGTATTCACAATCACAGGCCGTGGTACTGTTGCTACGGGCCGTGTAGAGCGTGGTACGCTTAAGATTTCCGAGGAAGTTGAAATCGTTGGTCTTGCTGACGAGGCTCGTAAGGTTGTTGTTACCGGTATCGAAATGTTCCGTAAGTCTCTTGACGAGGCTGTTGCGGGCTTCAACATCGGCGCTCTTCTTCGTGGCGTACAGCGCGACGAGATCGAGCGTGGTCAGGTTCTTGCAAAGCCCGGCACAATTCATCCTCACACAAAGTTCAAGGGTGAGATCTACGTCCTTACAAAGGATGAGGGCGGTCGTCACACACCGTTCTTCACCAACTATCGTCCGCAGTTCTATTTCAGAACAACAGACGTTACAGGTGTTATCAACCTTGATCCCGGCGTTGAAATGTGCATGCCCGGCGACAACGCTCGTATAAACGTTGAGCTCACAAAGCCCATCGCTATCGAGGAAGGTCTCCGCTTCGCTATCCGCGAGGGCGGCAGAACGGTTGGTTCCGGCGTCGTTTCCGCGATTGTTGAGTAATTTAAAATTACGGTATAAAAAATCCTCCGAGGTTTCCCTCGGAGGATTTTTGCGATACAGTGCGGCGGAAAAAGCTGCGGTGCGGTTGCACAATAAGTTAGACGGCGGAAGAACGGAATGTGAATTATTCCCGTTTGCTTGAAGCGGCGCTGATTGATTATTTGCAAATTTCGAGCGCGCCCGCTGCGGGAGTATGATTTTTCATGTTAAAAATAGCACAAAAACAAACATAGGGAAAGGATTAAAGGATGGAAAAAAATGCATAAGGAGACTGCGGAGGGAAGCGCTTTCGACGGTCTCTTTTTGTGCGTTTTTTTCTGTTGCATCGGTTTGAGGCGGCGCTTTAAAAGTGAGTTTGACATTTTTACATGGTTGATTGGCAAAAATAAAAGTCAGTTGGAGTATTAATAGACGAATTGCAAAACAATTTGACTAATGCTCACGCAATGCCCCTTGACGTTTGATTTGAGAAATAATATAATATCCATATCGAAAGGCAATCGCGGTGTGATGAGAATTGCGAATCGGGTTCCGCGGTTTTTCGAAGATCCATAATTCGTTCTTTGGAGTGAATCTTTATTTTAAGGTAAAGGAGGTGAAACGATATGACAAATACCGAGGTAAAAGTTGAAGAGAGAACATGTCCCGGATGTGAGATTAATGTTTGTCGGTGGTGGGAACACACCTGTATGCAGTGTAAGTGGTTTGAAAATTATGAAGATGGCTGGTGCAGATATTACAATGCCGCGACGAAACGTGATGCCGAAGCCTGCTATGACCACTTTAAATGGTAGAGTGAATAAAAAGCGGAGGGAACGATTATGGATCTTCAAAAAACCGTGGAATGGTTCAAGAGCGTTTTGCGGAGAAACGAATACGGATTGACGCAATGTCAATACGGGCGCATATGCTCTCTTTTGGAAAACGTATGCGTGTATTATCCAAATTCCGAAACGGATTTTACTGAAATTGCATTTAAAGACGAGGCGGGAGAAAGTGTTTTTCGACGAGAGGTGAGAAGCGAGCCTCAGGCGATTGATGTTGTTCCGATGTGCATCGGGGATGAGCTGAAATATATTCGTCCGGTGATGCTGCTGGGCGATTTGACGTTTTGGAACGGAGACCGGATAAAAGAGATGTGGACGGCAATGCATGAAATTTGCCACTTGCTTTCGATTGGGGACTATGTACGCTTGAAGGATGAGGATGCGGGATTGTGGAGACACACATACGGCATTAATGAATATTTCTATGAGGAACGAGCGGGATATTTGAGAAAAATAAAATTTAACGGTAATGCACGTGTCAACGAGTGGTTTAACGAGTATGCAACACGCTGCTTTGCCTGTTTGATGAATGCCGGGCAAATTCCGCTGCGGAAAAGCCAAAAAATTTTCAATGAGATTACGGACAGGAATTGTATGCGGGCGGGAATAGCGGAAGAAGAGATTATCGGCGCGTATTTTTCGGGAAATGTTGAGATGGTGCGAAATGTGTTGCTGAGCGATGAGGTTTTAAGCTATGATAATCTCGAAGAATACATTTTGAGAATTTCTTGAGCCTCTTATGGTCAACGGATTGAAATTCCGACTGCGGCGGGGAGCGCCCGCCGCAGTCTTTTTTTTGCGCGTTTTTTTGCATTTCGACGGTTTACGGTGAGCCTTGCAAGTCAATTTGATTTTTCTGCATGGATGATTTAACAAATAAACGATTAATTGGACAGAATATAGTTGAGTTTTGAAACAGTTGGACTTAACTTTCTTGACGTTTGACCGGAGAAACGCTATAATAATTACATCGAAAGGCAATCGCGGCGTGATGAGAATTGCGAATCGGGTTCCGCGGTTTTCCGAAGATTCATAATTCGTTCTTTGGGTGAATCTTTATTTTAAGGCGAAGGAGGTGAAACGATATGACAAATGCGGAGGTAAAAGTTGAGAGGATTGCGGTGAATGATTCGATTGGGAAGTAAAAAAGAATATGCCACAGTGAGAAAGGATGTGAGGGTACGGTGCAAAGAAGATTAACGGCGGAGGAAGAGGAACCGCCAAAGCGCGGATAAGGAAAGGAGGTGTTTGATGATTGAAACGATAACGAAGGCTTGTGAAGCGTGACATATAGAATAATTTATGGGCAGTTTAAAAAAATAAAAAGAGAGGTTTTATATTATGAAAACAATGAGAAAGATTTTTGCGCTTATGCTGACATTGACATTGACTTTGGGAATGATGGTACTGCCGTCTTATGCGGCGACAAATTGGCCCGCGACGAGCGGCATTCAGACGTATTGTCTGTCGACGGGCAACAACACAGTTGTTTATCAAACGACAACATCGACGGCAAAATACGGCACAATTTACGCCGCGGATTTGGTGACGATAAAGGGCTACGATTCGAGCAGTGACCGCTTTAAGGTGAACTATCCCATCAGCGGAGGCACGAAGACCGGATATGTGGCAAGAACGGCAATAACGAGCGGCAAAGTAAATTCCGCAAGCGGAACGTTTACGGCGACGGCAAAAATAACGACATACCGCCGCGCAAGCACGTCAAATACGCTCGGCTCGATTTCCAAGGGCGATAAGTGCTATAAGACAGCAACGTCAGGAAATTATACACAGGTAATATATCCCATCTCGGGCGGCTATAAAATGGGATGGATTAAAACGAGCGCTATTCCGAGCAGCTCAAGCAGTTCGAACACGAGTACAAAATTATTATATCCGTTGAAGGGAAGCATAACAACAAGCAGTTCAACCAAAACAAACGGCTATTACTGTGACTATAAGACGGGCGGAAGCGTGGCTGTGTATGCGCCGGCGGACGGCACCGTTGTGTTCAAACAGGCGTACAGAAACAGCGGGGGTACAAAGAAACTGTCAAGTTACGGAAACTACGTCGAATTTACATCGAGTGACGGAGTGTATAAGATTAAAATGTGCCATTTGAGCAAATTTAACGGAGTCAGCTTGACCATAACGCAATCTCTGTCATATCCTTGCTCCGGCAGTGACGGCGTATTGACATTAAAGACGAAAACGGTTAAACAGGGTGATTTGCTGGGCTACAGCGGTTACAGCGGAAATGCATCGGGACATCATTTGCACTTGGAAGTGACCAAAAACGGAAAAGCGGTTGACCCGAAATCGGTGTTTACGACATGGTAACAGCGCAGTTATAATAAATGAAATTTAATAAAAACGCTTGCTGAAAGGTGCGTGGGTGACGGAAGCATGGGGGAAGAACGCGGGCGGAGCAAGATGCGTCCCTACTACTC
>JAJQCX010000125.1 GCA_021202495.1 Clostridia bacterium | reverse complement strand
GCCGTAGGCAGGCGTAAGCGTAAGCGCGCGATGTGAAAAGAGGTTTACGGGGAAAGCGGAGCTTGTCCCCGTGTTCAGCCGCGAAGCGGCTGAACTGCAAAAAATGAAAGGCTGTGATTTTTGTGCGCATCGGTCTTGACATAGGCTCAACAACGCTCAAATGTGTCGTTTTAAACGACAACGACGAAATCATTTTTTCCTCGTATGAGCGTCATCTTTCGCAGATAAAACAAAAGAGCGCCGAGCTTCTTCAAAGGGTTAAGGCGCAGTTTCCCGATATGAAAAACGTCTATTTTGCCGTCTCCGGCAGCGCCGGCATGGGCATTGCCGAAAGCGCGGGCGCGATGTTCGTGCAGGAGGTCTACGCCACGCGCGCCGCGGCAAATAAGCTCCTCCCCGGCACGGATGTAATTATCGAGCTCGGCGGCGAAGACGCGAAAATTCTTTTTCTTCAAGGCGCGTGCGAGGTTCGAATGAACGGCTCATGCGCGGGCGGCACCGGCGCGTTCATCGACCAAATGGCGACCCTTCTTCACCTCACACCCACCGAAATGGACGAATACGCGGCAAAGCACGAGCGCATCTACACAATTGCTTCGCGCTGCGGCGTTTTCGCCAAGAGCGACGTTCAGCCGCTTTTGAACCAGGGCGCGAATAAATACGACGTTTCCGCCAGCATTTTCGACGCCGTTGTAAATCAGACAATCGGCGGTCTCGCCCAGGGGCGTCCCATTGAGGGCAACGTTGTCTACCTGGGCGGTCCGCTCACGTTCTTCTCAACTTTGCGCGACCTTTTCGATTCCGCTCTCGGACGCAAGGGCACCTGCCCCGAAAATTCGCTTTTCTATGTTGCTCTCGGCGCGGCGTTCTGCGCCGACAGTCAAATTGATATAAACCATGTGATTGACGGCATTTCCGCCTACAGCGGCGGCGGTGAATTTAACACGCTTTCCCCGCTTTTCAAAAACGAGAACGAATACAAAGCCTTTGAACTTCGCCACAAAAAAGCGACCGTTCCTCAAAAATCGCTTGCCGAAGCTAACGGCAAGGTCTATCTCGGTATCGACGCCGGTTCCACAACTGTCAAGTGCGTCGTTATCGACGAGGATGAAAATATTCTCTTTTCGCAGTATTCGCCCAACAGCGGCAACCCCGTTCCGATAATTAAGGACATTCTTTTGAAAATATATGAAGAACGCCCCGACATTGAAATTGCCTCCTCCGCCGTCACAGGCTACGGAGAAGACATCATCAAAAACGCGTTCCGCGCCGACTTCGGCATCGTCGAAACAGTTGCCCACTTCACCGCCGCGAAAAAGTTTATGCCCGACGTCGAATTTGTCATCGACATCGGCGGGCAGGACATGAAGTGCTTTAAAATAAAGAACGGCGCTATCGACAACATCTATCTCAACGAAGCCTGCTCTTCCGGCTGCGGCTCGTTTCTTCAAACGTTCGCCAACGCCCTCGGCTACGACATTGCGGGTTTTGCCCACCTCGGTCTTTACGCGAAAAATCCCGTCGACCTCGGTTCAAGATGCACGGTGTTTATGAATTCGTCGGTCAAGCAGGCGCAAAAAGACGGCGCGACGATTGAGGACATTTCGGCCGGTCTTTCCACCAGCGTTGTCAAAAACGCGATTTATAAAGTAATTCGCCCCTCCTCAAAGGAGGCGCTCGGCAAACGCATCGTCGTTCAGGGCGGCACGTTTTTAAACGACGCCGTTCTCCGCGCCTTCGAGCAGGAAATGGAGGTTGAAGTCGTTCGCCCCTCCGTTTCGGCGCTCATGGGCGCATATGGCGCTGCGCTCTACGCCAAGTCGAAAAACGCAAGCAAAAGCTCGCTCCTCTCTCTTGACGAGCTCAAGAGCTTTTCCCACAGCGCAAGAACCGTCAACTGCGGTCTTTGCACAAATAACTGTCTTTTAACCGTCAACACCTTCGCCGGCGGCAGACGTTTCATCAGCGGCAACCGCTGCGAACGCCCCGTCACGAAAAAGGCTCCCGACAACGGGCTCAACCTCTATGCCTATAAAAACGAGCTTTTGGACGCTTACAAGCCCATCCCCGGCGCGCGCGGCAAAATAGGTCTTCCCATGGGGCTCAATATGTTCGAGCTTCTGCCCTTTTGGCACGCTTTCTTTACAAAGCTCGGCTTTGAGGTTGTCGCAAGTCCGCGCTCCTCGCGCTCGCTTTACCTCAAGGGTCAGGCGACAATTCCGTCGGACACGGTGTGTTTCCCCGCAAAGCTTATGCACGGGCACATCAGATCGCTCGTTGACAGCGGCGTAAAAACAATTTTTTACCCCTGCATGTCCTACAATTTTGATGAGCATAAATCCTCAAATCACTACAATTGCCCCGTCGTTGCCTATTACCCCGAGGTCATCGCGGCAAACTGCGGCGAAATTTCAAACGTGAATTACATTTATGACTATGTCGGCATCCATCGCCCGAAGGATTTTCCGAAGAAAATGCACGCGATTTTGACGCGCTATTTCCCTTCCGTAACTCTCGGAGAGGTCAAAAAAGCGGCAACCGCCGCCTATGCCGAGCGCGACAAATATCTTGCCGCCGTTAGATCTAAGGGTGATGAAATCATTGCCCGCGCACGCCAAGAGGGCAAGCACATCATCGTTCTCTCCGGCAGACCCTACCATGTCGATAACGAAATTAACCACGGCATCGATAAGCTCATATGTAACTTCGACGTCGCTCTCGTCACCGAGGACGCCGTCTGCGATAAGGTCGATAAAATTCCAACCACGGTTCTTGATCAGTGGACGTACCATTCCCGCCTTTACCGCGCTGCAAAATACGTCACCACCCGGCCCGACATGGAGCTCGTTCAGCTCGTCTCCTTCGGCTGCGGCGTCGACGCCATCACCACCGACGAGGTTCGCTCCATTCTGGAGGAAAAGGGCAAAATATACACTCAAATAAAAATCGACGAGATAACAAATCTCGGCGCGGTAAAAATCCGCCTCAGAAGTCTTTTGGCGGCAATATAATCGAAAGGAGCGTCTGAAATGGCACAGCAGCACGTTGAATTTACAAAGGAAATGAAAAAGACGCATACCATTCTTGTTCCCTACATGCTCGAAACTCATTTCGACATTTTAGTCGAGGTTTTCCGCTCCTTCGGTTACAAGCTGGAGGTGCTCAAAAACCGCAGCGAGGAGGTTGTTCAGGAAGGTCTTATGTATGTACATAACGACACCTGCTATCCCGCCCTTCTTGTCATAGGGCAGATGATTGCGGCTCTCAAAAGCGGCAAATACGACGTCAGCAAAACCGCCCTCATGATAACTCAAACAGGCGGCGGCTGCCGCGCGTCAAACTACATTCATCTTCTCCGCAAGGCGCTCAAAAAAGCGGGCTTTGAGAGCGTTCCCGTAATAAGCCTCAACCTTTCGGGTCTTGAAAAAAACAGCGGCTTTTCATTGACGTTCCCTCTCATGACCCGCGCCATGGCGTGCCTTGTCTACGGCGACGTTTTAATGCTTCTCAAAAATCAGGTTCGCCCCTACGAGGTCAATAAAGGCGAAACAATCGCTCTTGTTGAAAAATACACCGCCTCTCTCGCGTCGTCACTTTCCGCAACATCTCACTTTTCATTTAAGTCAATCTATAAAAACATCGACAAGATCGTCGCCGACTTTGCGAAAATCGAGGTCAACAAAACCCCCAAGGTCAAAGTGGGTGTCGTAGGCGAAATCTATGTTAAATATTCCTCCCTCGGCAACAACAACCTTGAAGAATTTTTAGCCTCGGAGGACTGTGAGGTCATGCTCCCGGGCGTCATGGGCTTCATGCTCTTTAAGGTCGACAATCGCCTTGACGACATTCGCCTCTACGGTGGCAGCGGTTTAAAGAAAGCCGTGTGTCAATTCCTGTTCGACTTTTTCACAAAGTTTGAAAAGGCAATGATTGACTCCTTCTCCAAATATCCCAATTTTGTTCCTCCCATGCCCTATGCTCACACCAAGGAAAACGCCAAGGGCGTCATAGGCTACGGCAGCAAAATGGGCGAAGGCTGGCTTCTCACCGCCGAAATGATTGATTTGGTAAAGATGGGCTATGAAAACATTGTCTGCGCCCAGCCGTTCGGCTGCCTTCCCAACCACATCGTCGGCAAAGGCATGGTTCGCAAAATAAGAGAGCTCTATCCCAATGCCAACATAGTCCCCATTGACTACGACCCCTCCGCCACCAGAGTAAACCAAGAAAACCGCATCAAACTGATGCTCTCGATTGCCCGCGAAAACTTGGAGAAATAAACTTGAAATTTGCACAAAAATTTGTCAATAATAAACATAGGTGATACCATGCACGAATCAAACAGAATTGAATTCAAATCTCAATTAAATGACAAATTGGAGCGCGAGGTCATTGCCTTTTTGAACTATCGCGAAGGCGGAATAAGCATAAGGGAGTCGAACCCAATGCGCTTTAAGCCGTCCACGGCTCCGTCTCTCGGCGTTGACACCGCTTGATATGCGGAAAGCATTATCCGCGCGGCGTCGCCTTGACAGACGAAGCCGTGAACGGCTTAAAGTCCGAAGGAGTTTTTAGTGGCAGAGCTTTCGCCAGACGCAGGCAAAATGCGCAGGCAATGCTTTGTGCATTAACGAGCATTTTGGCAAGTATCGCGGAAGCTCTGTCTCTAAAAACCGTATCGGGTTCGACTCCCTTATGCTTAATTACATCGGCGTTGACGATACCGGCGCTCCCGTCGGCGTGCCTGACATTGACGAAACACAATTGAAAATAAGCGACAGAATAAAAAACAATATACAGCCCTCAACTCTCGGACTGTACGATGTTGTAATTGAAGAAATGCGCGGGACGCGCGTTATCAAAATCATTCTTTCCAGCGGAAACGAAAAGCCCTACTATCTGCGTTCAAAAGGTATGAGCGAAGAAGGCTGCTTCATTCGCACAGGCAGCGGCGTTCAGCACATGACGGGCTACATGATAAATGAATTGTTTTCAAAACGCACCCGCAATTCTCTGAGCAAAATCGAATCTCCCAGAGCAAACCTCACTTTCGAGCAGCTTAAAATTTACTATCAGGAACGCGGGCTGAATCTAAACGCAAAATTCAAGCAAAGCCTTGAGCTTGTAACAAAAAGCGGAGAGGATAATTATGTCGCATACCTTCTCGCCGACGAAAATTCAACCTCTATAAAAGTCGCAAAATATGCGGGTACAAATAAAGTGGACTTAATCGAAAACGAAGAATACGGATATTGTTCGCTCATAAAAGCCACCAAAAGCGTTCTTGATAAGTTTAACATTGAAAACATCACGCGGGCAAAAATCACATCAAAAACCCGCATAGAGGAAAAACTCGTCAACAGCGTTGCGCTCCGCGAAGCGATAATCAACGCGATCGTTCATAATGACTATTCATCAGACGTTCCCCCGCTGTTTGAGATTTTTTCCGACAGATTTGTAATAACGTCATACGGCGGCTTAACAGACGGGTTGTCCGAAGAGGAATTTTTCTCCTGCTGCTCAAAACCGCGTAACCGCGAGCTAATGCGCATTTTTAAAGACGTCGGCTTGGTCGAACAGCTCGGCAGCGGCATGGAAAGAATATTGTCTGCCTATGATAAATCCATATTTGATTTCAGCTCTCACTTTATGAAAGTTACTTTCAAATTTCCCGAAACAGCAGCAATGAACAGTGGTGATAACAGTGGCGATAACAGTGGCGATAACAGTGGCGATAAAAAAATGTCAGGAAAATACGAGAATCAAAAAAATCTTATTATCGAATATTTGCAAAACAACGATACCGCAGCGAGCGAAGATTTTGTTGCCATTCTCGGCGTTAAAATTTCAAGAGTAAAAGTAATTCTTTCAAAACTTGTTGCCGAAGGCATCATTATCCCCCTCGGCGGCAATCGCAACAGAAAGTATCGCCTTAAATAAAATTAAAAACACCTCATGAATACTCAAAGCAGCTGTATCAAAAACCAAACTTGGTTTTTGATACAGCTGCTTTTCTAAATAACCTTACTCATAATGCGTCCACATTCTCAAGACGCGCACAATACCCAAATATTCATTTCCCTCGGCGTCCGTTAATTTTTGCGTGTTTTCCAATACCTCATACACAAACCGATGCTGTAAATTCACACGGCGGGAATAGCTGCCGGCGAGATTTCCCAACAGCTTCTCATATGGCGGCGGATTTTGAAAAGGATTTTCCGAAACTATTTTTATAAGCTCCTTTGCTTTTTTATCAAGTCCGGCGCCTTTTAATAATTCCTTATCTTTTTCGGCTCTTTTGGAAAAACAAACCTGATACTTCACCATTCTTCATCCTCTTCATATACTGCCGAATCTTCTATCGGTTCATTCTTCGCTTCAATAATGCTTTCAGCCATGCCGGGGATTGAATTCAAATATAAGGTCTCCTGTATTGCGTTCCAATCGTCCTCGGATAGCAGCACCGCGTTCTTTCCCTTGCTGTTTGTAATCGTAACCGCCATGCTGTTGGCATTCACATCGGAAATCAATTGATACAAATTTTTTCTCGCACTTGTCGCACTGATTGCAGTCATAGCCTTCTGCCCCCTTTTTTATATTATACTATGCCCACCGCAAAAATTCAAGCATTCTTTCCGCAAAACATTCCCGCGCCCGCAGGGCTGACCGAGCGGGCAAATTCCGCACCGCGAAATTTGCCCGCTCAACTAATCACTGCCCACTAATCACTGACCACTGTTTTTCGCCCGATACCGAAACGTCGAAACCGGCATATTGCATTGTTTTGCCGCCTCCACGGCTGTGATTTTTCCCTTCTTCCACTTCCCGTAAACCTCGTCGAAATTTTCGGGCAGCGGTCTCGGCGCTCTGCCGCAGTGGACGCCTCTTTTTTTCGCGCGCTCTATCCCCGCCATTTGCACCATGCGCTGCCTGTCATACTCGTCGTGCGCGGCAAACGAAAGTATTTCCGCCACAACGTCGCTAACCAGCGACCCGCTCACCTCCTTTGCGAGCCTCGTGTCAATGAGCGGAGAATTCAGCGCCGCAATGTCCACACCCCGATCCTTCGTCAAACTGCGCCATTGATTCAAAATTTCACGCATACTCATGCCGAACGCGTCAAGACTTTGCACATACAGCACATCCCCCTTTTTTACTCGGCGCAAAAGCCGCTTGTATTCCGTCCCGTTCCCCTTCTCCCACGTGTCGGCAAATATGTTTTCCTCGGGAACTCCTATCCTGATAAACGCCTCCCTCATCTTCTCATCCTTCCCCGGCATATACGCATATGTACTCATCCGTTTTCACCCCTTTCTTTTTTCGTCAAAACACATTTTTTCATTTTCCCTCCCGCAAGCGTCCCGCTTGACCGTCCTCGCTGTCGCGGTTGTACGGGCACATCTTGTCTCCGCCCACGGTTTACCGCCGTATTATAAACCGCGACCGCACAGTAAACTCCCCCCGCCGCATTCCCTCGCGAAAATGCCTCAAGCGGCACGCTTGCCGCGTGAGCCCCGCGTCAATTCAAATTCGGCTCCGCCGAATTTGTACCTCAACTCCACACTCCACACTCCACACTTCACACTCCACACTTCACACTTCACACTCCAAACTTGAAAAAGGGGGTTCCCCTTTTTCTGAAGAACCCCTTTTTTCCGTGATTTCTCAATCACTCAGCCAATTGAATTATTCACTTGCCGGAACCGTAATTACAATATTACCTTCATCATCAAGATCAACACTTGCGCCGCTTATCGCACTTTCAAATGTCGAAGCGCTCGCGTTGTTTATTCTGAAATAATCAACCGCGTAATCATAGAATACCGCGCTGCTGCCATCCGTCGGCGTAAGCGTAAATACATAATTATCGCTGCTGTCCGTTTCGCTGGTAATCTCGAAGAACGCTTCCGCACCGTTCGCGTATGTAACGGCTGCCAAGCTGCTGCGATCACTGTTTGCTATTGTAACTCTCGCGCCGGTCTTATTAGTGTAAACGTTAAGCACATTTATGAGCGCTTCCGTATCGGTCGTCGATTCACTGTAACCGTCAGTTGTCGTTCCGTTCACAAGTATGCCCTTCGCAACCTGATACGGCGTTCTCGCGACAGCCGCATCCCAGTTGTAATATGTCGTACTGTCAACTATAACATAAGGCACCGCAATGTAAATTCTGTTGTAGTTCGATTCTTGGATGTTCGTAATCGCCGCCGTGAATACGGTTTGACTATCATTCTGATAATTCGTCGCGGGTATTGTTACAGCCGGGTCTTGCGCTTTCAATTCTGCAAGAGCATCATCATCCAAAGCTTCAAACGCGGTCGTGTTAAATCCGCCGTCGAATATCGCAATACCATACGACTCCGCCTCTGCCGCCATCGTATTATTCGTGTCAACTACCGCGATAAAGCGAAGTCCGCTGTCTCCGAGAAGATCCTGTGTACTCTCATTAAAGCCTTCGCCCACACGAATCTGCGCACCCGCGTAAAGCTCAACGCCGTAATCCTTATCCACTGCTTCAATCGCAATATCACTGTCAAGTCCGTACAAACCTATCGTGCTTGTGCCGATGATTACAACCGTCTGTCCCGCATAGCTTGAAATATCGTCCGCGTCAAGCGTGTAGGACACTGTTGCCGATGTCTTATCGTCATCATTTTCCGTCTTGTTGTATGTCGCAATGTAGCTGTCGTCAAAGAGAGCCGCAATTGCGTCATTGTCCGAAACGTCAAGATTGTTGTAATCGTCAATCGAAACAATGTAAAAATATGTGTTCAAGTTCTTATTGACGTCCGCATATGCGCGAAGCTGTGTCGCCGTGAGTTCATATGTCTGCGTTTTTTCATTAAAGTCCGAAGGAACATCTACAATCGCAATACCGATACGGTCGGGCGATGTAAGAGCGCTGCCCCAGTTGTAAGCCGAGAACGCCGGGTTGCCGGAATCCGAACCCACTCCG
>JAJQCX010000074.1 GCA_021202495.1 Clostridia bacterium | reverse complement strand
GTAATACCTTCTGTACATATTTTTCACAAGGAGTTTTTTCAATGAGCAAGGACATAACAAGGGCATACCTCACAGGCGAGCGCGCCCTTTTCAAAGCAAACGATTTGAAAATTTACGACACTATTTTTAATGACGGTGAATCGCCGCTCAAAGAGAGCCGCAATATCGAGCTTTACAACAGCATGTTCAAGTGGAAATATCCGCTTTGGTACTGCAAAGACATATACGTCAAAAACTGCACATGGTTTGAGATGGGCCGCGCCGGCGTGTGGTACACCGATAACATTTCTGTTGAGGACTGCGCAATCGAAGCGCCGAAAAATTTTCGCCGCTGCCGTAATCTCACAATCAAAAACACATCTTTCCCCAACGCCGAGGAAACACTGTGGAGCTGTGACAATGTCAAGCTTGAAAACGTCACCGCCAAGGGCGATTATTTTGCAATGAACTGCTCTAATATTACCGCCTCAAATCTCACGCTCTACGGCAACTATTCCTTTGACGGTGCAAAAAACGTCGAAATTCGCTCCTCCCGCCTTCTTTCAAAGGACGCCTTCTGGAACGGCGAAAACATCACCGTTTACGATTCCTTTATTTCCGGCGAATATTTGGGCTGGAACAGCAAAAACCTCACCCTCATAAACTGCACAATCGAAAGCCTGCAGGGGCTTTGCTATATAGAAAATCTCACGCTCAAAAACTGTAAGCTTATAAATACAACCCTCGCCTTTGAATATTCATCGGTCGACGCCGAGATTGACGGCGGCATTGACAGCGTGCTCAACCCCTCCTCCGGCACAATCCGCGCCGACTACATCGGAGAGCTTACAATCAACAAGGATGACGTAGATCCCGCGAAAACGAAAATTATTTGTACTTCTGATTTCAAATGTGCTTGAAAGGATTTTGAACATGAAATACGATTTTGACACCCCCGTAGATCGGCGCAATACAAATTCGCTCAAATGGGACGTCGCCGAAAACGAACTGCCCATGTGGGTTGCCGACATGGATTTCAAAACAGCCCCCGCCGTCTCCGACGCGATAAAAAAACGCGCCGAACACGGCGTTTTCGGCTATACAATAATTCCCGACGAATGGTATGAAGCTTATATTTCCCACTGGCAGACGCGCCACAATTTCACCATTCAAAAGGATTGGCTCATCTTTTCAACCGGCGTCATTCCCACCATTTCCTCCGTCGTGCGAAAGCTCACGACCCCCGCGGAAAAAGTAGTCTTGCAAACACCCGTTTATAACATCTTTTTCAATTCCGTCTTAAACAACGGCAGAGTCGTTCTGCAAAATTTTCTTAAATACGATAAATCCGGCGTTTCAATCGACTTTGAGGATTTAGAGGAAAAGCTTTCGGACCCCCAAACGTCGCTTATGATTTTGTGCAATCCTCACAACCCCGTCGGCAGAATATGGAGCCGTGACGAGCTTTTCAGGATAGGTGAGCTTTGCCGAAAATATAACGTAGTCGTTTTGTCGGATGAAATTCACTGCGACATCACCGACCCCGGCAAGGATTATGTTCCCTTTGCCTCCGTCTCGGACGACTGCCGCGGAAATTGCGTAGTGTGTGTCGCGCCGACAAAGGCGTTTAACATCGCCGGACTTCAAACTTCGGCTGTCTTCATTCCGAACCCCACATTGCGCCACAAGGTATGGCGCGCGTTAAATACCGACGAGGTTGCCGAGCCCAACGCCTTTGCGGTCGATGCCGCAATTGCCGCATTCACAAAGGGCGGTGATTGGCTGGACGAGTTCAGGGAGTATATTTATCAAAATAAGCTTTTCGCCGCGGATTTCATCGCCCGCGAGCTTCCCGAAACGACGCTCATTCCCTCCGAGGCGACCTATCTTCTGTGGCTCAAAATTAATTCCGACGCCTCAACCGCCGCGAAAAACATCCGCGCCAAAACAGGTCTCTACCTTTCCTCCGGCTCCCCCTTCGGTGGCGACGGCGACAGCTTTCTTCGGATAAACATCGCCTGCCCCCGTAAAACCCTCATTGACGGTTTGAACCGCCTGAAAAACGCGAGAGAATTTTTGTAATTTAAAAACTCCGAACATCAAACCGTTCGGAGTTTTTTTATTCATATCGTATGCAAATTTTTCAGCGACACGTCCAATATCGGCGACGAATGTGTCAGCGCGCCGCTTGAAATAAAGTCAACGCCAATATCAGTCAGCTTCTTTATGTTTTCCGCCGTCACATTGCCCGAGCATTCGGTCTGCGCGCGTCCCGCTATCATTGCAACCGCCTTTTCCATGTCGTCGTGGGACATATTGTCGAGCATTATGATGTCCGCGCCCGCGTCAAGCGCCTCTTTCACCATGTCGAGATTTTCAACCTCGACCTCGATTTTTCTCACGAACGGCGCGTATTCCTTCGCCATCTTCACGGCATTGGCAACGCCGCCCGCAGCGCCGATGTGGTTGTCCTTCAAAAGCACACCGTCCGAAAGGTTGTAGCGGTGGTTGCAGCCTCCGCCGACTTTCACGGCATATTTTTCAAAAACGCGCATGTTGGGCGTAGTTTTTCTCGTGTCGAGAAGCTTTGTCTTCGTACCCTCCAAAAGCTTGACGACTCCGCGCGTATATGTCGCAATTCCGCTCATTCTCTGCAAATAGTTGAGCGCCGTTCTCTCGCCCGAAAGAATTACTCTTACATCACCGCGGATCCTCGCCAAAAGATGCTTATTTTTAACCTCGTCGCCGTCCTTTGCGTAAAGCTCAACCTCGGTATTTTCGTCAAGCAGTTCAAACACTCTCTTAAACACGTCAAGCCCCGCGATAACGCCGTCCTCCTTGCAGATAAGCTCCGCTTCGCCGCGCATATTCTCCCTCGTCACCGCTTCGGTTGAAATGTCCTCGCTCGTTATGTCCTCTTTCAACGCTGCCAATATCAAGTCGTCGCAGACAAGCTTCATCGTTATGTTATTCACGTTTCTTTCGCTCCTTTTCAATTTCGTCAAGCACCGCTTTTTTGTATTCCTTTTCTATCTTGTCCAAATCCGCGTATTGTTCGCTTTTCGCCACAGCGTCAAAATCCACTCCGCAAGCCAAAGCCTTTTCGTTTTCCTGCAAAGCGTCAAAAGTCTCCGTAATCTCCTTTGCCGCCCTCTTTGCGAAAACAAGCGACTCCAACAGCGAATTTGACGCAAGCCTGTTCGCTCCGTGAACGCCGTTGCACGCCGTTTCGCCGACTGCGTAAAGCGCGTTCATCGTCGTCTTTGAACTCTTATTAACCTTTGTCCCGCCCATAAAATAGTGCTGCGCCGGGCAAACCGGAATGGGCTCTTCAAGCGCGTTATATCCGTGCTCCAGGCATTTTTCGTAAATGTGCGGAAAATGCTCCAAAATCGTCTTTTCCCCGATTGGGCGCATGTCGAGCCAAACGTGTACCGAGCCTTCCTTTGCCATCTGCTCGTTTATCGCCTTTGTCACAACGTCGCGCGGCAAAAGCTCGTCCACAAATCTCTCGCCCGAATTGTTGTAAAGCAGCGCCCCCTCGCCTCTCACGCTTTCGGAGATTAAAAATCTCCGTCCGTGATTTTTCGAGTAAAACGTCGTCGGGTGTATCTGTATGTAATCCACGTTCAAAAGCTCCACGCCGTGCTTCATCGAAATTGCCAACGCGTCGCCCGTCAGGTGACGGTAATTTGTCGAATTGACGTAAAGTCCCCCAATTCCGCCCGTCGCAAACACAGTGCAGGGAGCCTCAACCGCAACTCTTTCGCCTTCCTTATCAATTCCCACAATGCCGAAGCATGTGTTATCCTTCTCGAAAATATCTATCATCGTGAATTTTTCGATTATCTTCACATTGTCAAGCTCGCGCACTCTTTCAAGCAGCTTTGACGTGATAGCCTTACCCGTCTCGTCCTCATGGAACAAAATCCTCTCCGTCGAGTGCGCGCCCTCTCTTGTGTAGCGCAAATTGCCCTCTTCGTCGCGTTCAAATTCCACGCCGTAGCCAATCAAATCCTTTATCGTTTCGGGAGACGTTCTTATCATTATTTCAACGCTTTCCTTGTCGTTTTCATAATGTCCGGCGCGCATCGTGTCCTCAAAATAGCTGTCATAATCGCTCTCGTCTTTCAGGACGCAAATGCCGCCCTGTGCCAAAAACGAGTCGCTTCTCTCCGCCTCATCCTTTGTAAATATGACAATATTCATGCTTCTCGGCAAATTCAGCGCGCAATACAAGCCCGAAGCCCCGCTCCCGACTATCGCCACATCAGCCTTCAACATTCCTCCGTCGCCCCTCTCGCAGTCCAAATTTTTCTTAGGAAGCACTAACCAATTAACGCCTAACGGCTTAATGCACATCTCACTTGCGTCTTTTCCGTCATATCGCGCAAAAACGCCTCGCGAATACACCAAGTATTCACTCGGCGTTTTTACACAATCTGCCGAAAAATCCGACTGCGTGATATGTACATTATAATTGGTCAGTGCTTCCTTTACATACATTTTACATCATTTTCTCCCATATGTCAAGCACCATAGACGCCGGTTGGTGAAATATGAGTATTACCGATAAGTAATTTACAATTAAGTAAATCGTAAATTACTAAATCATAAATGACTAAAGTTAGTGCACACACTTTTCCGATATATTATTCTATCGCCTTAAGCATAGAGGGAAGATTTTTGCAACCTAACACAAAAATCTTTCCTTTATCGTTCATGCATTCTTTGCCTTATATTCCGTTCCCCATGCGTCCATCGCGTCAAGTATCGGCTTTAAGCTGTAGCCCGTTTCGGTCAGTGTGTACTCCACTCTCGGCGGCACCTCGGCGTAGACCTTGCGCGTAACCAAGCCCGATTCTTCCATATCGCGCAAATTCGAGGTCAGCACCTTTTGCGAAATCGTCCCCACCGATTTTTTCAACTCCCCGAAACGCTTTGTTCCCGTGAGCAAATCGCGCACAATGAGCACCTTCCAACGGTCGGAGATAAGCATAAGCGTCGTTTCAACCGGGCAAGCCGGAAGCTCCTGTTTCATATAAATCACCCTTTCAATTTCTTTAAAATATTATATATCCGCCAACTGCGCGTGTCAATAGTTTCTCGCGGTAACTATGGCACAATATTGTGCTTACTTTACAAAACGCCGCAAAGGATTTATTATAGCTGTGAGGTGAAGCGCAAAATGAATGTAACCGATATTTTTAAAATCCTGCAAAGCGATATACACACCGTCGTTATTGCGATCGTTGACGAAAAGGGTTTCCCCGAAACGCGTGTGATTGATATTATGCTCTGCGACGACGGCGGGGTCTATTTTATTACCGCCAAAGGAAAGAAATTTTACGACAGCCTGTGCGATAAAAAATATGTCGCGCTTTCGGGCTTTAAAGGCAGCGACACAATGTCCTCAACCGCAATTTCAATTTCGGGCGGCGTCGAAGAATTGGGAAGCGAACTTTTGGACAAAGTTTTCGCCGAAAACCCTTATATGGCGCAAATTTATCCCAACGAGGAAAGCCGCGCCGCCCTCACAGTCTTTAAGCTATACCGCGGCACCGTCAATTATTTTGACCTGTCAAAAAAGCCGATTGAAAGATACACCCTTTCCTTCGGCGAAGAAAAGTGCGAACAGCACGGCTATTTCATAAACAATAACTGCACTGCCTGCGGAGCATGCGCAAGCATTTGCCCGCAACGCTGCATTGATATTTTAAATGGCAAAGTGGAAATAAGACAGGAAAACTGCCTCCACTGCGGCGTCTGTCAACCGGTTTGCCCCGCAAACGCGATAGAAAGGCGGTAAATCATGACACAAACCGAACGACTTAATTTTCTAATATCATATCTTCTGCATGAGGATCCGCAATATGCCTCAATTGAAATTCCCCGCGATACGGAAAGCAAAAAGCGGCTTTTGCGCTCGCTTATGAACGTCCGCATGCCGCAAACAACGATCGCGGAATTTTTGGAAGTACAAGACGAATATTTAAAAGAAGAAACGCGCCTCAAGGGAATAACCGATGCGGCGGATTTGCTCCCCGTTCGCGACAAATTATGCTTGTGGCAGGGCGACATCACAACGCTCAAGTGCGGCGCGATAGTCAACGCCGCAAACAGCGCCATGCTCGGCTGCTTTGTCCCGTGCCACAGCTGCATTGACAACGCAATCCACACCTTCGCGGGTGTTCAGCTTCGCGCCGAGTGCGCATCGCAAATGCGCGGCGACAGCGAAAAAACCGGCACTGCGCGGATAACGCACGCGTACAATCTTCCGTGCGACTATGTCATTCACACCGTCGGCCCCATAGTTCGCGGCAAATTGACCGCGTCCGACTGCGCTCTTCTTTCTGGCTGCTACAAATCCTCGCTCAAAGCCGCAGATGAAAAAGGCGTCAAATCAATCGCATTTTGCTGCATTTCAACCGGCGAATTTCATTTCCCAAACGAAAAGGCGGCTTCAATTGCAATAGAAACGGTAACCGAATATTTGCCGCAAACCAAAATAGAAAGAGTGATTTTCAATGTTTTTAAGGACACAGACCTCGAAATCTATAAAAGACTTCTCACAATCGATTGACGAGTTCAAAACTGCTCTCGACAATGCCGACGCGGTTCTCGTCGGCGCGGGCTCCGGGCTTTCGACCTCCGCCGGGTTTACCTATTCCGGCGAACGCTTTGAAAAGCATTTTTCCGACTTTCACAAAAAATACGGCTTTTCCGACATGTATTCCGGCGGTTTTTATCCCTACAGCACGCTTGAGGAATTTTGGGCATTTTGGGTGCGGAACATCTTTGTCAACCGTTACTGCGACCCGCCCAAGCCGGTATATGACGATTTGCTTGATCTCATCCGCGATAAGGACTATTTTGTCCTCACGACAAACGTTGACCACTGCTTTCAAAAGAGCGGTTTTGACAAGCACAAGCTTTTTTACACTCAGGGCGACTACGGACTTTTTCAATGCTCCAAAGCGTGTCACGACAAAACCTACGACAATGAGGAAATCGTCAGAGAAATGCTCGCAAACGAGCATGATATGAAAATCCCGACCGCCCTCATTCCCAAATGCCCCGTCTGCGGCGCACCGATGACGACGAATTTGCGCTGCGACGACACCTTCGTTCAGGACGAAGGCTGGCACGCCGCCGCAAACCGCTACGACGATTTTATTCGCCGCCACAAAAATATGAAGGTTCTTTTTCTCGAACTCGGTGTCGGCGGCAACACCCCCGTTATCATAAAATACCCCTTCTGGCGCATGACCGCCTCCAACCCCGACGCAACCTACGCCTGCATCAACTACGGCGAAGCCGTCTGCCCCGAAAACATATCAAAACAATCAATCTGCATAAACGGCGATATCGGCAGCGTGTTAAAACGATTGAAAAATCATTAAATTTTAAAATCGGCAGTATCTTTTATCGTTGACGCCTGTTGTGAAATGAGGTATAATAAATACAATTAAACCGCGATTGTTTATTGCAGCGTTATATTTTTTAAATAAGATCGGAGGTACACACCGTGAGCAACCGTGACATCGCGAAAAATCTTATCGACCAAATCCCCGACAGCAGACTTTTCTATGTTATCGCCTATCTTCAAGGCGCTGCCGTTCCCGATGAAACGCCCAACGCCGAAACCCTCGCCGCTTTCGCTGAGATAGAAAACGGCGGCGGACATATTTTCACCGGATCCACAGAGGATCTTTTCTCCGAGCTGTTGGAGGATTAAATATGCTTATTGTCAACTATTCCTCCCGCTTTAAAAAGGATCTGAAAGCCTGTGTCAAACGCGGCTGCGACCCGTTGCGCCTACAGCAGGTCATTGACACCTTGCGTATACCCGCCGCACTTCCCGCAAAAAATGCCGCACACAATCTCAGCGGGAACTACTCCGGCTTTCGAGAGTGTCACATCGCGCCCGACCGGCTTTTAATCTATCGTCAAGACGAAACAACGCTTTTCCTCTACCGCGCCGGCACTCATTCCGATCTGTTCGGAATGTAACGCCTTTTATAATACCGAATGAATATTTTTTGAAACCACTGTACGTTTCTCCCCACATGCGCATATCGCGCTTGCGGGGAGATTTTAATTATAATTTTTCAAAATTTTTTTCACCCTCACCTACGCCCCAAATCCCGCATAAATACACAATCGTTACCTAAAGCATAGGGAAGTCGAACCCAATGCTTACGGTAACCGCCCAATAGTATCTTTCGGGTAACTACCGCACAATATTGTGCCTACTTTACATCGGAAACAAATTGCATTATACTAAACTCAACAGATGAGGAAACACCTCGAAAAACAGAAAGGATTGATTTTTAATGAAAATCGCAGTAGTATGTGCAAACGGTAAGGCAGGCCGGCTCATTGTCAAGGAGGCTCTTAATAGAGGTCTTGACGTAACGGCAGTTGTCCGCGGCGAGAACAAAACGGCGGCAACAAAGGTAATCACTAAGGATTTGTATGATTTGACCGCAGCTGATCTCACAGGCTTTGACGCGGTTGTTGACGCGTTCGGCGCATGGGCGCCCGAAACTCTCCCGCAGCACAGCACTTCCCTCAAAAAGCTTTGCGACGTATTGAGCGGAAGCGATACCCGCCTTTTGGTTGTCGGCGGCGCGGGCAGCCTCTACGTAAATCCCGAACACACCCTTTGCGTATCCGACGGCGCGGATTTCCCCGAAATCTTCAAGCCCCTCGCGGCAGCTATGGCAAAGGCTCTCGGCGAGCTTCGCGAGCGCAGCGACGTTAAGTGGACATATGTCAGCCCCGCAGGCGACTTCCAAGCCGACGGCGAAAGAAGCGGCGAATATATCCTCGCCGGCGAAGAGCTCACCCTCAACTCCAAAGGCGAAAGCATCATCAGCTACGCGGATTACGCCATCGCCATGGTTGACGAAATCACAAAAGGCAGTCACATCGGTCAGCGCATCAGCGTTGTAAGGAAGTAAAATCTCCGACAAAAATCCCGACAGAGGCATAAGCCTTGTCGGGATTTTTGTTACAATTCAGCCAACAATGTCATTTGGTTAATTTAATGGATAAGTTTTTAATC
>JAJQCX010000011.1 GCA_021202495.1 Clostridia bacterium | reverse complement strand
GTATATCAGCAAAAAATATATTTTTCAAGATAAATTCAATATTTCAATTTGAAATACCTCACATTTTTTACAACTCATCTTTTTTGAATTTCAAAACATCTTGATATATGAGAATTAAGCTTCTTTGGGCCTTGCAATGAAGCCGCGCAATGTGTTATAATAATTATAGTTTATTTTTCGGGGATTACCTTCCCTATATAAGGAGTTTGATTAAAATGATACGAAGATTTTCAGCAATAATTATTTCGCTCATATTAACAGCCTCGCTGTACATACCCTCTCTCGCGGCGGAGGTTCATGTTGAATTTGAAGACGAAACCGTAACGCTCATAGTTGAGGTTGAAGGCGACAGCATACTCACCTCGTCCGAAGCCGCAAAATTCGGCGTCGATTATTTGGAAACACAGGCGGCAAAAGAAAAAGAGGAAGAAATTCTCTCATCACACATGGAGGTTATGAGCGCCATCAGCAGTGAGACAAACACCTCTGTGAGTGTAGGCTATACGTATACGGCGCTTTTCAACGGCTTTTCGATGGAAGCGCCTTTAAGCAGCATTGACGATATTAAAGCTATCCCGGGTGTCAAAAATGTGTATGTGGATCAAACCGAAACGCCCCATCTTGCCACCTCCGTCGCCATGACGCATTCACTTCCCTCCGAAACCCAAAGCGACATCCTCCCCGAAGGCTACACCGGCGATGGACAAGTCATAGCGATTATCGACACCGAATTTGACGTGGAGCATGAGTTTTTCTCCGAAGAACCCGAAAATCCAAAGCTCACAAAGAGCGACATTGCGGATATTTTGTCGCAAAACGAATTAAATGCGGATGTCGATGCAAATCAAGTGTATAAAAGCGCAAAAATACCCTTTGCGTATGATTATTACAACAAAAGCTCCGACACATATCAAAAATCATTGGCGCACGGCACTCATGTTGCCGGCATTGCGGCGGGAAAAAACGGTTCTTTTTCCGAAGATGCATCTTATGATGAATCTTCGGTCGGTACAAGCTTTTCGGGCGTCGCACCCAACGCGCAGCTTGTGCTGATGAAAGCAAGCAATTCATCGGGGACACTCGTTGACAGCGCCGTAATCGCGGCGGCGGAAGATGCCGCCAAGCTCGGCGTATGCGCCATAAACATGAGCTTCGGAACGAACTATAAGTCCGCTGAGGAAGATTCACCCCTTGCAATTGTCATAGCCAATGCAAAAAACGCGGGCATAAGCGTATACACTTCTGTCGGAAATTCCGCGCTCGGTTACAGCACAACAGAGGCAGACGCCGAAAGACCCGACTATTCATCTATCGGCACACCTGCCGTATACAACGAATGCACCGCCGTTGCTTCGGCGGACAACACATATTATTGGTCTGACTTAGGAACTCTCACAACGGAGGACGGCACATCTTACTACTATTCTTTTTCATATTCCGCCGACGATTTCGGCGAAAGCCATGACAACACAATCATAGAATACGAATATTGCGGTTACGGCTATAAATCGGATTTTGAAGGGAAGGACTTGACCGGCAAAGTCGCCCTTATGAGCCGCGGCTCGGTAACATTTGTCGACAAGGCGAATAATGCGGCTGCCGCAGGCGCCGAAGCAATAATTGTCTATAACACCCAAGACGGCATTGAAAATTTTGTGCTCGCAAATAATCCCCCCTGTCTTTCAATGCTCATGATTGAAAAATCAAGCGGAGAAGCTCTCCGAGATGCGGAAAACAAAACGCTCGTCATAACGAATGTAAAAAGCACCCTGATACAAAGTTCTCACGGCGGCTTACTGTCGGACTTTACAAGCTGGGGCGTCAGCGACAATCTTGAATTGAAGCCCGAAATCACCGCTCCCGGCAGAAATATATATTCCTCTTCACCCGACGACACTTATGGAAGCGACAGCGGCACATCAATGGCGGCTCCGCACATGACGGGCGTAGCGGCACTGATAAACGAATATCTCGACAAAAACGGCATAGAAATTTCGGGTTCGGAGCGCGTAGAGAGAATTGAGAACATGCTTATGTCCACCGCCTCCGTTATTTATCAACCGGACGGCGTACCGTATTCGCCGCGCGCACAAGGCGCGGGAATGGTCAACACCGCCGCCGCTCTTACAACCCCCGCAATCATTATCGGCGACGCGCTCAAAACGAAGGTCAGCCTCGGAGATAATATCGGCAGTAGCTTTACCGTGAATTTTACCGTCAAAAATCTCACAAGCGAAGAGGTCGTATACGACAGCTTGTCGCTCGATGTTTTAACCGACGGATACACTTACAGCTCAAGCGATAAAAAATATTATGTCACAGTGGAAAATTCAAAACGTCTTACTGTTGTGGAGACGAATTTGCCCGAAAGCATAACGGTACCCGCAGACGGCGAGATTGTGATTCCTCTGCAAATTACGCTTGACGAAGATGAGCTTTCCGCAAACGGAGAAATATTTACAAACGGTTTCTTCATCGACGGCTTTATTTCGCTTTCTTCAAGCGAGGAAGATATTCCGCAGATAGGCATGCCTTTCACGGGCTTTTACGGAGATTGGAACGCGGCGTCGGTTCTCGACACAACTCTCTACGACGAGGGAGGCAGTGAGCTTGAAGGCACATATGTATTTACAAACCTTATCGAAGACGGAGATGAAGACGCAGTTATATGCGGAACCGACGGAGAAAATTATTATAAAGACAGAATTGCAGTTTCTCCCAACGGAGACGGCAAGGGCGACAAGCTCGCAATGCGCGTTATGGCGTGGCGCAATTTTACAAACGTATCCTTAAGTCTGCAAAGCAACGACGACGAAAGCATTATATTCAGCTACAATTCCACCGACAGCTATGCCAAATTCACCTCAAAATCATTTATCATCAACGACATTGAAGATAATTCCGAGGAAGAGCTTCCCGACGGAGAATACACTCTCACCTTCTCCGCCTCATTCAACCGTGAAGGTGCCGAAACCGAAACGATAACTCTTCCCGTCACGGTTGACCGCAAAGCTCCGAAATTAACCGGCGCAAACATCACAGACAACACTCTCACTCTCACCGCGTGCGACGAAAACTATTTTGAAAGCTTCCACCTTCTTATCACCGACGAAAACGGAAACGTTACAACAAACATAGTTGCCGCGGGCGCACAACGCGGCGAAGAGGCTTCTGCTTCATTTGATATAGAAGGCATCGATATTGACAATATTGACATAGTTTTATATGATTACGCTCAAAACACAACTCAGCTCAGGCTCGTAAACGCCTTGGGAAATGTTGCCGCTTCTGTTGACTATGAATCGGTCGGTTCGGTGACAATAGTTAACGCACAGCTTAGTAACATTTCTTCCGACGCAATCACAGGCAGCCTGTTCATCGCCTTTTACGATGCGGACGGCACGCTCATTGCGGCAGACAGCACGGCAATCAGCCTTGCGGCGGGGGATGTCGGAAGCTATGAGTTTAACATGTTTGCCGACACTCAGAATGCCGACACGATTAAGCTCTTTATTTGGGACGGCACCTCTCTCTTCCCTCTTGACAGCATAAAATCATTTCAATTATAACAGATAAAAATTTCTATAATTTTTGTATAAGGAGTGATCCGTTTGCTTACGGATATAGAAATCGCTCAAAGCGCCGAAATGACGCCCATTTGTGACATTGCGGAAAACATGGGCATTCTTCCCGACGAAATTGAGCCCTACGGAAAATATAAGGCAAAGCTTTCAAATTCTCTTTTAAAGCGTGTTTCTTCAAATAAAAACGGCAAGCTCATTCTCACAACAGCCGTCAATCCCACCCCCGCGGGTGAGGGCAAAACAACGACGACCGTCGGCTTAGGGCAGGCTCTCTGCCGCATGGGCAAAAACGCGGTCATCGCTCTGCGCGAACCATCTCTCGGTCCCGTCATGGGCTTAAAGGGCGGCGCTGCCGGCGGCGGCTATTCGCAGGTTGTTCCTATGGATGACATCAATCTCCACTTCACCGGCGACATGCACGCGATAACCGCTGCGCACAACCTCCTTGCCGCGCTTATTGACAACCACATTCATCAGGGCAATGAGCTCAATATCGACCCGCGCCGCGTAACCTTCAAACGCGTCATGGACATGAACGACCGCGCACTCCGCAACATCATTGTGGGCTTGGGCGGCACAAACAACGGCTTTCCCCGCGAGGACGGCTTTATGATAACAGTCGCCTCGGAAATTATGGCAATTTTGTGCCTTGCCTCCGACCTTTCCGACCTCAAACGCCGCTGCGGCGAGATAGTCATAGGCTATACATATGACGGCGAAATGGTCAAAGCAAAGGATTTAAAGGCGGAGGGCGCAATGGCTGTTCTGATGAAAGACGCAATCAAGCCCAATCTTGTGCAGACTTTGGAGCACACTCCCTGCATCATGCACGGCGGTCCCTTTGCAAACATCGCCCACGGCTGCAACAGCATAATCGCCACGCGCCTTGCGATGAAGCTCGGCGACTATGCCGTCACCGAAGCGGGCTTCGGCGCCGATTTGGGCGCGGAAAAGTTTTTCGACATCAAGTGCCGCGCAGCATCGATCAAGCCCGACGCGGTTGTCCTTGTTGCAACCTGCCGCGCGCTCAAATACAACGGCGGAGTTCCCAAAGAGAACGTTTCAAAGCCCAACATTGAAGCGCTTTTGCGCGGCATTCCCAACCTTGAAAAGCACATTGAAAACATCAAAAAATATAACCTTCCGGTCGTCGTCGCGCTCAACCTCTTCCCCACCGACACCAATGAGGAAATCGCCGCCGTCAAAGCCGCGTCATTAAAGCTTAACGCGCGCTTTGCGGTCTCCGACGTATTTGCCAAAGGCGGCGAAGGCGGTCTCGATTTGGCAAACGAGGTTCTTGCGGCGCTGGAGGAGCCCTCGGATTTTAAGCCCCTCTACGATTTGAATTTGTCCTACTACGAAAAGTTTGACATAATAGCAAAGGAAATCTACGGTGCGGACGGCGTTTCTTATTCTCCCGCCGCACGCAAGATGATTGATAATCTCACCGCTCTCGGCTATAATAATTTGCCAATATGCACCGCGAAAACGCAGTATTCTTTATCTGACAATCCCGCGCTTTTATCGCGTCCGTCAGGCTTTGACATAACCGTAAAAGAAGTCACTCTTTCAGCCGGCGCGGGCTTTCTCGTCTTTTTAACCGGCAGCATAATGACAATGCCCGGTCTTTCCAAATCCCCCGCCGCCACCCGCATGGACATAGACGAAAACGGCGTGATAACAGGACTTTTTTAGGAGATACATATAATGATAGAATTTACATCCCACAACGTCGCCGAAACGGAGAATTTCGCCTTTGCTTTGGCGTCCCGCGTCGCACCTCCGCGCGTCATTTGCCTCATCGGGGAGCTCGGCGCGGGAAAAACCGCGTTCACCCGCGGCTTCGCACGCTATTTCGGTGTCACCCGCGGCGTAGCCTCCCCCACATTCACAATCTTAATGAAATACAGCGGCACGGTTGAATTAAATCACTACGATCTCTACCGCGCCGAGGATTATGACGAGCTGTGCGACATCGGATTTGAAGATCAAATCGAGGACGGCATTTCGCTTATCGAATGGCCCGACAAATTTATCGATTATCTCCCAGACGACAAAATCATAATTCGCATTTCCTACACTCCCGTCGAGGGCGAACGCAAAATAACAGTTGAAGGACTTGAAAACACATGAACATACTTGCAGTCGATTCCGCCGCACTCACGGCGTCCGTCGCCGTGATGAAAGACGGCGTTTCAATCTACGAAAACAATGTCACCGTCGCGCTCACCCATTCGGAAACGCTCATGCCAATGATTGATGAAGCGTTAAAAAGCACAAACCTCACGCCAAGCGGCATTGACGTTTACGCCGTTTCGCAAGGTCCCGGCTCTTTTACCGGCGTCAGAATGGGCGTCAGCACAATAAAGGCTCTCGCCTACGCAGCCGATAAAAAGACATTCGGCGTCAACACGCTGCTTGCCCTTGCCTATAACGTTTACAGCGTCTGCCCATATAACATAGCGCCCATCATGGACGCCCGCCGCGGAGAGGTCTATAACGCAATCTATTCGTTCAAAAACGGCGAAACGCAAGAGCTTGCCGCTCCCCGCGCTCTGCCGGTCGAGAACCTTTGCGAAGAAATAAACGAAAAAACGCTTTTCATCGGCGACGGTGTCGCCCCTTATAAAGAAAAAATTGCATCGCTTTGCGGCGAAAACGCAATCTTCGCCCCTCCCGCGCTTCAACTCGAAAAAGCGTCCTCCGTCGCCCTCGCCGCACACCTCGCAAACGAAACCCAATTCGTAACCCCGCAAGCGCTTGAGGTTATCTATTTACGTAAGTCTCAGGCAGAACGCGAACGTGAAAACGCCCTCGCCAAAGCCTCCTCCGCGCCCGCAGGCGCTTAAATTAAAAATTTTGCTCCGCAAAATTTTTTCCGCAACTCCACACTCCACACTCAACGCTCCACACTAAACGAAAGGATTTGATACATATGAAAATTGCCATTTCATCAGACCACGGCGGATTTGAACTCAAAGGAGTTATCTGCGATTATCTCACAAAAAAAGGACACACAGTAACCGACCTCGGCACAAATTCGCCCGAAAGCTGCGACTATGCCGACTATGCCGAAAAATGCGCACATGCCGTAACGAGCGGAGAGGCGGAGCTCGGCATCCTTGTCTGCGGCACAGGCATCGGCATTTCCATTGCCGCAAACAAAATCAAAGGCATAAGATGCGCTCTTTGCTATTCGCCCGAAACCGCGGCTCTCGCCAAGGAGCACAACAACGCCAACATTATCGCGTTCGGCGGCAGAACGATGAGCGAACAGAGCGTTCTCGCCTCGATTGACGCGTATCTCAACACCGAATTTGCCGGCGGCAGACATCAGCGCCGCATCGACAAAATTGCCGCTCTTGAACAAAGGTAGGAGGTTTTTCCAATGAAATGCCCGTTCTGCGATTATGCCGACAGTAAAGTCATCGATTCGCGTCCCGGCGACGGCGGTTCATCCATCCGCCGCCGCCGTGAATGTATGAAATGCGGCAAACGCTTCACAACATACGAAAAGGTTGAAAATCTGCCCGTAATGGTAATCAAAAAGGACGAAACGCGCGAACCGTTCGACCGCGGGAAAATCCTCTCCGGCATCGTCAAGGCGTGTGAAAAACGCCCCGTCCATGCCCAAACAATGGACGAAATGGTTGACAAAATAGAAGCCGAGGTTCGCTCTCTCGACGACCGCGAGGTCACCAGCGTTCAAATAGGCGAAATGGTTATGCGCGAGCTCAAAAACACCGATGAGGTTGCCTATGTTCGCTTCGCCTCCGTCTATCGCCAGTTTAAAGACATCAACACATTCCTCGCAGAGCTCGAAAAACTCCTTGCAGACAAGGAGAAAAAATAATGCGCTATATCGACATGCACACCCATTCCTCCGCCTCGGACGGCGAGCTTTCTCCCGCCCTTCTTGCAAAAGCGGCGCACGACGCGGGGCTTTGTGCCGTCGCCATCTGCGACCACGACACTGGCGCAGGAATTTCCGAATTTATGGAATCAGCCGAAAAATATTCTCTTGAGGGCATCCCTTCTGTTGAGATAAGCGTCGATTTCAAATGCGAAATGCATATCTTGGGTTTTTACGTCGATTATAAATCCGAAAAATTCAATTCCATGTGCCGCGCTCTCCGCGCCTTTCGCCGCGAGCGCAATGAAACAACATCCCGCCTTTTAGCAAAACAAGGCATAAATATTCCCGTTCCCGAAGCGGAAAGCTTTGCCTCGGGCGACGTTTGCGGCAGGCTCCACTTTGCCCTCGCCATGACAAAGCACGGCTTCGTCAATTCCGTTGACGAAGCTTTTGCCCTTTATCTCGGCAGCGGCAAATGCGCCTATAATTCCGCGCAGCTCTATTCCCCACGCGAGACGATTGAAAAGCTGACAGTGTGCGGCGCGCGCCCCGTCCTGGCGCACCCGATCCACATGAATCTTAATAACGACGAAACATTTTCCGTCTTAAAGGAGCTTAAAACATACGGACTTTACGGCGTCGAGTGCCTTTACAATTCGCACACCCCCGAATACGAAGCATTTATCAAATCCTCCGCCGACAAGCTTGGGCTGAAAATTACCGGCGGCTCGGATTTCCACGGCAAAAATAAGCCGAAGGTTCATATAGGAAAAATCTACAACGACCGCCCCATTCCCTATGAAATTCTCGAAAACTTCAAAAACACTTAAGGAGGCGCTGATTAATTAGTGCCTGACTTCATTTAACATCTCGCTTGCGTCTTTTCCGTCATTGGGGCACAAGAAATGCCTCGTTAATACACTACGAGGCATTTCTACTCACACGCCCCATGCGGGGCGTGACGTGTTTGCTTCCGACTGCTCGTTCAACCATAACGCGAATTTGTCGATAAAAAGCTCCACGTTTTTTCCGCAGTCCCGCATCAAAAATTTTGCAAACGTATTATAATCGATTTTCGGAAGCTTCAATTCATTTTCATACGCCGAATAATCTTCAAATTCTCGTTTCAGCCTTCCTTGCAGCGTTGCCATATCCGGTTGATCATTTTTGTAGCCGCCGTCGGGTATGCCGCTGTGGTGCCCCGCAATGCAATATGCCATCATCCATCCCAACGCGTCGGGGTAAAAATCCCTCACCTCGACCGCTCCGCAGCCCGAATGTTCAACCCTTATATTTTTTCCGTCAATTCTCTCCTGAAACGACTTTTGATATTTTCCGCAGTCGTGCATAAGTCCTGTTGCGTACATTACATCCTTCAACGTATCAATTGCAAATTCCCGGCACAAAGAAGCCGTATTTTCACTGTGTTCCTTGACCGTCTGAACCTCGTTATCATCCTTGACATGCGCTTTGTATATCTTATTCATATCATTTTCCCTCCTGTGTCTGTATCTTATCATCTTTGCTGACCCATAAAAAGGACAGCGAGCAACTTTATTCGTTATTTTTAATTTTTTTATAATATCTTTTTGTTATATATGTTCTTATTATAGCAA
>JAJQCX010000087.1 GCA_021202495.1 Clostridia bacterium | reverse complement strand
GTAAGAGAGTGCGTGAATTTGCACAAAAGCACGGGATAAAGAAGTTTTTTGAGGGCGGCTGCGCGGGCGTTGAGCACGCGATTTTGCCGGAGAAAGGCATTGTCAAGGCGGGCGACGCCATAATCGGCGCGGATTCGTATAATTTTACTTAGTGCGCGGTGATCTAGTTGTAATGTGGCGTCGGCAGCTCGGACATGGCTATCGGCATGGCGAAGGGAAAGGCGTGGATGAAGGTGCCGTCGGCAATCAAGTTTGAGCTTACGGGTAAATTCAAGAAGGGCGTAAGCGGCAAGGATTTGATACTTTATATTATTTCCAAAATAGGCGTTGACGGTGCGCTCTATAAGTCGATGGAATTTGTCGGCGACGGCGTGGGCGCGCTTTCGATGGATGAAAGATTTACGGTTGCGAACATGGCGATTGAAGCCGGCGCGAAGAACGGAATATTTATTTCGGACGATAAGACGGTTGAATATATGGAAAGCGTCGGAGTGCAGGAATTTAAGACGTATGAGCCGGATGCCGATGCGGAATACGACAGCGTTATGAAGATTGATTTGGCGGACGTGCCCTACATGGTTGCGTTCCCGCATTTGCCCTCGAACGGTAAGACCGCGAAGGAGGCGGAGGAGCTTAAGGTTAAGCTTGACCAGGTTGTCATAGGCTCATGTACGAACGGCAGACTTTCGGATTTGAGAATCGCTGCCGACGTTATGCGCGGGAAAAAGGTTGCGGAGAATTTGAGAGTTATCATCATTCCGGCGACGCCGAAGATTTACCGCGAGGCGATGGACGAGGGACTGTTCACGGTATTTCTTGACGCGGGATGCATTGTTTCGCCGCCGACCTGCGGGCCGTGCTTGGGCGGTCACATGGGGATTTTGGCTGACGGTGAGCGCGCGATTGCGACGACGAACCGCAACTTTGTGGGAAGAATGGGTCATGTTGACAGTGAGGTTTACCTTGCAAGTCCGCTTGTTGCGGCAACGAGCGCGCTGACAGGCTATATAACCGCACCGGCGGAATGAGTGAAGGAGGATAAAGGTCATGAATGTAAAGGGCAATGTTTTTAAATACGGCGACAACATCGACACAGATGTTATCATACCGGCGAGATATTTGAATACAACTGTTGAAAAGGAGCTTGCGGCGCACTGCATGGAGGACATCGACACGAGCTTTGTCGAAAAGGTGAGCGAGGGCGACATAATGGTCGGCGGCTTTAACTTCGGCTGCGGCTCGTCGCGCGAGCACGCGCCGATTGCGATAAAGGCGAGCGGCATTTCGCTGATAATAGCAAAGAGCTTCGCGCGTATTTTCTACCGCAATTCGATAAACATCGGACTTCCGATTTTGGAGTCGCCGGAATGCGTCGACGACGCGGAGGCGGGCGACATTATTGAAGCCGACCTTTCGGCGGGCGTGATAAAGAATGTGACAAAGGGAAAAGAGTATACAACGACGCCGTTTCCGGAATTCATTCAAGAAATAATCTCGGCGGGCGGACTTGTGAAATACGCAAAGGAAAAACTTTAATATATTCGGAAGGACTGTTTTGAAATGAACAAGAAAATTGCCGTTATTCCCGGAGACGGAATCGGGGTTGAGGTTGTAAAAGAAGCGATAAAGGTGCTTGACGCTGTGGGCGAAAAGTTCGGTCACACGTTCAGCTATGAATATCTTTTGGCGGGCGGCTGCGCGATTGACGCGACGGGAAAGCCGCTCCCCGAAGAGACGCTTGAAAAGGCAAAGCAGGCTGACAGCGTGCTTTTGGGCGCGGTCGGCGGTCCCAAGTGGGACAATATCCCGGGCATTCGCCCCGAACAGGCGCTGTTGGGCTTGCGCGGAGGATTGGGCTTGTATGCGAATTTGCGTCCGGCGGTAATGTATAAGGAGCTTGCGTCGGCTTGCCCGCTCAAGAGCGAGATAACGGGCGACGGAATAGACATTATGATTGTGCGCGAGCTGACGGGCGGCATTTACTTTGGCGAGAGCGGAAGAAGCGAGGACGGAAACTCGGCGTATGACACGGAGAGCTATTCAAAGAAGGAAATCGAGCGTCTTTTGATTCAGGCGTTTGAAATTGCGATGAAGAGAAATAAGCACGTTACGGTAGTCGACAAGGCAAACATTCTCGAAACGTCGAGAATGTGGCGCGAGGTAACGCGTGATATAATGCCGAAATACCCGGAGGTTAAGGTTGATTATCTCTACGTTGACAACGCTTCGATGCAGCTTGTGAGAAATCCGCTGCAGTTTGACGTTATTGCGACATCAAACATTTTCGGCGACATACTCTCCGATGAGGCAAGCCAAATAACGGGTTCAATCGGTATGCTGCCGTCGGCGTCTTTGGGCGAGGGGACGTTCGGAATGTACGAGCCCGTACACGGCTCGGCGCCCGACATTGCGGGTAAGAACATCGCGAACCCCTTGGCGACAATACTTTCGGTTGCGATGATGCTGCGCTACTCCTTTGCGATGAAGGACGAGGCGGACTGCATTGAAAACGCGGTGCAGAAGGCTCTCTCCGATGGGCTCAGAACCGGCGACATTGCGGGCGGAAAGGACGCGCTCGGAACGAAGGAAATGGGCGACGCCGTTGTCGCAAGATTGTGATGAAAAATTTTTTTCCCGATATATATGCGAAATCAATATCGTGCATCACTGCCTCCATGCTCCTTGAAAAAGGCATGGAGGCTGTGGTGCTTGATATAGACAACACTCTTGTGCCGCACGACGACCCTAATCCGACGGAGAGGGTGAAGCTCTTTTTGGAGGACATGCGGCAAAACGGCATAAAGCTCTGCGTTGTGTCGAACAATTCGGAGAAAAGGGTTGCGCCGTTTTGCGAAAGGATTGGGATTGAATACCACGTTTCAAAGGCGTTAAAGCCGCGGGTGTTGGGCTATGAAAAAGCGGCGGAGTGCATGAGTGTGCAAAAAAGTAAAATCGCCGCGATAGGCGATCAGATATTTACCGACGTTTGGGGCGCGAACCGTGCGGGGTGCTTGAGCGTGCTTGTGGAGCCGATAACGCCCGAGGGCGAGGGGAAATTCATAAAATTCAAACGAATCTTGGAAAAGCCGTTTTTGCGGCGGATAAGGGGAAGCGCTGATTGATGTAGGCGGTGTATCGCGCCGTCGGATTTTTCGTCAGATTGTGCAAAAATTTCGAGTGAATACTTTGTGTATTCACGAGGGATTTCTTGTGCCCCAATGACGGAAAATACGCAAGCGAGATGTGTGCCAAGCCGTTAGGCGTTAATTAATCAGTGCTTCCCAAGGAAGAGCAAGGAGAATGAAACAAGGTTTTTTGACCACACCGGCGCTTTGCGCGGTGTAATATTGATACCGGCATGGGGCTTTAAAGCGTTTCATTTTACAAAACGGGGAGAGAAGCATTATGGATACAAAGCCGGCAAACATTGGCGCAAACAACATTATGAATGATTTTGTCAAAACAGACGACATTTTGAAGGATATGTGCGGGATAATCGAGTCTGCGCAAAAATCGGCTTATCAAGCGGTCAACACTTTGCTTGTGCGCAGAAATTGGCTTCTTGGGTTTAGGATTGCGAGCGAAGAAATGCAGGGCGAAAACCGCGCCGAATACGGTGCGGAGGTTATAAAAAAGCTGTCAAAGGAGCTTACCGCGGAGTTTGGCAAAGGATTTACAAAATCAAATTTATATAATTTTTATTCGTTTTATAAAGCCTATCCGGAGATTTTCCAGACGGTGTCTGGAAAATCTGCAGGGCTGCTGTCATGGTCACACTATGCAATTCTGTTGCAGGTTAAAGACGAAAATGCCCGCGCTTGGTATGAAAAGGAAGCAGCGTCGGAAGGTTGGAGCGTGAGGACGCTGCAGCGCAATGTTTCGTCACAGTATTATTATCGTATGCTCCGATCTCAAAATCGGGAGACAGTTGAAAAGGAAATGAAAAATTTGACGGCGGAGTATCGGTCAGACAAGCTTGAATTTATCAAAAATCCTGTCATAGCGGAATTTTTGGGAATGTCGTCCGATGCGGATTTCACGGAAAGCGAGCTTGAGACAAGTATTTTGTCGAATTTGCAAAAATTTCTCATGGAGCTTGGCAAAGGATATGCTTTTGTCGCGCGTCAGCAGCACATTCATACGGAAAAGCAGGATTACTATATTGACCTTGTGTTTTATAATTACATTTTGAAATGCTTTGTATTGATAGATTTGAAAACGCAGAAAATCACACATCAGGATGTCGGGCAAATGGATATGTATATTAGAATGTACGACGAGATGAAACGCAGCGAGGGCGACAACCCAACGATTGGAATTGTGCTTTGCTCCGATACCGATGAGGACATAGCGCGATATTCGGTAATGCACGGCAGCGAGCAGCTTTTTGCTTCAAAATATAAATTATATTTGCCGACCGAGGAAGAATTGAGAGCGGAAATAGAAACGCAAAAGGCTATGTTTTTGCTGCAGCAGCAGAACAGCAGTTTGGAGTTTGAAGCGTGAAGTTGAGGAAGAATTTTGCTGTGCAAAATTTAAATTGACGCGCGGCTCGCGCGGAAAGGTACGAAGGGGGTAAAAGGTATGGGTATTAACGGAAAAACGGTGAGCTTGGGTGTTGTGGGCTGCCCGGTGGAGCACAGCTTGTCGCCTCTTTTGCACAACACTATGGCGCGTTTGACGGGGCTTGATTATACATACTGCGCCTACAGGGTCGAAAAGGGCGAGATGGAAAATGCGCTGCGCGGCATGAAGGCGCTGAATATCCGCGGATTGAACGTGACAATTCCGCACAAAACGGAGGCGTTCCGATTGGCGGATGAGGTTGACGGAGCGGCAAAGAGAATGGGCGCGTGCAACACTCTCGTGAACGAAAACGGAAAAATTAAAGGTTATAACACCGACGGCGAGGGATTTATACGAAGCCTTAAGCGCGAGGGAGTTGACGTTAAGGGCAAAACTTGCGTTATATTGGGCGCGGGCGGCGCGGCGATGGGCGTTGCGATGGCGTTGGCGGAGGCGGGCGCGAAGGAAATTGAGATAAAAAACAGGACGGCTGACAAGGCGGACGCGCTGTGCGAAAGGATAAACAAATATTACCCCAAAAAGGCAAAAAGGGTTGAGGACGTTTACGATGCGGACATACTGATAAACGCGACGAGCGTCGGCATGAACAGCGATTTGAGCCCGATTGACGACATGAGAGTGTTTAAAAAAATGAAAAAGAGCGCCGTGGCGGCGGACATTGTGTATTGTCCGCGAAGGACGATGTTTTTGAAAATGGCGGGCTCGGTGGGGCTGAAATGCGTCGGCGGGATTGGGATGCTCATTTATCAGGCGGTGGCGGCGTTTGAACGCTTTACGGGAAAAAAAGTTGACGAAACTATAGTTGACGCGCTTTACGCCATGACGGCGATGAAAAAGAACATCGTGCTGACGGGCTTTATGGGCACGGGGAAAAGCGCGGTCGGGCGCGAGATTGCGTCAAGAGTCGGCATGCGGTTTATCGACACGGATGACGTGATAGAGCGCGAGCATGGGAAGATAACGGATATATTTAAGGAAAAGGGCGAAAAATATTTCCGCGACCTTGAGAGTGAGACGATAAAGCGGGCGGCGAAGGAGCAGGGAGCCGTGATTTCGCTTGGCGGCGGAGCCGTGCTGCGAAAGGAAAACATAGATATTTTGCGGCAGAACGGATTTATTGTGAGGCTTAAGGCGGACATTGACAGAGTTTACAAAAACATCGGAGACAATACCGACTCTCGCCCGCTTCTTTCGGGAAAGACGAAGGAGGAGGCGGCAAAGCTTTTGGAGGAAAGAGAGCCGTTTTATCAAAACTGCGACGCCGCGCTTGACGTGACCGACGCGGAGAAGGAAGAAAGCGCGGGAGCGATACTTGACCTTTACTATGAGCATTGCTTAAAGGGGGCTTTGGAATGAGCGAAATTGCGGAAAATATTGAGCGGGTGCGCGAGAATATTGAAAAGGCGTGCGAAAGAGCGGGGCGAAAAAACGACGTGACGCTGATTGCCGTTTCAAAGACGATGCCGCCCGAAAGAGTGCGGGAGGCGGTTGACGCGGGCTGCGTGATATTGGGCGAAAACAGAGTGCAGGAAATGGTCGACAAGATGGAGAAGGTCAAGGGCGCAAGGTGGCACTTGATAGGTCATTTGCAGAAAAACAAGGTGAAATACATTGCGGGGAAAACCGAGCTCATTCATTCTATCGATTCGTGGGAGCTTTTGAGCGAAACGGAAAGACGCACCGCAATGCAAAATATTGTGCAAAATGTGCTGCTTGAAATAAATATATCGGGAGAAAAAAGCAAATATGGTTTGACAATTGAGGAAATACCCGATATAATGAATAAGATAGGGGAGTTGGGGCACGTGCGGGTGCGCGGGCTGATGACAATGGCTCCCAAATGCGAAAATAGCGACGAGGCGCGTCCGATTTTCAGACGCGCAAGAGAATTGTTTGAAGAGTACGACGGCTTTGACATTCTTTCGATGGGCATGAGCGGGGATTATACCGCTGCCGTCGAAGAAGGTGCGACGCACGTTCGGGTAGGTTCGGCAATTTTCGGGAAGCGCGATTAAACTGTGAAAAGAGGTTTACGGGGAAAAGCGGAGCTTGTCCCCGTGTTCGGCGGCGCAGCCGCCGAACCATATACAAAAAGATAGGGGGAGAACAAATTGGCACTTTCAGACGCAATGAAACAATTTAAGAACATGCTGTTTACACTGGAAGACGATGAAGGCGAAGAGGAAGAGGTAACGCCTAAGGAGGAAAAGCGAACAAAGACACGTCAGACAACACAGACGGTGCAGACAACTCGCACGTCGGAGGATTTTTCGGCTCCGGGAGTGAAGAAAGGCAAGGTTGTGACGCTTAATTCCGGCGGTGCGCAGGAGATTGCCCTTTTGAAGCTTGACACGTTTGAGGGCGCAAGGACGATAGTCGATCATATGAAGCAGAGAATCCCTGTGGTGTTTAACCTTGCAAGGCTTGACCACAGCGATGCCGTGCGCGTAGTTGACATGGTTTGCGGCGCATCGTATGCACTTGACGGCTCGGTGGAAAAAGCGTCGAAGGAAATATTTATAGTGACGCCCAACGGCGTGAAGATTACCGGCGACATTAAGGAGAGTCTTTACGGCTCGAACGACTTTTCGTTGGATATATAAATGGACAGAGAAAAATTTTTGGCGGCGTTGACGGCGGAAGACCGAGAGGCGCTGGAAAAGGTTTTTGACAAGGCTGCCGCCGCGGAAAAGAGCGGCAGAGTAATGTTCACGCAGTTTTTGTCGGAAAGAGAATACGGCGAATTTTTAAACCGCGAAAAGTACATCGGTGAAACATTCCGGAGCGCAGGCGGCGGCTATGAGGGCGCGGCGCGTGTTATGCTGGCGTTTTCATCTGTCGCGGATGAGGAGATTTATTTTCCGATAAAAGCCGTGAGGATAACGTGGAGCGGGATTGTAAGATTAAAGCCTCCCGATTTTTTGGGCAGCGTTTTGTCGCTCGGAATTGAGCGCTGCCGTGTGGGCGACATTTTGGTGCGTGGTGAGGACGCGGTTTTATTTGCCGAGGAAAAAACGGCGAAATATGTTGCGCAGAGCCTTACCGCGGTCGGAGGCGTCAGTGTGCGCTCGGAGATTACCGAGCCTTGTGAGCTTCACGTTGAGGCGCGGTTTGAAGAGGTGACGGGGACGGTTGCAAGCCTTCGAGCCGACAGCGTCGTTTCGGTGATGCTTTCGACGTCGCGCTCAAAGGCGGCGGAGATGATTGAAAATCAAATGTTTTTCTTAAATCAGCGCCTTTGCGTAAAATGCGACAGGGAAATAAAAGAAGGGGACATAATTTCGGTGCGCCGCCACGGAAAAGGCATTGTTGCGTCAACGTCGGGTCTTTCGAAAAAGGGACGCATTTATGTGACGATAAAGAAGTACATTTGAAGTACATCTAAGGGAGTTGATTGTTTTATGCTGACACCTCTTGAAATTCAGAAGATTGAGTTTCGCAAATCGATCGGAGGATATAAAAGAGCGGACATCGACGAAATGATGCCTGTAATTCAAGGCGACTATGAGGCGCTTTACAAGGAGAACATAAAGCTCAAGGACAGACTTGAGGTTTTGGAGGATTTGGTGAATAAATATAAGAGCATGGAGGACACCATGCGCGAGACGCTTGTTGTGGCGCAAAAGGCTGCGGACGATTTGGCAAAGGGCGCGGAGCAGAAGGCGCAGGTCATATTGGAAAGAGCCGAAAACGAGGCGACGCTGATACGCGAGGCGGCAAGAGCCGACGCGGCGCAGACACTGAGGATGAAGGAACAGACCGAGAGAGATATTCTTTCTTACGGTTTACAGATAGATTCAATTTTAAATGTGCAAAAAGAGCTTACAGCTAAATTAATAAATTTGAGGAGTGATAAGGATGGATTACAGTCAGACGTTGAACCTGCCGAAGACACAGTTCCCGATGAGGGCGTCGCTTCCGCAGAGAGAACCTGAAATCCTGAAAAAATGGCTTGACGAGGACTTGTACGGAAAGCTAATGGAGTCAAACGAGGGCAAGCCCTTGCTTGTGCTGCATGACGGCCCGCCGTATGCTAACGGCGATATGCACATGGGGCATGCGTTAAATAAGACCCTCAAGGACATTATCACAAGATATAAGAACATGAGCGGCTATAAAGCGCCGTATATACACGGATGGGACACTCACGGGCTTCCGATTGAGCGTCAGGCGATAAAGAAGCTGGGCATCAACCGCGACGCGGTGGGCGTTGTGAAGTTCCGCGAAACGTGCCGCGACTTTGCGCTGGGCTATGTTGAAAATCAGAAAAAGCAGATACAAAGGCTCGGCTCGATTGGCGATTGGGACGATATTTATGTTACGCTCGATCCCAAGTTTGAGGAAAAGCAGATTAAAATATTCGGAGAAATGGTGAAGAAGGGCTATATATACCGCGGATTGAAGCCCATTTACTGGTGCCCCGACTGCGAAACAGCGCTCGCGGAGGCGGAAATTGAATATGCCGAGGACAAGACGGATTCTATCTATGTAAAATTCAACGTTTGCGAGGACAACGGGGAGCTTGCAAAGCTCGGAGTTGACCCGAAAAACGTATATTTCGTTATTTGGACGACGACAACGTGGACGCTGCCGGCAAACGTGGCGATTGCGGTGAATGCGGATTTTGAATACAGCTTGGTTAAGGCTAACGGCGAAATATACATTTTGGCGACGGAGCTTGTTGAAAGCGCGATGAAGGCGGGCGGAATAACGGAATATGAGACCGTTGCCGCATGCAAGGGCGCGGATTTGGAATATATCAAGTGTCAGCATCCGTTTATCGAGGAGAGAAAGAGCCTTGTTATAACGGGCGACCATGTTACGCTCGAAGCCGGCACGGGCTGCGTACACACAGCACCCGGACACGGCGTTGAGGACTATGTGGCGTGCCAGAGATATAAGGACATTCCTATTGTTGTGCCGGTTGACAGCAAGGGCTATATGAATGAGCTTGCGGGCGAATTTGCGGGGCTGTTTTATGCGGACAGTAACCCGAAGATACTTGAAAGACTGAAAAAGGACAATATGCTTTTCGCGATTGACCCGATTATCCACCAGTATCCGCACTGCTGGAGATGCCATGAGCCGATTGTTTTCCGCGCGACGGAGCAGTGGTTTGCGTCGGTTGAGGACATAAAAGAGGAAGCGGTTAAGGCGATTGAGGGCGTGAGATGGATTCCCGCTTGGGGCGAGGACAGAATTAAGTCGATGGTGCTCGACCGCAACGACTGGTGCATTTCCCGTCAGAGGACTTGGGGCGTGCCCATTCCGATATTCTACTGCGAGGAGTGCGGCGAGCCGCTGGCGACGGAGGAATCGATAAATTCCGTGGCAAAGCTTTTCGGTGAAAAGGGATCGGACGCATGGTGGACGGAGACGCCGGAGGAGATTTTGCCCGAAGGGACAAAGTGCAAATGCGGCTGCGCGAAGTTCAGAAAAGAAACCGACATCATGGACGTTTGGTTCGATTCGGGCTCAAGCCACAGCGGCGTGCTTGACGTGAAAAAGTCGCTGCAGTTCCCGGCTGATATTTATCTTGAAGGTAACGACCAGCACAGAGGATGGTTCCAGTCATCGCTTTTGACGAGCATTGCGGCACGCGGCTGCGCGCCGTACAAAATTGTTATCACGCACGGCATGATTGTCGACAAAGAGCGTCAGAAGATGAGCAAGTCGAAGGGCAACGGCATTAGCCCGGCTGACATAATTTCGCGTTACGGCGCGGATATTTTGAGACTGTGGGTTGTTTCGGCGGATTACAAGACCGACATGACAATTTCGGAGGAGATTTTGAAGCAGCTTTCCGAGGCTTACAGAAAGATAAGAAACACGGCGAGGTTTATACTCGGAAACATAGCCGATTTTGACCCGCAGACTGACATGGTCGACTATGGTGAGATGCAGGAGATTGACAAGTGGGCGCTGATAAGACTGAACAAGGTCGTTGAAAAGGTTGTTTCGGCGTATGAGGATTATGAATTCCACATGATTTATCATAATCTGCACAACTTCTGCGTTGTTGACATGAGCAACATTTATCTTGATATTATAAAGGACAGACTTTACACGACGGCGGCAGGCTCGAAGGAGAGAAGAAGTGCGCAGAGCGCGATGTACATTGTGCTCGATTCGCTTGTACGCATGATTGCGCCGGTTCTCTGCTATACGGCGGACGAAATTTGGAGCTATATGCCCCACACTGCCGACGCGAAGGCATTTTCGGCAGTTATGAACGACATGGCAAAGCCGAATGACAAATATCACGACGACGCGATTGAGGCTAAGTGGGATAAGCTGCTCTCCGTGCGTGAAAACGTGCTTAAAGCTCTTGAGGAAGCGAGAGCTGAAAAGAAGATAGGAAAGAGCCTTGAGGCAAAGGTTGTGATTGAAGCGGATGCGGATTACGATTTCTTAAAGAGCGTCGAAGACGAGCTTGCGGAAGTGTTCATCGTTTCAAAAGCCGAGGTCGTAAAGGGCGAGGACAAGGTTTCGGTTTATCCGGCTGAAGGTGCAAAGTGCGAACGCTGCTGGACGGTTTCGGAAACGGTCGGAAAGATTGAGCTGCATCCGACAATCTGCGCAAAGTGCGCAAAGAACATGGGAATAGCAGTCGATTAAATTTGTTTCGTCACAGAGAGTTTTTCCCTGTGACGAAATGCTATGGGGGTTCTGTTTTGAAAACAAAATCGCTTAAGGGAAAATATATTTTTGCCGTTATTTTGGCTTTTGTCGTGCTTATACTTGACAGGGCGACGAAAACGGCGGTGGATTTGCTGCTGCAATATGAGGGCAAAAGCGTGAGCGCGATAAAGGGAATTTTGAATTTCACTTATGTTAAAAATTCCGGCGCGGCGTTTGGCATTATGCAGGGGCAGAGGGTTCTGTTCACGGTTCTGACGCTTGCGGTTTTTGTGGCGGTCATTTGGTATTTTAAAAAATTCAAGCCGCAAAGCATGCTTGAATTTGCGGCGGCGGCGCTCATTTTGGCGGGCGCGGCGGGCAATTTGGCGGATAGGCTGCGCTTTGGATATGTGCGCGATTTTATCGACTTGGCGTTTATGGATTTCCCGGTATTTAACGTTGCCGACTGCGCGATATGCGTCGGCGCGGGGCTTGTTGTGCTCTACGCGCTGCTCGATTTGAGAAAATCGGAGGATGAAAGCGCGGAAGTTGAAAGTGCGGAAGACGAAAGCAAGGACGTTGAAAGCGCGGAAGAAGGCGCGGAAAATGAGTGACGCGGTGAGACTCACAGCTGAAAGCTGTGAGCGCTGCGACAAATACATCGCCGAAAATGTAGAGGGCGTTTCGCGCTCATATGTAAAGCGGCTTTTTGACGAGGGAAAGATATTTGTCAACGGAAAGGCAAAAAACGCTTCTTATAAATTAAAACCGGGCGACGTTATAGAATTTGAAATGCCGGAGCCCCAAGAAATTGAGGCAAAGCCGGAGGACATACCGCTTGACATCGTCTATGAGGACGACGATGTGATGGTGATAAATAAGCCGCGCGGGATGGTGGTGCATCCCGCACCGGGAAGCGAAACGGGAACGCTTGTAAACGCGGTGCTTTTTCACGCGAAGGGGCACCTTTCGGGGATAAACGGGGCGCTGCGACCGGGGATAGTGCACCGAATTGACAAGGATACGACGGGGCTTTTGTGTGTGGCAAAGACGAACGAGGCGCACGCGGCGCTCTCGGCGCAGCTTTCCGACCGCACACTTTCGAGAGAATATTTTGCGCTCGTGCATGGAAACATAAAAGAAGACGAGGGTAAGGTTGAAGCGTCGATAGGGCGCGATAATGCGGACAGAAAAAAGATGTGCGTGACGGACAAAAACGCGCGTGATGCGGTGACGGACTTTTTCGTCGAGGAGAGGTTTGGAAAATACACTCTCGTGCGCTGCAAGCTGCGGACGGGAAGAACGCACCAGATAAGAGTGCACATGAAATATATAGGTCATCCCATTGTGGGCGACAAGACATACGGCGTGAAAAAAGAGGAATTTAACCTTGCGGGGCAGCTGCTCCATGCGGGGAAAATAGGCTTTATACATCCGAGAACAAAGGAACAAATGCGTTTTGAGGCTCCCTTGCCCGAAGATTTTGCACGGGTGCTGGAGATTTTGCGGAACAGTAACAGCTCAGCCTTGAAATGAATGGCACTCACTGAAAAGAGCGCCGAGAAAACGCTCTGCGTTGTCTCGGCGGGGGGAGGAAATGCCCCGCGTAAAATCGTCAAAAACCAAAGCGTCTTTGGTTTTTGACTCTTCTATCGCGGTAGCCTGCCGTAGGCAGGCGTAAGCGTAAGCGCGCGATGTGAAAAGAGGTTTACGGGGAAAAGCGGAGCTTGTCCCCGTGTTCAGCCGCGAAGCGGCTGAACTTTAGTACGGAAAGGATTGATGAATATGCTGCCGGGACGAAAAGACCTTTTGGGGATACAGGAGCTTTCGGCGGAGGATATATATGAAATATTGGACTTGGCTGCCGAAATGAAGGAAAAGGTTTTGTCGGGGGATAAAAAGACGTATCATTTGCAGGGCAAAAGCGTTGTGACGCTTTTTTACGAGAACAGCACGCGGACAAGGCTGTCGTTTGAATTGGCGAGCAAATATATGTCATCGTCTTCCGCGAACATCACCGCGTCGGGATCGAGCGTGCAAAAAGGCGAAACGCTGATTGACACGGGAAAGACGATTGACAGCATGGGCACCGACGTTATCATCATTCGCCACAGCGCGGCGGGTGCGCCTCATCTTTTGGCAAAGAACGTGAAGGCGAGCGTTGTCAACGCGGGCGACGGCATGAATGAGCATCCAACGCAGGCACTGCTCGACATGCTGACGATAAGAGAAAATTTGGGCGGCTTTGAGGGGTTAAAGGTCGCGATTGTGGGCGATATAACACATTCGCGCGTGGCGCGAAGCGACGCCTTTGCGCTGACAAAGCTGGGGGCAAGCGTCTTTATCGCGGGCCCCGAAACACTGATACCGCGCGGCTTTGAAAACGCGGGAAACGTGACGATTTGCAAAAGCGTTGAGGAAGCGGTTATTGACGCCGACGTTATAGTGAATTTGCGCATACAGCTTGAGAGGCAAAAGAGCGCGCTCTTTCCGACGATACACGAATACAGCGAGTTTTACGGAATGGACCAAAAGAGGCTGAGCCTTGCAAAGCCGGGCGCGCTGATAATGCATCCGGGTCCCGTAAACCGCGGGGTGGAGCTTACAAGCTGCGTTGCGGACAGCGAACAGTCGTACATAACAAGGCAGGTCACAAACGGCGTTGCCGTGAGAATGGCGGTTTTGTATCTTTTGTGCAGGGAGGCTTAAACAATGGACAAGATAATAAAAAACGGACACGTTATAGACAAAAAGAACGCTCTTGACGCAAAATTGGATATACTTATCTCTGACGGAATGATAGTCAAGATTGGCGAAAACATTGAAAAAGAGGGAGCCGAGATAATCGACGCGGAAGGAATGTATGTTTCGGCGGGGCTCATTGATATGCACGTCCATTTGAGAGAGCCGGGCTATGAATATAAAGAGGACATCGAATCGGGTACGGCGGCAGCGGCGGCGGGCGGATTTACTGCCGTGTGCCCAATGCCGAACACAAACCCCGTGTGCGACAACGCGGTGACTGTGCGCTACATTAAAGAGCGCGAAAGGGAAGCGGCGCACTGCCGCGTTTTCCCGATAGGCGCGGTGACAAAGGGGCTTAAGGGCGAAGAATTGGCTGAAATAGGCGAGATGAAAAAGGAAGGCATTGTCGCAATTTCGGACGATGGAAGACCCGTTTCAAACGGGAGCGTTATGAGAAGGGCGATGCAGTACGCCGATGGGTTTGATTTGCAGGTTATATCTCACTGCGAGGATTTGAGCCTTCTTGACGGCGGACAGATGAACGATTCAGTCACGGCGACGCTGATGGGGCTGCGCCCGATAGTGCCGGCGGTTGAGGAAGCGATGGTTGCGCGCGACATTTTGATTGCGGAGCACGAGGGCAAGAAGATACACATTGCGCACGTCAGCACGAAAAACAGCGTCGATCTTGTAAGACAGGCGAAAAAAAGAGGCGTGAAGGTGACGTGCGAAACAGCGCCGCACTATTTTGTGTTGACAGACAAGGCGGTTGAAGGGTTTGACACGAACGCGAAGATGAACCCTCCGCTGCGCGACGAGAGCGACCGCGAGGCGATAATCGAAGGACTGTGCGACGGAACGATTGACTGCATTATAACAGACCACGCGCCGCACCACATCGACGAAAAGAGAGTCGAATTTGAAAAGGCGTTAAACGGCATTGTGGGGCTTGAAACGTCGCTGGGGCTTTCGATAACGTATCTTGTAAAGAGCGGAAGAATGACGCTGGGTGAAATGCTCGAAAAAATGACGTATAATCCCTCGCACATATTAAATCTCGATTTGGGTGAGATTGCGGTGGGGAAGATTGCGGATCTGACAATCTTTGACCCGGACGAAGAGTGGGTTGTAGATGTGAACAAGTTTCATTCCAAGAGCAAAAATTCGCCGTTTGACGGATTTAAATTACAGGGAAAGGCGCATAAGACATTGATCGGAGGGGAAATTATATACAATGGATAAGCTGATAGAAAAAATAATTGAAAAGGACAACACCCCGATAGTTGCGGGACTTGACCCCAAAATTGACTATGTGCCGGAATTTATTGTGAAGGAATGCATGGAGAAAGCGGGCGATGATTGGCAGAAGGGCGCGGCCGATGCGCTGTTTGAATTTAACAGAACGCTGATTGACAATCTCTATGACATTGTGCCGGCGGTAAAGCCGCAGAGCGCGTATTACGAAATGTACGGAATTGAAGGACTTATTTGCCTGCAAAAGACGATTAGTTATGCGGAGAAAAAGGGACTTTATGTGCTGCTTGACGTAAAGCGCGGCGACATCGGCGCGACGGCTGAGGCGTACAGTACGGCATACCTGGGCGAAACCGTTGTAGGCGACAAAAAGGCGCGTTCCTTTACGCCGGACGCGGTGACGGTGAATCCTTACCTTGGAACGGACGGATTGAAACCGTTTGTGAAGGACGCGGTGAGGTTTGACAAGGACGTTTTTGTGCTTGTCAAAACGTCGAACCCGTCCTCGGGAGAGCTCCAGGATCTGAAGGTTGACGGGATGCCGATATATGAAAAAATGGGCTCGATGGTGAGTGCGCTCGGCGCGGACAACGTGGAGCAATACGGCTACAGCCGCGTGGGCGCGGTTGTGGGCGCGACATATCCGCAGCAAATGACGGAGTTAAGATCGCTCATGCCGAACACGTTTTTCCTCATCCCCGGCTACGGCGCACAGGGAGGAAAGGCGGAGGACTGTGCGCTCGCGTTTGACGAGAGAGGCTTGGGCGGAATCGTCAATTCCTCGCGCGGGATAATGTGCGCATATAAAAAAGGCGATTGGAAGCCCGAGGAGTTCGGCGCGGCGGCAAGATGCGAGGCGATAAACATGAAGGAGGCTTTGAAAAATTGTATCAAGTAAGGCTTTGTGAAATAATACAAAAGCGTGAAATTGCAAAAAATCAGATAGAGATGCTCCTTAAAAATAAGGATTTGGCAAATGAGGCGAAGCCGGGACAGTTTGTGCATATAAATATCGAAAGCGAGGCGCATTTGCTGCGCAGACCGATTTCAATATGCGACATTGAAGGCGATGTTGTCAAAATTGTCTTTGAAATAAAGGGCGAGGGAACCGCTGTTTTGGCAAAGAGAGAGGGCGGAGTGCTTGACGTGATTGGCCCTTTGGGAAACGGCTTTGACTTGAAAAAGGGGAAAAACGCCGTTATCATCGGAGGGGGACTGGGAGTGTTTCCGCTGCTTTACCTCGCGAAAGGGCTTGAAAATCCGAAGATTTTCTTGGGCTTCAGAAATAAAGACATGGTCTGCATGGAGGACGATTTTGCAAAGTGCGGAAAAACTCTTGTTGCGACAGACGACGGAAACTACGGCTATCACGGCTTTGCGATAGATTTGGCAAAAAAGGAGCTTGAAGGCTGCGACATTATCTATGCATGCGGACCCGCGCCGATGCTGAAGGCGGTTAAGGCGCTGAGCGAGGAAACGGGGATAAAAGCCGAGATAAGCATGGAGCAGCGCATGGGCTGCGGAATAGGCGCGTGCCTTGTGTGCGTTTGCAAGACGAAAAACGGATATGAAAAGGTTTGCCAAAAGGGACCTGTTTTTGACGCGAGCGAGGTGGAATTTTGATGAACACAAAGGTGAATTTTTGCGGAGTGGAATTTGAAAATCCGATAATCACGGCGTCGGGCACGTTTGGGTTCGGATATGAATATTCGCAGTTTTACAACTTGGACAATATCGGCGGAATTAGCGTGAAGGGGCTTTCGTTAAAGCCGCGCGAGGGCAATCCCCCGCCGAGGATTGCGGAAATTTACGGCGGAATTTTAAACAGCGTCGGGCTGCAAAACCCGGGCGTTGAGAACTTTTTGCAGAACGATTTGCCGTTTTTGAAATCAAAATATAAAAAATGCAAAATAATCGCGAACATCACGGGAAATTCGATTGAGGATTACGTGGCGATGGGCGAAATTGTGGGCTCATCTGACGTCGATTTGGTTGAAATGAATATTTCCTGCCCCAACGTAAAGCAGGGCGGCGCGGCGTTCGGCACGAACGCGAAGACGGCGGAGGAGATAACAAGGCGGGTTAAGGAAAAGTGCAAAAAGCCGCTTGTTGTGAAGCTTTCGCCAAATGTGACCGATATTTGCGAAATTGCGCGGGCGGCGGAGAGCGCGGGTGCGGATGCGCTGAGTTTGATAAATACGCTGCTCGGCATGAAAATTGACATTAAGACGCGCAGACCGATTTTGCACAACAACGTGGGCGGCATGAGCGGTCCTGCGGTAAAGCCTATCGCGGCGAGAATGGTGTGGCAGGTGAAAAACGCGGTCAAGATACCGCTCATCGGCATGGGCGGCATAATGAACGGAGACGACGCGGTTGAATTTATGCTCGCGGGGGCGAGCCTTGTGGCGCTCGGCACGGCGAACTTCATTGACCCGTATGCGCCGATAAAGACGCTGTACGGGATTGAGGAATATATGAAAAACAACGGCATTGATGATGTAAATGAAATAATAGGAGGCGTGAAACCATGGTAACGGAAGAGAGAGTTGTTGAAATTTTGAAGGAAGCGGGTGTTTTGCAGGAGGGGCATTTTCGCCTGACGAGCGGCAGACACAGCGCGAAGTACTTGCAGTGCGCGAAGATATTTCAATATACGAAATATTCGGAGGAGCTGTGCGGCGTTTTGGCTGAAAAGTATGCCGATGCGGGAATTGACGTTGTAATAGGACCCGCGCTCGGAGCAATACAGATGAGCTATGAGGTGAGCCGTGCGCTCGGCGTGAAGAACATTTTTGCGGAGCGCGAAAACGGCGTTATGACATTGCGCCGCGGCTTTACGATTGAAGAGGGGCAGAAGGTTCTTGTTGTCGAGGACGTTGTGACGACCGGCGGCAGCGTGAGAGAGGTTATCGAGATTGTTAAGAAAAACGGCGGCATTGTCGCGGGAGTTGGATCGATTGTTGACAGAACGGGCGGAAAGATTGATTTTGGAGTACCGTTCAAGGCGGTCATCTCGATGGAGGTTGTGTCCTACGAGGAGGATGAGTGCCCGCTTTGCAAGGCAGGCATCCCCATCGTGAAGCCCGGCAGCAGAAATTTTACGAAATAAAATTGAAAACAAGGTGAATGAAGTTGAGTAAGGGAAAGTTTTACATTACTACGCCGATATATTATCCGAGCGACAATCTGCACATCGGGCACGCTTATTGTACTGTTGCGTCTGACAGCATTGCGCGTTACAAGAGGGCGCAGGGCTATGACGTGATGTTTTTGACGGGCACGGACGAGCACGGGCAGAAGATACAGCGCAAGGCGGAGGCAAAGGGCGTGACGCCTCAGCAATATGTCGACGAAATTGTGAGCGGGATAAAGGATTTGTGGAAGCTGATGGACATATCCTACGACCGTTTTATCAGGACGACGGACGAGCAGCATGTGAAGGCTGTGCAGAAGATATTTAACACGCTCTACGAAAAGGGCGACATTTACAAGAGCGAGTACGAGGGCTGGTACTGCACGCCGTGCGAGTCGTTCTGGACGCCGACACAGCTCAAGGACGGCAAATGCCCCGACTGCGGACGCGAGGTTGAAATGACAAAGGAGGAGAGCTATTTCTTCCGTCTTTCAAAATACCGCGACAAAATAATCAATTTGATAGAAAATAACCCCGACTTTTTGCAGCCGGCATCGAGACAGAACGAAATGCTGAACAATTTCCTGCGTCCGGGGCTTGAGGATTTGTGCGTTTCGAGAACGTCGTTTGACTGGGGCATTCCGGTGACGTTTGATCCAAAGCACGTCGTTTACGTGTGGCTCGACGCGCTGACAAACTACATTACGGCGATGGGCGCGTTTTCGGATGATGACAGTGATTTTAAGAAGTATTGGCCGTGCGACGTACACATTGTGGGCAAGGAAATTGTGAGATTTCACTCGATAATTTGGCCGGCAATGCTGATGGCGCTTGATTTGCCGCTGCCAAAGCAGGTATTTGGGCACGGATGGCTCAAAATAGGCGGCGACAAGATGAGTAAGTCGAAGGGCAACGTTGTTGACCCGGTTGTGCTGGTCAACAATTACGGCGTGGACGCGGTGAGGTATTTCTTGATGCGCGAGGTTCCGTTCGGATCGGACGGCGATTTCACAAATGAAATGCTCATTAACAGAATAAACGCCGATTTGGCAAACGATTTGGGTAATCTCTTGAGCCGTACGGTGGCGATGATTGAAAAGTATTTCGGAGGAGAACTCCCCGAGGAAAGAGAAACAGGCGAATTTGACGACGACCTGATTGATTTGGCAAGCCATACCGCCGAAAAGGTTGAAAAGCTGATGGACGCGTTTGACTTTTCAAACGCGTTGGCGGAGATTTGGAAGCTCATTTCGCGCGCGAACAAGTACATCGATGAAACAATGCCGTGGAAGCTCATCAAGGATGAGAGCAAAAAAGCGCGTTTGGCGGCTGTTTTGTATAATCTTGCGGAGGTTTTGAGAATTGTGGGCGAGCTGATACGCCCCGTTATGCCGAACACGACGCCGAAGATAATGGAGCAGCTGGGCTGCGAAGAGCACGGTTGGGACAGCGCGAAAGAGTTCGGAGTACTTAAAAATGTGAAGGTTAAAAAGGGCGAGGCGCTTTTCCCGCGCATCGACGTTGAAAAGGAGCTTGCAAGGCTCGAAGCGGCAAAGCCCGAGCCGGAAAAGCCCGCCGAGGAACCGATTGAAAAGCCCGAGCCGAAGGACGAGATAACGATTGACGACTTCGGCAAGCTCGATTTGAGGGTCGGCACGGTTTTGGCGTGCGAAAAGATAAAGAAATCGAGCAAGCTTTTGAAATTCCAGATTGATTTCGGCTATGAACAGCGGCAGATTGTGTCGGGAATTGCGAAATTCTATAAGCCCGAGGATTTGATAGGAAAGCAGGTCGTTGCGGTTGTGAACCTTGCGCCGGTCAAGCTCTGCGGCGAGGAGTCGAACGGAATGATACTGAGCGCGGCTGTGAATACGGCGAACGGTGAGGAATTGAGCCTTATTGCGCCGATTGCGCTCATGAGAAACGGCAGCGAGGTAAGGTAACGCGAAAAATAAGCGGCGCATCTTGCCCTTATTCGCGTTACGATTAAGCGGCGGAATGGAGATTAAAATGCTTTTTGACGTACATGCACATTATGACGATGAAAAATTCGACGATGACCGCGGCGCTCTGTTGGCAGAAATGCCCTCGGGCGGCGTGGGGCACATTATAAACGTCGGCTGCGACATTGAGTCGAGCGAAAAATCAATTGAGCTTGCCGAAAAATATCCCTTTATATATGCGGCGGTGGGTTTTCACCCGTCGGAGGCGGAGAAAATGAAGGACAGTGATTTTGACACGCTCGGAAAGATGGCGGAGAATGAAAAGGTCGTTGCGATTGGCGAGATTGGCTTGGAATATCACTACACGAAGGAAACAGCTGAGATACAAAAAAAGCGGTTTTTTGAGCAGATAGAGCTGGCAAAGGCGGTCAATCTGCCGTTTCAGGTGCATGACCGCGAAGCTACGGGCGACTGCCTGGAAATTTTGAAATCCGCAAAGCCGGGCGATCGGCGCGGAATGATGCACTGCTTTTCGGGCTCGAAGGAGACCGCGCGGGAGATATTGCGGTTAGGCATGAAAATTTCAGTCGGGGGAACGCTGACATTTAAAAATAATGTCAAAACCGTTGAGGTTGTAAAATACGTTCCCTTGGAGGAAATAATGCTCGAAACCGACGCGCCGTATCTTGCACCGGTGCCGTATCGCGGCAAGCGCAATTCGTCACTTTATATGATTGAAACGGCGAGAAAAATAGCCGAGATAAAGGGGCTTGACTTAGACGAGGTAATCGCGGTGACGGAAAAAACGGCGATGGAATTTTATAATATCAAAGATTAAAAAGCGGCGGGCAAATCCGAAAGGGGATCTGCCCGCCGTGATGTTTATTTGACAACTGCCGAAGCGGATTGGCAGAGGGGGAGAAGAGAATTTTTGCCCCATATGAATATTTTTACCGTTTCGGTTTCTGCGGGAAGAATTGCGGTGCCGTTTTGAACCGTAACGGCGGCGAGGGCGGCATTGTTGCTGTAGCCTGCCGCAAAGACTGTGCCGTTATCGGGGTTGTCAATCTCGGCTAAGACAGCGACGCCGTCGGCTGATTTTTCGGCAGAGAGGGAAATTATTGCGGTTTCCCTGACGGCGTAATGAATCGTTGCATCGGTTAAGTATGCGTTGTTATCCGAAATGGTTATGCCGGCCCATTCGGAGCGGCTGCCGCCGTAGAAAACGTCGGTCAGGGAGCGGCAGCTTGAAAACGCGGAATCCGCAATTGAGGTGATTGTGCGGGGAAGATTTATGCTAGTAAGGGATTTGCAGTTATAAAAGGTGTAGGTCAGAATAGATGTTATACCGTCGGGGACGGTAATCTCCTTCAGTGAGCTGCATTCAAAAAATGCACTTTCGCCGAACCCGTTCATATTGCCGCTCATATTAACCTCGCTCAAGGAACTGCAATAGCAAAACGCAGAATCACCTATGCTTATCACGCTGTCGGGAATGGTGATTGAGGAAAGGGAGGTGCAGTTATAAAATGCACTGTAGCCTATGCTTGTAATGTAGGAGGGGAAATCTATGCTTTGAAGCGAGGTGCAGCCGTAAAAAGCGTTGTTGGGGATTGTCGTCCAGGCAAATTCAATGTCGCAGCCGCTTCCCGTCTCGCCTGCGCTTGTCAGGAGCGGGCAGTAGGAAAAGACGTCGGGCATAAAAGTAATCACGCTTTTGGGAATTGAGACGCTTGCGAGTGATGAGCAATAGCTGAATGCACCTCGGCCGATGCTCTTTACCTTATCGGGGATAATAATGCTTGTTATGGAAGAGCAGCCGTTAAAGGTATAATCTTCAATGGCTGTAACATTTTCGGGAATGGTTATTTCGGTCAATGACGAACAGGCGCTGAACGCGCTTGCGCCTATGCTTGTGACGCTGTCGGATATTGTGACGAAGGAAAGCGCCGTACAGCCGGAAAATGCGGAGGCACCGATGTGAGTTATACCGTCCTCAATCACGACGGATTTGACAAGCCTGTTTGACGACCACGGATTGAAGGAATTTATATAGTCGTTCATGCTGCCGGAGCCGGAGATTGTAAGCACGCCGCCGACTGTGTCAAGCGTCCACGAAACGTTGGAGCCGCATGAGCCGGAGGTGGCGGCGCCGACGTGCGGAACAAACGCGGCGGTAAAAATGAGACATATGATAAGCGGCAGAAATCTTTTTGACAATTTCATTTGATATGCACTCCCTCTCTTTTGAAATATGATAGCATATGTAATAAAATTTTGCAACGGTTTTTAAAAGGATATATTGTGGGGTTGAATTCGGGCGGGAGATGTGATATTATATTTTCAGCGTAATGAAATGATAAAAAAATAACGGAGGCGGGATTGAAGATGGAAGAAAACGATGGATATTTTGAGTGGCCGGAAGAGTATAGCAGGAGAAAGCTTAACGCATTGTACAGGGAAATCCCGCTGACGGATGCAAAGTCGCGCCTGCTGCGGAAATATTTTGACGCGGCGGCGGAGCTGTACGGAATTATACCGTTGGAGAAGCTGTATGAGATTATTGTGTCACAGAACAGAAATCCGGTGACGGAGGACGAATTTCGCGCTTTTTCCGAAATCGCGAAGCATGAGCGCGGATGGTATTATATATTCGGCGAGCATGAGCTGTTTTCTGACGGGAAAAAGACCGATTTGTTGAAATATTATCTCGTAAATGCCGTTTATATGGATGACGGTGCGGAGGAATTTTATGATATTTTTGAAGCGCAGCAGGGAAAGCCGTATTATATTCCGTCCAAAAACGAGCTTTTGAATTATGCCGATACAGGCTATATCGAAATGACAGAGCAAGCGACGGATATGATGGATTTTTTGCGTAAAGTCGGAATGGATGAGCCCTATGTGGAAGATGCGTACTGTTATATTCTCTACGGAATTCAAATGATGACCGACGAGATGGAGGACGCGCTGGAGTTCATAGAAGGATACGGAGCGCGGATAACCGAGAGGGATTTACATACATTTGTAAAGCTTTACGCAGATCTCAACAATCATACGAGAATGCAGTGCAACAGAGGGTACACGCCGCATGAAATGAGCGCTATGTATTTGCCCGATGTGCCTCGTAAGCTGACGTTTGGAGAGAACGTGAAACGTGCACTTGCGGACGGAACGCTTAGTGTCGATGAAATGCGGAAAAATATTTTGGAGATGGAACTTCCGAACGAAGAGCTGAGGTTTTCGCTTTTAAGTCAGCTTTATGCGGCGACGCAGGGTGCGGCGCCGGTTAAAAACAAAAAGGTCGGGCGAAACGACCCGTGTCCGTGCGGGAGCGGGAAGAAATATAAGCATTGCTGCGGCAAATAAACAGCGAAAGGTAGATTGAAGTGGGAAATATTATTGCTTACCCCATCGGGCGGGGGCTTTATGTCAATTTGACGAACAAGTGCACAAACGCGTGCGTGTTCTGCGCGAGGACGGAGACGGACTTTGGCATGGGGTATGACTTATGGCTTGACCGGGAGCCGACGGTTGAGGAGGCGGTGGAGGACATTTTCGCAAAGGGTGTTGAGAAATTTGACGAGCTTGTTTTTTGCGGATACGGAGAGCCGACGGAGCGCTTTGAGGACATGCTTGAAACAATAAGGCGGGTCAAGGAAAAGTGCGATATAAAGGTGCGGCTCAACACGAACGGGCACGCGAATTTAATTGCGGGGCGCGATGTGACGGGAGAAATGGCGGGGCTGATTGACGTTATTTCGATAAGCCTGAACGCGCCGGACAGAGAAAAATACAATGAAATATGCCGATCGGTATACGGTGCGGACGGCTTTGACGCGATGCTTGATTTTGCCCGGAAGGCAAAGGAGTATGTGCCGGAGGTCGTGCTCAGCATAGTTGATATAATGAACGATGAGGACAAGGAAAAATGCCGCGAGATAACGGAAAAAATCGGCGTGAAGCTGAGAATAAGGGAATTGATAAAATAAAAAATTCCCGAAAGCATTTCAAACGTGCTTTCGGGAATTGTGTTTTTTAAAGTTGCGGCTCAAATTCTTTTCTGATTATTTCGAGCTTTGAGGGAATGCGGTTGATGTCGCGGCTGACGATGCTGTAGTAGAATTTGCACTTGGGCTCGGTGCCGGAGGGGCGAATGGCAATCCAAGTGCCGTCCTCAAGAACGTACTTGATAACGTTCGACTTGGGGTAGCCCTGTGCCGTCATTTCGTCAGACATGAAGTCATAGATTTTGACAACCTTTCTCTCGTAAACCTCGCTCTTGGGGTTGGCGCGTAAATCGGACATAATTTTTTCAATCTGCTTTGCGCCGTCAAGCCCGGGGAGGGTGAGGCTTGTGAGGTGATCCTTGAAATAGCCGTATTCCTTATACAAATCGGTGAGAACGTCGTAGAGGGTTTTGCCCATTGTCTTGTAATATGCCGCGGCTTCGCAGAGCATGAGCGAGGACTGAACGGCGTCCTTGTCACGTACAAAGTCGGAAATGAGATAGCCGTAGCTTTCCTCATAGCCGAAAACGAACTGCTTTTTGTCGGTGTTGTGGTGCGTTCTTATCTTATCGCCGATGAATTTGAAGCCGGTGAGCGTCTTTTCGGTTTCGATGCCGTATTTTGCTGCAACGCGGTCACCGAGGTCGCTCGTGACAACAGTGTTGAACATGACACCGTTTTTGGGAAGCGTTCCGTTTGCGGTGCGGCGGCTCAAAATGTATTCCAACAAAACGGCGCCGCCCTGGTTGCCGGTCATGAGAATGTATTCGCCGTTTTGCTTTACGGCAACGCCGAGACGGTCGCAGTCGGGGTCGGTTGTGATAACGATGTCGGCGTCAACCTCTTTTGCCTTTTCAAGCGCGAGCTCATATGCCTCGGGGCGCTCGGGGTTGGGATTTTTCGTGTTTGAAAATTCCGTGTCGGGGTCGCACTGCTCCAAAACGGGGATAACGTTGTAGCCCAATGTGGTAAGAACGTGTCTTACCGGAACGTTGCCCGTGCCGTGCTGCGGGGAATAGACAACTTTGAAATTGCTCTTGTCAACGTCGGGTGTGACGCAGATTGTCTTTACAGCTTCGTAATAAGCCTCGTCAACTTCGCTTCCGATAATTTCAATCAAATCGCCCGCTTCTTCAAGGGAAAGGCACTTAACCGCAAGCTCGTCGGGAACGGCAGAGACAAACTCAGTCACGCGGTCTAAATAGCGCGGAACGAGCTGGCAGCCGTGCGAATCGTAGAGCTTGTAGCCGTTATATTCCGCAGGATTGTGCGAAGCGGTGATGACAACGCCGCCGAAGCAGTGAAGATGGCGCACAGCAAAGCTGAGCTCCGGCGTGGGACGGAGGCTTTCAAAAAGAAATGCCTTGATTCCGTTTGCAGCCAAGACTCCTGCGGTGTTCTGTGCAAATTCAATAGATTTGCGGCGGTTGTCGTAGGCTATCGCAACGCCGCGCGAAACTGCATCGGCGCCTTCAGCTTTGATATAGTCGGCAAAGCCCTGAGTTGCCTTGCGGACGGTGTAGATGTTAATTCTGTTAGTGCCCCAGCCGATAATGCCGCGAAGACCGGCGGTGCCGAATTTCATTTCGCTGTGGAAGGATTCTTCTATTTCTTTTTCGCTCATGGCGAGAAGCTCTTGACGCGTATTTTCGTCAATATATTCGGAATTGAGCCATTTTTCATAATTTTTATTCATTATTACGCATCTCCTAACATGAAACAATCAAGAAATACTGATGATTGCCCTCTTCAATTCGATTTTATGTATAATTCTCTACAAGGCGCAAACCTCAGTGAAGATGATTATATAACAACAGCGGGGAAAAATCAAGATGTTTTTTGACGAAAGCGACAATCGAGGAAAAAATGTGTCGGAGGAAAGCCTCCGACATGGTTTACAAATAGCAGCTTAGATCCTGCGCGAGCTTTGATTCTAAAGCGATAAGGCGGCGGGCAATGTCGCGCGATTCGTCGGAGGCGGCTTTGTATTTATTCATATAGCGGTGAAGGCTTTTCACGCCCATGTTGCAGCCGTCGGTCATTAAATCCGCTATGGTGTGGTCTGTGCCGGAAAATGTTATCATTACGTTTGTTTTGATGTGTGCCATGCCGCACGCCATTGCGCTGGGGCTTTTGCCGCCGTTGTGCAGCCGGTTTAAAAGCGTATGTGTTTCGCTGCCTAACTCCTGATGCTTATCCTTGCAGTCGGCAAGGAGCTTGCGCATTTTGTCGTCCGCAACATTGCCCAACACATCGTCGATTGAATCGACGCCCATTTTCACTCCGGCGTTGCATTCTTTCAGAAGCTCGATTGTATCGCCGTTTTCGGTATTTTCCATTGTATCATCTCCCAAAGTTATTTTGTGCGGGAGGAGGGAAAATTATGCGAACGATTTAATTTGTCACACTTGACAAATTAGTGGTGATATGATATGCTAATTGTGCAAATATGATAAATTAAAAAGCGAGGCGGCGGAATGAAAATAACGGGGAATGAAAGTGAGATTACTCTTTTAAAAGAGATCGGTGCAAGAATTAAGCAGCATAGGATTGCGCTCAATATAACGCAGGCGGAGCTGGCGGAAAAATGCGGACTTTCTTCGAGCACGGTTGTTAGAATTGAAAGCGGGGTTGACGCAAAATTTTCAAATTATATAAAGATTTTGCGAAATTTGGGGTTGGCGCAGAACATGGACATGTTAATTCCCGAAAAAAAGCCGAGCTTTAAAGAACTGTATGAGCAAAAGCCGCAGCGGCAGAGAGTGAGTGCGAAGAGTGCGGATAAAAAATCGGAATGGGTTTGGGGAGAAGATAGATGATGAGTGATAGATTAGTTTGGTGCAAATATTGCCGCTGATGGGCAAGCCCCACCTCTACAGGAGCGGCGTTGCAGAGTGGAAAAAACGGAAAAGAGCGTAGAACGTGGCACGGATGCTTGTGCAAATTGGGGATTGACTTTCACGAATTGAGAGAATATAATTGTATCAACAGGACTCCCCGCACCTCTTACGAAAGTAATGTGTCCCATGGGGAGACATTTTTAGATTATAAATAAACCGCGCTTTGAAACATGAGGCTTTTGTGTTTCAAGGCGCGGTTTTTATTCCGAAGCGAGGGCGATTGCGCGGAGGAGGGAGGAGAGGAGGTCTTCGGCGACGGGGAGATATTTTTCGTCGATGTTGGAGGCAAGCTCATATATACGGGAGCGGTCGGGGGAGTCGGATTTGCCCAAGATGAGGTAGTCGCACGATACGCCCAAAACGGCGCTGACTTTGGCGAGGGTGGTGAAGGACATACCGCGCTTGCCGCTTTCGATTTGAGCTAAAAACTGTGGGGAAATATCCAAAAGCTCGGAGAGAGCTTCGCGGGTATATTTCATTGCTTTGCGCTTCTCCTTGACGCGGAAACCGATTTCGATGTTAATATTTTTGCTTTCCATTATAATCACTTCCGATTCTAAACTGACAGTATTATTTTAATATATGCTGATAGAATATAAAATAAGCGGAAAGCTATTGACAAAATTAAGCTAATAGCGTATAATTTAGCTATAGAATTAGAAGATAAAGGAGAAGTGATTTTATGAAACAGAAATTACAGGGATTGATCGCGGGCGTTCTTATCGGCACAATGATAACCGGCGGCGCGGCATTTGCGAAAAGCAGGGTCGAGACGATTGAGGTGACGTATGACGACATCAAGGTCTATAAGGACAATGTGCTGTGCGAACTGAAGGACGCGAACGGAAATACGATTGAACCGTTCATCTACAACGGAACGACATATGTTCCCGTGCGCGGCGCGGCAAATTTGGCGGACATGGAGGTAACATGGGACGGCGCGGAGAAGAGTATATACCTTTGGGATGAGCAGGTTGCGGACGGAACGTATTTGTTGGATGTTTGCCCGCCGTATGAGACACGCAATTACACAGCCTATAGCAGCACAAATAGCTTTAACATGGGCGGAACAAAGTACAGCCACGGGTTCACTATTTACTATGATAACGGATACGCAATATTTAATTTGGACAGCAAATATTCACAAATAGAATTTACATTGGGACACGTTGACGGAAGTGATATGACTGATAGAACTGTGTATTTTTTCCTTGACGGTGAGTTGATAAAAGAATTTGATGTGGAGGCGGGGGCTTTGCCGAAAAAAGTTTCCCTTAACGTGGAATACGGACTTCAGCTTAAGGTTAGTGTTGGGAGCTCAAAATATAGGTCTGCCATCGGCTTAGGCAACATAACAGTGAAGTGATAAAATCGGAATGATATTTCAGGTCGGATTTATCGGCACGGGAATCGGCGTTTTGTCAGGGTATGAATAAAATTATCAAAAAGCTGGGAGGAGATAATCATGTTTTGTGGTAATTGCGGAAGGGAAATAAAAGACGGTGTAGCGTTTTACCCTTTTTGCGGGGGAAAGATTGAGAAGACCAATCAAATTACGCCGGCGGAAACAGCAAGCATGCAGCCGGTTGATACAAGGGGAGGACAAAAGATAAGCACGGTCAGTAAGATAATAGCGGCAGTGTCGTCGGTCGTATTTTTAATAAGCATTTATTTACCGTTCTTTTCGGTGTTCCTCGGCTCATATTCCATATATTTGGCGTGTAGCGAATACTTTGACTTTACGCCGATAATGGTAATATTAGTTATATGTACGGTAATTTTCCTCGCGTTTCAGTTTACAAATCACGGAAGGTTATCCATTATCGGATTGGTAGGAATATGGATATGGACATTGTTTGTAAGCTGTGCATTTTGCATAGTAAGCAGCAAATTTGTGTATAATTACACGTTCGGTGCGGGGTTCTATTTTTTGTATATAGGCGTAATCGGGCAGATTGTTGCGCTGATAAAGAAATAAATATTGTATTGAAAAGAAGATATACTTATGATATACAGAAAAGCATATTTAAACTTATTGTTTGCTTGAAGGTTATGCGGGAGAGACTACAAAATCAGACATATGTCTAACTGTGTGAAAAACGATTATTATAATTAATGGAGGAAGATTTATGAATTGTGCAAAAAAATCAGAAACAGCGTTGCATTTCTAATGTTAGGGGCATTCATTTTCAACATAACAGCATGTGGTTCTTTGAAGGAAAGCTCCACGGACGATGTGTTAAACGAATCACTCGGTGTATCTGATGGTGAGACGGCTACAGCAACAAATGATCAGGATACACAAACACATTCTGCGTCATATATCGTGGGATCCGGTACATGCGGGGAAAATCTACTGTGGACTTTGGATGGTGAAGGAGTACTGACTATTTCCGGGAGTGGAACCATGACCAATTACGGAGCAGCTTTTGGCGTAGAAAAACCTTGGAAGGAATTTAAAGAAGACATAGTTTCTGTTGAGATTGGAAACGAGGTAACAAGTATAGGATATGCTGCCTTTTCTTACTGCCATAATCTAAAAAACGTATCAATAGGAAGTGGGGTTTTCAGCATTGGAAAAGGAGCTTTTTGTGAATGTACAAGCCTGACTGACATTGTTCTGCCTGAGAGCGTAAGTCATATTTATGAGTATGCCTTTGATACGTGTTCTGCTTTAAAAAGTGTAACAATAAAAAATACAGGAAGATTGACGATTCAATCCAACGCTTTTGATGGCTGTTCAAATATTGCAGATGTATATTACAGCGGTACAGAAGAAGGCTGGAATAAAAATATGGATATGTATCGCTTCAACAGTGAAATATCGGACGCGAATATACATTACAATAATTAGCAGAATTTCGCTAATTATGTAGGGCATCCGGAAAGCGAGAAATATTCGGAAACATAATTTGGATAAACGCTTACACAATAAACTATATTTTTAAGCGGTGGCGGTGCCATTTATGCAGACAATCCCGAGTTTTATATATAAACTGCGCAAAATATAAATTTAAGCGCCTGCGGACGTGGCGGGCTGGGATGAGCTCCGCATTGATGATGCGGAAAAATGCAGAGAAAAGGGAAGCCGCACGGGGCGGTAATTGTGGTGAGTCGGACTGATTTTACGCTGAAATGGCGGAAAATCAGTCCCTTTTGATTATGCGAAAAGAATAAATGCGAAGTGTACAATTATACAGAGTATAAACCCGAACGCGGTGGGGAGGAGGATGGACACTATTGTCCAAAAGAGGCTTTTTGTTTCCTTATGAATTGTCAAAACTGCGCTGGCGCAGGGCCAATGGAGGGTGGAGAAGATGATGAAGGAGATGGCGGTGGCGATGCTCCAGCCGTTGGAGGTTAGAAGTATTTTTAATGAGGAAAGGGCGGTGAGGCTTGTCATGGCGGAGCCGCCGGTGTAAATCATCAGGGCTATGGGCAGGACGATTTCGTTTGCGGGGAAGCCTAAGATAAAGGCGAGAAGGATTGTGCCGTCAAGTCCCATGATTTGACCGACGGGATCGAGGAGAGAGGAAAGGTGCGAAATGATTGACGCGCCGTGAAACGTGAGATTTGAGAAGAGCCAAATGACAAGCCCTGCGGGGGCGGCGACGGAGACGGCGCGGAGAAGCACGGCGAGAGCCTTTTCGATGAGAGAAGAGACGATTATTTTGAAAACGCGGGGGCGGCGGTAGGGCGGAAGCTCCAAGATGAAGCCCTCGCCGTTGCCGCGCAGGATAGTTGCGGAGAGAAGCTTGGAGGCTAAAAAAGTCATAAGAACGGCAAAAACAAGCGTGAGCATGAGAATGACGCCCGAGGAAAAAGAGCCTGACGCAAGAAACATGCCGATAACCGCGATAAGTGCGCCGAAGCGGCCGTTGCAGGGCATGAATGTGTTGGTCAAAACGGCGATGAGCCTTTCGCGGCGGGAGGAAATGATGGCAGATCCGGTGACGCCGACACATGTGCATCCAAGCCCCATGCACATGGTGAGCGACTGCTTGCCGCAGCTGCCGCAGCGGTGAAAGGCGTTGTCGAGATTAAAGGCGACGCGGGGAAGGTAGCCGACTTCCTCAAGAAGAGTGAAGAACGGGAAGAAGACCGCCATCGGCGGCAGCATGACGGAAACGACGGTTGAAAGCGTGCGCCATACGCCGTAAACAAGAGCCGAAACGAGCGGGGCAGGTGCGTTGACTGCTGTTAAAAAGCGGAGAAGAAGCGTGTCGCCGTGGGAAAAGAGGCGCGCCAAAAGCTCGGATGGGTAGTTTGCGGCGGAGACGGTTATCCAAAGGACGAGCGCCAAAAGGCAGAGCATGGCGGGAATGCCGAAGCGCGGCGAGCAGAGCACGCGGTCAATCTTATAATCGACACTTTCGCGGACGGTTTTGCGCACAGTGACGGTGCGGGCTATCTTACAGGCGAGGGAAACGACGCGCTCGGACATTTCGCAAATGAGCGCATCGTCGCGCCCTTCGCGGAGGACGGTGAGGACGGCGTCGCGGCGGATGGGGGAAATGCCCTTGAGCGCATCTTCGGCGGCGGGAGAATAGAGCGGGGTGAAGACCTTTTTTGAAAATGTGCCCGAGGCGACATCAAAAGCGGAGTCCATTAGATATGAGACGCCTTTTTTTCGTCCGGCGGAGATGAGTGCGACCTTTGTGCCCAGGATAAATTCGAGGGCGTTTTTGTCAACCGTTATGCCCTTCTTTTCGGCTTCGTCGCAGAGGTTGACGCAGACGACGCAGCGGGGCGTTATCTCAAGTACGCGCAAAGCGAGCGTGAGCGAGCGGGCAAGTTGAGTTGCGTCGAGCACGATGATGCAGCAGTCGTAATGCCCGCGGGCAATTTCGTCCGAGGCTGCCATTTCCTCCGCAGTGGGAGATGAGAGCGAGGCAATGCCGGGCAAATCCGAAATGAGGTAGGGCTTTTTGTTATGTATGCCTAAGCCGTCGGAGACGGAGACGGTTTTTCCCGCCCAGTTGCCCGTGTGAACTTTTTTGCCCGTGAGAAGATTGAAAAGCGTGCTTTTGCCGACATTCGGATTGCCGACCAAGATAAACCTCACGTCGGCGTCTTTTGTTTGCGGCTTTTTAAAAAGCATGGAAACACCTCTTTTTGTAGGGGTCGGGCTTGCCCGACCCGTGCAGCGACTTCCTCACACGGGCAGGGCAAACCCTACCCTGCATTTATATTGATTTTACTGCTATACAATCGGCGTCCTCACGGCGAAGGGCTATCACGCTGTCACAGACGCGGTAGGCGCATATGCCGCCGCCCAAGCTTTGCATGAGGCAGAAAACGGGCGTGCCGCAAATCATGCCGAGGTCGGTCAAGCGGCGGCGCGTGAGAATGCCGCAATTGATTTTGGAAACGGCGGCACATTCGCCGCATTTTAAATGAGATAATCTGCCGTCCATTGGGTGTGCTCCTTTAATTGTCTTCCTGTGAACATTATATGACAAAGCGCCTCCCGAGGTGCGGGAGGCGGTTTATTAGAATTAAGAATGTATAATTAACAATGAAGGTTCAAATTCCGCAAAGCGGAATTTGAATTGAAGCGCCTGCGGGCGCAAGAGTGCCGCTTGAGGCGTTTTCGCGAGGCGGTACGGCAGGGAAATTCACGTTGTGGAATTGTGAGGTGTGCGTGATTAGATTAAATTGCAGGGGATAAATGAGTTTTTGTCGTCGATGGGGATGGGCTCCTCACACATACATATTATGCCGCCGCTGCCGCGTGAGAGGTTGGTTTTGTCAAGAATTTCGTATTTTTTGACCTCCCGGCGGTCGGGATTGGCGGATTTCTTTATTTCCAAAGGGTGAATTAGCCCGTTTTCTTCGATAAACAGGTCTATTTCTTTAGCATTGGAGTCGCGGTAATAGCTTAAATTAACTTTTGAGGGAGAATAGGCAAAGTTTTTCACGAGCTCGATGACGACATGATTTTCAAAATAGTGCCCGCTTGCCGCGCCGTTCATCAGCGTGTCCCGTGTGAGCCAGCCGGAGAGATGGGCGGCTAAAGCGGTGTCGCAAAAATAAAGCTTGGGAGTTTTCACAAGGCGCTTGAGAGCGTTGTTCGCAAAGGGCTGCAAAAGATAAATGATGCCCAAGCTTTGCAAAAGACGAAGCCAATCCTTGGCGAGCGGCTGTGAAATATCGGCGGCATCGGCTAATGTTTTGTAATTGACCTGCTCGGCGCAAAGCGCGGCGCAGGCGATGAGAAACCTGCTGAATTTGACAGTGTCGGTGACGCCGCCGTCCTCTGAAACGTCGCGCATGAGATATGTTTCGATGTATGAATTGAAATATTCCCGGTGCAGCTCGCCGTCAGCAGTGAGGGCGGCAGGCATACCGCCGCACCATATATGCTCAAAGACATCGAGGATATTGTTTTTTGGGGCGAAGGGCATTCTCTCTCTAAGGCATTGAAAGGAAAAATCAAGCTCGTTTTGAAACGCGCGCCCTTCGATTTCGTTTGCGGTAAGGCTGTACAGCTCTAAAATGCCGACCCTGCCGGCAAGCGTTTCGCGGACGTTTTTCATCATATTATATTGCTGAGAGCCCGTGAGCCAAAAAAGCCCCGTTTCCTCGCTTTCGTCACAGATGATTTTGATTTGCTCAAAAAGCTCGGGCGCCTTTTGAATTTCATCGATAATGATGGGCGGCTTGTAGGTTTGGAAAAAAAGGACGGGATCGGATTTGGCGAGCGTGCGCACCATAATATTATCCATGGAAACATAGGTGCGCTCGGTGTCCTTCGCAAGATGCTTAAGCATTGTTGTTTTGCCGACCTGCCTTGCGCCCGTCACAAGGACGGCTTTGAAAAAAGAGCTCATTCTGAGAAATTTGCGCTCCGGTGTACGATGAATATATTGCATATGGAAGCCTCCGTTTTTACGATAAAGTAAATTACAATTTATTTTATCGTAAAAACGGAGGGATGTCAATGGGGATTTTGAGATATTAGATTTGTCTCAGGTTTTTTCCGGGCGGTAGCGGGTGCTTTTGCCGCCGCCTTCGCGGATGAGTTGTCCTGATTGAACGAGGTTTTTGAGGATGCGTCCCGCGGAGGACTGTTTTGTGCCGAGAAGCGTCTCAACATCTTTTCTCGTTACAATGCCTTTGCTCTCGGCGAGAGCGATTACCTTTTCTTCGGGGGCGCTTTGATATGAGGGCGCTTTTTGAGTTTCGCGGGATTGATAATTCAAATTGGGAAGAGTGATTTTAAAAGCGTTGTCGGAGGTTTCTATTTTCGGCGCTTTGCCGTATGCGGAATACGCTTTTATGATTTTGGAAATGCCGGTGCCATAGGCTTCGATAAGTTCAAGGCGATAGAAGACATTTGCGAGCTTGACGTTGCGGCAGACGGAAATGCCCATTGAAATGTCGTTCAGGGTTACACCGCCGACAAGTCCGCCGATTGATGTAAATTCAATTCTGTCTTGAAAAATGCGGATAAAGCTGCTTGCGCTGAACGAATATTCGCGGTGTACAAGAAGGTTGAACAATGCTTCACGCAGCGCGACTTCGGGATAGTCGCGATTGTCAATTCTCAGCAGCTTGTCAAACGAGGAATGGGTTTGGTTGCGAAAATCAATGTAATCATAGACATCATGCATTTGCTTGAAGAGCGAGCCGGAAAATTCACGGCGGTCTTTAAATTCGTTTTGGTCGCAGCCTTCAAAAACGGCTGCTTTGATGGTGTGAGAGCATTGGTCGGAGAGAAGAAGTGCGAGATTGGTGTAAACACCGTCGCGGCTCATAAGTCCCAAGGTTTTCATTTGAGCTTGGGCAAAGGGAATGTTTCTTGCCGAAAATTCCTTTGCGGCAAATTCAAAGGTCAAATCTTGCTCCAACGAACGCATATCTTCAAAGCGGTCGCCGTCGGTTTCCTTGATCAATTGGCGAATGACGGCGGTTGTGGCGGGAGCTGAGAAATATCCCTGACGAACATAGACGCCTTCGGGACGAAGCCCTTTTTTTGCGATATAATAAGGGCGGTCGGAGCCTTTTTGAACGTCGACGGCGACAATTTGCCTGCCCTCGACATTCAGAGTTTCGTAATGCAGAAACATTGTAAGATCGGGCTTGACGGCGTCGCGAATCATATTGCTGATTTGAAGAGCCGTGTTATCGGGATTGTCAACTCCGATGACGCCGCCGTCGTTTTGAACGCCGACATACAGCCTGCCGCCCTCGCAGTTGGCAAAGGCGATAATTTCTTTTTTTATGTCGTCCGTTACGATGGATTTTAATTCTACGGTTTCGCTTTCTTTGAAAATCATATAATCTCACCTTGTAAATATTCTAACCACATTCTAACCATTCTAATCATATTCTAACCACTCTCTTCGTTTTTTGTCAAGAGGATGAAGAGAAAAAGGTTAGAATGACAGCATTTACTTGCAACAGTTCAAAAACCTAAAAAATTTGGGTAATTCCGCTTGATTTTGAGATTGGTCGGTGTTACAATGGAATGGCTGATTTCTAAAAGAAAAGAGGAATAATGAGAAATGGACGATAACGCGTTGGGGATTGCCGCGCCGCAGGGAGCGCTGCGGAGGCTTTTTGAGAAAATTCCGAGACATATTTTGATAACGTTTACGGCGGCGTTTGCGCTTTGCCTTATTGTGCATCATCAGGCATATTGCAAGCTGCTTTTAAATCACGACAACGTGGGGGCGATGTTCGGGTCGGATTACGGTGCTATGTCGGGAAGATGGCTGCTGCCGCTTGTGATGATGCTGGACGGAAGCTTCAGCGTTTCGTGGGTGATAGGGTTGATTTCGGCGCTGCTGCTCTCGGTCTCGGCGTGTCTCGCGGTGTCAGTTATGCGGATAAGAAGCGCGATAGGCTGTATTGCGGCGTCGGCGCTGATGGTGACGTTCCCGAGCATTGCGTCGAACAATTTTTACATGTTTTCGGCGGACGCGTATATGTTTAGCCTCTTTTTGGCGTGCTTGGGCGCGTATTTGACAATTAAGAGAAGAAACCCGATTTGGTGCGTGGTCGGCGGAATTTGCGTTGCGCTTTCGGCGTCGATATATCAGGCATATGTGTGCGTTGCAGCCGCAATGCTGGTTGGGGCTCTTATTTTTGATTTGCTCGATGGGGACAAGAAGCTTTCGGATGTTTTGAAAAACGCGTTAAAATACGTCATTGCGCTTGGAGTGGGAGTTGCGGCGTACTACATTGCAGCTCAGTTTGCGGCTCCGGAGAGCGGATTGGTCGATTACATGGGTCTTGCCGACATGGGCATTCATTTTGGGGATTTGCCGTGGCTGATAGTTTCGGCGTACAAATATTACATGGAATATTTTATATCGGACAGTTTCGGATTGCATTCCGCTCCCGCAATCGCGGCGTTTTGTGTGATGGTCATAGCGGCAGTAGGGGTAGGGATGTTTATTCTTTTCCGCCGCAAGCTTCATTGGCAGCAAATTTTACTCCTTGCGGCGCTCGTTATTGTTTTCCCCTTGGCGGCAAATCTCACGCTCATTATGGCGGCGATACCGGCGGAACAAATACACACGCTGATGATTTTCGGCTTGTGTATGCTGCCCGTGGCAGCGGTGGCGATGGGAGATTACGCTTACAGCGTGCGGGAACAAGGCTCAAAGGCGGGCAGGATAGCGGCGACAGTTTGCGTGTGGTGCGTTATCTTGGGCGCGGTTATCCTTTCGGCAAATTACGCGCTGCGTGACAATGAGGCATATTTTAAGTCGGACATTGTGGAGCAGCAGTCGGTTGCGTTCGGAAACCGCTTACTCATGGCGGTGCAGCAGACGGAAGGCTATGAGCCGGGAATGACGACGCTCTTGATAGGAAATTCAATCTCCGACTACAACAGCACGCCGGAGCTGGAGGACGTGGGCGTGACGGGAAGCTTTAACATGAGCGATTTTATAAGAAGCTATGGCTATAACCTGTTTTTGCAGCGTTACTGCGGTTGGGAGGATCAGATATACGGCGACGGAACAGAGGTTGTAGATGAATTTTCGGAGCTGGAAGAGGTTCGGGAAATGCCGGCGTACCCCGCAGAGGGAAGCACAAAGATTGTAAACGGCGTTGTTATTGTAAAAATGAGTTGAAAAAAGCGCGGCTTGCGCCGCGCAAGTCAGCCAAAAATACATTTACAGACAAAGAGATTTAACTGACGTGCCATTTCGGATTTTGAAATTTGACCGCGGCGGAAAAGCCACCATTCCACTCCCTGGATGAGCGCGCCCGCCAAAAGGCGGCTTTGCAGTTCGTCGGAGACGGGGGAAGAAAATTTAATGTATGTTTTTATGTCCGACGACATCTGTTCCGTCAGCGCTTCGGTGACGGCGGCGGATGTGCTGCCGCCCAAAAGGGAGCGCAGTGCGGACATATTTTTTTCGGCATAATCCAAAACGGAGGATATGATTTTTGAAATATCATCCTCGGTAAGCGCAGCCTGAGGGTTTAAATTTAAGCTTTCGGCAAAATCACGCTTCATTTGGCGGAGAACAAAGGTTAAAAATTCGTATTTGTCGGCAAAATGCTTGTAAAAGGTGGCGCGGCGAATGACGGCGCGGTTACAAAGCTCATTTACGGTAATTTCCTCAAACGCCTTTTCGGAAAGAAGCTTGTGAAAAGCGTTTGTGAGCGCGGCGTATGTTTTGATAATTCTCAAATCGGTTTTTTCCTGCATGGTCAATCCCCCCAATACGGAAACAAAATTGAAAAAGTGTCAATTAAGTGACAGAATTTTAAAATTATGTCTTGAAAGAAATATATAAATATATTATAATAGTTAGCGTAACAAAAGTCAAATAATTTACTTATGTATTTTCAGAGCGGGAGGAATTGAAATTGAAGGCTGAAAATAAGCGGCTTTTAAGAATTTTGGGATGTGTATTCGCACTCTTTTTGGTGATATATTATTGGGATTGGGCGTCGGGGATTTTGGCGACGCTCGCGAGTGCGGCAATGCCGCTTTTGATTGGGTGCGTTATAGCGTATGTGTTAAATATAATCGTTTCGTTTTACGAGCGGCACTACTTTCCCAAATCGAAGGCGAAGGCTGTTATAAAAAGCCGCAGAGCAGTGTGCATGGTATTGGCTATAATAACGCTTGCCGCGGCGTTGTGCCTTGTGGTGGGAATTGTCATTCCCGAGCTTGCATCATGCGTGAAGCTGCTTGTTGAAAAGGTGCCGCCGATGGTGCAGGAATTTATGGCGAGCGACATTGTTCAAAGCCATATGCCGGAGAATATCGAGGAATATTTATCGTCAATTGATTGGAAGACGGCGCTTGAAAGCGCGGCAAAGGCGCTCGCCTCGGGCATCAGCGGCACGGCGGGAACCGTGATAAGCATTGTTTCGCGCGTTGTGTCGAGCATTGTTTCGTGGGTGATTGGGTTTGTGTTTGCGCTGTACCTTTTGGCTGACCGCGAGAGGGTGCAGAGGCAGTTTAAAAAGCTTATGACAAGATACCTGCCGCAGAAGGCAAATGACAAGATATATTATGTTTTGGGCGTTTTGAACGAAAGCTTTCACAAATACATTGTCGGTCAGTGCATAGAGGCTGTTATTTTGGGCTCGCTTTGCGCGATAGGCATGATGATTTTGCGCCTGCCGTATGCGGGCATGATCGGCGTTTTGGTGGGCTTTACGGCGCTGATACCCGTTGCGGGCGCGTACATAGGCGGCGCTGTGGGCGCGGTGATGATGCTGTCGGAGTCGCCGATTAAGGCTGTGATATTTCTTGTTTTCCTCGTCGTTTTGCAGCAGCTTGAGGGAAACTTGATATATCCGCGCGTTGTCGGAAGCTCCATAGGGCTTCCCGGCATTTGGGTGCTCGCTGCCGTGACCGTGGGCGGCAGCGTTTCGGGCATTTTGGGTATGTTGGTAGGCGTACCGCTTGCGGCGGCGGTGTATAAATTGTTGGCTAAAGATACGGAGAAGAGTGTTGAGAGTGGAGTGTGAAGTGTGGAGTTGAGGTAAAAACGCGCGGGGCGCATTTTGAATGAATTATAAATTTTAAAAGGACGGGCGGAGATGCCTGTCCTTTTGTATAAGCTTTATAATGTTTCCAAAGCGTTAGGCAAATCGGCGAAGGTTTCTATTTCGGCGTCGAAGCTGTCGACTGTGCCGAAGCCGTAGGCGGCGTAGATGAAAGCTGCGCCTGCCGCGTTTGCGGCGTCGCGGTCGGTTTGGGTGTCGCCGACATAGACGGGGGATTTGAGGTTATTGCGCTTTGTCAAAAGCTTTATGTTTCCGTCCTTTGTCAGCCCCGTTCTGCCGCAGTGCTCGTAATCGTCAAAAAACTTCGCGGTGTCATGGTATTTCATAAAGGCTTCGATGTAGCCGTTTTCGCAGTTCGAGACGATGAAAAGCGGGTATTTCTTTTTGAGTTCGGAGAGCGTTTCGCAAAGCTTGGGGTAGAGCTTGCCGCCCATTTTTTCAAGATAAGCGATTTCGCGCTCGGCACATTCGGCGGCAATTTCCTTTGCCTTTTCCTCGCCGACGTATTTTCCGAAAAGCTTAACTCCGGCATCCTTTATCACCATGCCCATAATGCCCTGCATATCTTTTTTTGTGAGTGCGCCGCAGCCGTATTTTCGGCTTGTTTCGTCCCATGCTATCAAAACGGCGTCGCAGCTGTCCCACATTGTTCCGTCCAAATCAAATATTATTCCGTCAACCATTTTTTGTTCACCTCGTGCTGATATAATAGCATAGAGGAAAGATAAAATCAATAAGAAAATTGGCAGAACATTTTTTCGATAAATTTACGGTGTAAAAAGGGCTTGTCTTACGACAAGCCTGATAATCTTGATCGTTATGCGTTTTTCTGTTCCTTCAAAAGGTCGCGGATTTCCGTCAAAAGCTCGGCTTCGGTGGGGGCGGGAGGAGCGGCGGGCGCTTCTTCCTTTTTGTCCTTGTGCATTGCCTTATTGACGAGCGTTATCGCGGCGAAAATGCAGACTGCGATAATTAAGAAATTGACAATGTTCTGAATGAAGCTGCCGTACATGATTGCGGCTTCCTCTTTTTCCTCGGTTGCGGCCGAGAGGACAATCTTCAGGCTGTCAAAATTTACGCCCGCGGTAAAGTAGCCGAATATGGGCATGATGATGTCGTTGACAAGCGAGGTGACGATGGTGCTGAACGCGCCGCCGACAATGACGCCGACAGCCATGTCAATGACGTTGCCCTTGAAGGCAAACTCTTTGAATTGTTTAAGCAGATTGCTCATTATGTATACCCTCCGACAAAATTAAATTTGATAAGACAATTATATGCTTATTTTGAGGTTTTGTCAACGCATTGTAATAAAATTACGCATTTGTTCTTGCAATTCGACAAAAAAATGCCTTATAATAAAAAACATTGGATTATTCCGATGTTAAAGGTAAGACAAACCGGCTTAAAAACCGGGCGGTTATGTCACCTGACCCTATTTAAGGGGAGGTGATTATCATGAGGCAGATTGTCAGAGTTATAATTTTGACTTTAATATTTCTTGCGATATTTGCGCTAAAAGCAAAATAGCCCCCAAGTCCGC
>JAJQCX010000148.1 GCA_021202495.1 Clostridia bacterium | reverse complement strand
TGTTTATACAGAGACACTTGAAAAATTATCTGTAAATCTTATTATACGAGGAGATAGGCATAAGAAAGGCGGTCGGCGCGAGAACGAGCACAATCCTGTCGCAGTTTTTGATTGAGTCGTCGATGATAAGCTGCGTGGGAGGAACGATTGGGATTTTGCTCGGTATTGTGTTGAGCGAATTTGCCACAATGATGATGAGTTTGCCGAGCGTGCCGATGGTGCAGCAGATGCCGATCATTGTGGCGGCGTTCTGTTTTTCGGCGGTTGTGGGCATCTTTTTCGGCATGTATCCGGCAAGCAAGGCGGCGCGGATGAACCCCGTGGACGCTTTGCGCTACGAATGAGAAGGGAGAGAGGACTTTGTTAAGGAAAATAACGGCGGCGTTTTTGGCGTGTGTGCTTTTTTGTGTGCCTGCTTTCGCCTATAACGACATTTATGACGAAAAAACGCAAAAGGCTGCCGAAACGCTTTCGGCGGTCGGCGTGCTCAACGGCGTGGGAGATGGGAATTTTGCGCCGGATGAATTTTTGACGCGCGAGCAGTTTGCGAAAATCGCGGTGTGCCTTTTGGGTGCGGAGGATGAGGCGTCTTCTTCCGCTTCGGGCGGGGCGTTTATCGACGTTGAGCCGAATTCATGGGCGCGAGGCTATATTTCATACGTTGCGGAAAAAGGGATAATTGCGGGCTTTCCCGACGGGAGATTCGGCGGAAAGGACATTATAACATATTCACAGGCACTGACCGTTCTTTTGCGCTGCCTGGGCTATGAGGATTCCGACATAGGCTTTCACTGGCCGGAGGATTTTGTGGCAAAGGCAGAGGCGCTGGGATTAAACCGCGGCGTGGATTTGACCGCAAATGAGCCCGTTTCGCGCGGAGATGCGGCGATACTCGTCTATAACGCCGCGTTTTGCGAAATGAACGGCGGAGGCAAAAAGCTAATCGAAAGCGCGGGGACAGCGATTTACGAAAAAACCGTGCTTTACGGATTAAATAAAAGCGACTCCTCAATCGCCGAGATGAGCGCGGGGAGCTTCACCGTAACAAATGAGAGCCTCGGTATAGACGGCAGCGAGGGCAAGAAGGGACTGTTGCTCGTGAACGAGGACGATGAAATTGTACTCTTTGAGGCGGACGAAAAGAGCGGCAGCGGAATTGCGATAACGATGAGCATTGTAAACGATGCGGAAAACTGCGTCGACGTGAGCTTTGGCGGCGGCATGGTGAGTTTGCCGTATAACACGGTTATCTACTGTGACGGTGAAAAAAGCACAGCTTTTGCGTCATCTTCAATGATGAGCGCGGGGAGCACGCTATATCTTTACTATACCGATGACGGGGAGATAGAGAGCGGCGTATTGACGCACATCGCCATGGAGGGACCCAAGACGATAACGGACGATTACAATCAGATTTATTCGCTCTTTAATATTGAAGAAACTCCGAAAGTGATACGCAAGGGCGCGGCGGCAAGTATTTCCGATATTGCTCGCTTTGACGTTTGCTATTACTCCAAAGCCGGCAACACAATTTACGCCTATTGCGATAAGGTGAGCGGCATATACGAAAAGGCGCTGCCCGACAAGGCGGGCGTGACGAGCGTCAAAGTGAGCGGAAATGAGTATGAGTTAGCCGGCGGTGCGGCGTCGGTAAAATTGGGCGAAAGCGTGGACGCCTTTGCGATAGGTGAATATGTGACGCTGCTTCTTGACCGCAGCGGCAAGGTGGCGGACGCGGTTGACACATCTGCGGCATATCTCGACTTGACCGGCGTTGTGCTCGATTCATATATTAAAATGACCGACGGCGGGCAAAATTGGGCGGTAAATGTTTTCCTCACGGACGGCAGCGAACAGGAATATACCTCAGACCGCGATTATTCATTTTTAAAGGGCGCGCTTGCGGAAATTACATTTGAAAACGGCAAAGCCGTGCTGACGCGCGTGCGCACAAAGACGCAGAGCGGCGAGCTCAACCGCGAGTTAATGACATTTGGCGGCGATTACCTCGCGAGCGACTGTGCTATTTTGGAGCTTGTGTCAAATCCCGAGAGTGGCGCCGCGGTTGTGCGGAAGATAAATTTCAGCGAGATCGACGGTGTGTATTTAAAGGAAAGCCAAGTAATTCACGTTGAAAAGACGGGTGAAATGAACGACATTGCCCTGCTCTATTTAAAGGACGTGACGATGAACGGCTACGAATACGGCATCATTACCAAAATCGAGCGCACGAGCGACGGAAGTGCGCCGACCGGGATTTACAGAGTTATGCTCCACGGTGAAACGGAAAGCTTTGACTTCGGAAGCCAAGGGAGATATTCGCAGGTTATCGGCATAAATAAAGCTTTGGACAACAAGGTTTCGGACGCGGTCACAATGGCGCAGGGCGAAAGGATAACCGCGTTCGGAGAGGGGAGAATAAAGCTCGACAACCGCGTTTTCAAAGCCGCGGACGATTATGATATTTATTATAAAAATTCGCTTAACGAATACACTCTCATATCAAAGGAAGTCGCGTTGACCCGAGAAGGGCGCGTGACGCTCTACGGCGACATGAAAGAGGAAAGCGGCGGCAGGGTGCGACTGGTTGTGATTGAATGAAAAACAAGATTTTAAAGGTCGTCAGCGTCGTCATGGCTGTCCTTGCGATTTTAACCATGCTCGCGGCAAGCGTTGCTGCGGCACAAAACCCCTTTGAAATGGGAGATGCCGCAAGATATATCCTCACGGCTGTTGCGGTTATTTTTGAAATTGTCGCCGTTATTGCGGGAAAGCGGGGCTGGGAAATTAAATGAAAGATGCGGTTGCATAAAGCGTTGTGTGCAGCCGCAGTGTTTATAAAATAAAAAAGCGCATCTTACGTAAGACGCGCTTTGGCAGGGGCAGTAGGACTTGAACCCACGACCTGCGGTTTTGGAGACCGATATTCTACCAACTGAACTATACCCCTAAATTGCTTTCGACTTACTGAGTATACAACAAAAAAGAGCGCTTGTCAATATTTTTATCAAAAATTTTTGAGTGAGGGATAAACAACATATCATTAACATCGACTGAAAAAATGAAATATGAGACAATAAAAGCATTTTGATAGAATTTTAGTATTAAATGCTGAATACATTCTTTCTCCGAATACAACAAAAGCCAAGAAAAAACGCATAAAAAAGGAGCTTGCAGAAAAGGAGAAAACAGCAAAAACGCAGAAGGAAAAGAACAAAATTCAAACAAATCTTGTTGCAATAGAACAAGTTCATTCCCGACGTCCCCGCTGCGCATATTTCGGAGAACTGCAGCAAACGGATGCTTCCTCTCTCGTTTGGTTTGGAGAGGAAAAGGCGACGCTGCATGTAGCGATCGATGATGCAACCGGCACTATCACAGGCGCACATTTTGACAAAGAAGAAACCTTAAACGCCTACTACCATGTTTTCCACCAAATTATCACAAATTACGGAATTCCTTTTAAATTCTTTACCGACAGAAGAAGCATTTTTACCTACAAAAAGAAAGAAACCCCATCTATTGATGAGGACTCATATACCCAATTCAATTATGCCTGCAAACAACTGGGTGTAGAATTGGAGTCGTGCAGTGTGCCGCAAAGCAAAGGACGTGTGGAGCGCCTTAATGCGACACTACAGTCACGTCTGCCGATCGAATTAAGACCGGCAGGCATAACGACCATAGACGGCGCGAATGAATTCTTAAACTCCTACATAAAAGAATTCAACGCAAAGTTTGCACTTCCCATTGATAATATCACATCTGTGTTTGAAGTGCAACCCCCTGATGAGAAAATCAATTTAATTCTCGCCGTTCTATATGAAAGAACCGTAGATTGCGGTCACTGCATTAAATTCAATAAGCGATATTACCGTATGATGGACGCAAACGGGCTGCAAGTACATTTGCGACAGGGAACTAAGGTTATGGTAATCAAAGCGTTTGATAATAGCCTTTATTGCTGCGTAAATGATGATGTTGTATATGTTTTGGATGAAATTCCGGAACGTGAGGCAAAGTCAAAGAATTTCGATAAAGACTGCGAAAAACCCAAGCCCCGAAAAAGATATATCCCGCCGATGAATCATCTGTGGCGAAGATCTGAGTTTGGCAAATTCGTAAGATCTCAGCCTCATCATTTCGAAGATGAGACCGTAATCGGCGCGTAGCGCGAATAACTATATTGATATAAATATTCGTTTTAGCTTATTTAAAAGCGTAGACTGCATTCTCGAAGCGTTAACACATAGTTGTTACTACAGATATAGCCCCGCTTTTTGGGGCTTATACTAAATTTATTTTAGGACATTTTCAAAAACGCTTGACAGTTAAAGTTTGGTGATGTGTCGACTAAATTACAGCGGTTCATTAAATATTCCTTTGCCCGTTTCGGCGGTAGTGAAATAAATACTGCTGCGCAAAGCCGCTGTAACCGGCGAAAATTTCTTCCCCAATCTTCTTCGCGTCCTCTTCGCGAGCGCCGAAGCTTTCCGCCATCACGCGCTTTATCCAAACGTCGCTGGGGAACAAATCATACTTTCCGAGCGAAAAGAGCAGCACACAGTCGCACACCTTGTCGCCAACGCCGTAAAGCGTCAAAAGGCGTTTTCGCGCCTCGGGCGTCGGAAGAGCGGCAAGCTCCGATGCTGAAATTTCCCCCTCCGCTGCGCGCCGCACGGCGTCGGCAAGATACGGCGCGCGATACCCCACGCCGAGCGCACGAAAGGACGCTTCGTCCGTATCTGTCAGCATATCGGGTGTGGGGAATGAATAATAGGTCTCCCCGTCAAATTCAATCTCTTCGCCGTATTTTTCGCACAGCTTTTTGACTGTGCTTTTAATTTTCGCGATCGACGAGCGCTGCGAAATTATAAACGAGAGCAGCGTCTCGAAAAATTCCTGTTTTAAAATTCTTATCCCGCCGCCGAAGCGCACGGCTTCTTCCATATAACTGTTGACCGAAACGGCTTTTTTAATCTCGCCGTAGTCGCGCTTTAAATCAAAATATTCCTCCCAAAAGGGAAAATCCCCTTCGGAGCATTCCAAAAGAACGCCGCCCTCCGCATTCGAAAGACGCGCTGTTTTGCCGCATGCGACGCCAACGTAACCTTTATCCGTTTTGTCCCATCTGAAACATTGCCCGCAATCAAGCGTGTCCGCAATGTTAAAATCGCGGCTGTCTATAATTCGTTTTTCCATATAAATCACCTATTTCATAATAACACAAATAATGCGCAAAAGCAATTCATATAAATGTAACGAGGTGATAAAAGTGAAAAAAGTTTTTCTTCTTCCTCTCTACTTTCTCTTTTTCTGCATCGTTGTTCCGTTTGGCGCGATGTTTTTTGCGCCGCAGAGCGAAGGCGCGGCGGAGACAATCGCAGAAGAGAGCGAAACCGTCACGGTTTGGAACGTTTCGGACGATACGACAATCACGCTTGACATGACGGATTACATAACGGGCGTCGTCGCCGCCGAAATGCCCGCCTCGTTTGAGGTTGAAGCGTTAAAGGCGCAGGCTGTAGCCGCCGCGACATATGCCCTCTATCGTCAAGGCTCGCACGAAAACGGGTGCGACGTCTGCACAGATTCCGCGCATTGTCAGGCATATCTTTCCGAGGACGAAATGCGCGCCAAATGGGGCGATGAATATGATACATATTATTCTAAAATACGCTCCGCTGCGGAAAGCGTTGAGGGAGAATATCTCACATACAATTCCGAGCCTGTGATGGCTGTTTTCCACTCGATGGGCGGCGGCAAAACCGAAAGCTCCGCCGACGTGTGGGGCGAAAGCGTGCCCTACCTTGTCAGCGTCGAGAGCCCCGGCGAGGAAGAGGCGGCAAATTTCCATTCAAGCGTCACAGTTACGTTTGAGGAATTTAAAAATAAAATACTCTCACAATACCCAACCGCCGTTATATCGTCGCAATACGATGTTTCCGAGCCCGTCTTAACCGACGGCGGACACGTCAAAAGCATAATCGTCGGAGGATGCAGCATATCGGGCACTGAAATGCGCACAATGTTTGACCTTCGCAGCACAATGTTCACAATTAGCTTTGAGGGCGACAATGTAACATTTAACGTCACCGGCTACGGGCATGGCGTCGGCATGAGCCAATACGGCGCAAACGCCATGGCGAAAGAGGGTAAAACGTATGAGGAAATTTTATCGCATTATTATTCGGGCGCAACGCTTGAAAAATAGGGCATAACTTGATGAAATTCAGGCAATCCTAAATATATATTGATTTATTGATTTCGGAGGATTGCCATGAAAAAAAGTTCAACTTTTATTTACAGTGTCATCGCGCTTTCTGCCGTCATTGCCTATGTCGGCTTTCTCTTTCGCGGCGGCGTTTCCGAAACGGACGTCATTGAGGAAACTCTGCCGCATATTGAAGAGGAAATAATCGAGGAACCCACGCTGCCTACGGAAGAAGTGACCGAGCCGCCCGTCACCCTTCCCGCCTCATCGGTGAGCGACAATGTGCCTATTGAGGAGGAAACCGAGGCAAAGGAAAAGACGTTTTCCCCGCAATACCCCGTCGACGGCGACATAACGCGCTTCTTTTCCTCAAAGCTCATATATAATGAAATAAGCGGCGACTGGCGCTCGCACCCGGGGATTGACATCGAAGCCGATAAAACAACCCGCGTTTTGGCGGCGGAGGAGGGCACCGTCACAATTTGCCGCGAAGACGCGCTCTACGGCAAAATGATTGAAATAGACCACGGCGGGTATAAGACGGTTTACAAAAACCTTTCCACAACAGCCATAGTTTCAGAGGGTGATTATGTTTCAAAAGGGCAGGTCATTTCCGGCGTCGGCGACGAAAGCGCGTTTGAGGGCGCATACGGCGCGCATCTTCATTTTGAGATTATCGATCCCGACGGACAATACGTCGACCCGCTCACCATTCTTGACAAAAGCGCGGAGGAGTAGTAAGATTATCGTAACAATTAAACGAACGGAGAATGATTGAAAATGATTGATGTTGCGATTATCGGTTCGGGTCCCGCGGGGCTGGGAGCCGCGCTTTACGCGGCGCGCTCGGGGCTCACTGTTACGATTTTTGAAAAACAGTTTATCGGCGGACAGGCGGCTGTCACAAATGAGGTCGACAATTACCTCGGCTTTGCCGACACTCCCTCGGGCGCGGAGCTGACCGAAAAAATGCGTGAGCATGTTTCAAAATTCCCTGTCACATTTAAATTAAGCGCCGTCAAAAGATTGGAGCTTGACGGCGCCGTAAAAAAAATATACACCTCAAAGGCTGAATTTGAGGCGAAAAACGTCATTCTTGCGATGGGCGCGTCTCCGCGTCCGCTCGGCGCTGCCGACGAGGAGCGCCTTCGCGGGCGCGGCGTGAGCTACTGCGCCACCTGCGACGGAATGTTCTTTAAGGGCAAGTGTGTCGCCGTCGTGGGCGGCGGCGACACCGCCGTACACGACGCGCTCTACCTTTCGCCGCTTTGCGAGAAAGTGTATCTCATTCACCGCCGCGACGAATTTCGCGCCGCGAAAATGAACGTCGACCGCGTCCGTGCATTGCCGAACGTGGAAATCGTTACACCCGCCACTGTAAAGGAATTAAAGGGCGACGCGTCGCTTTCGTCGGTCGTTTTAAACACATCCGACGGCGAACGCGAAATCGCAGTCAGCGGGCTTTTCGTCGCTGTCGGCACAATTCCGCAGACGGAGCTCGTCCCGCCGAGCGTCACAACAGAAAACGGCTTTATAATAACCGACGAAAACATGCGCACTAACATCGACGGAGTTTATGCTGTGGGCGACATTCGCAAAAAGTCCCTGCGTCAAATAATAACCGCCGTCGCCGACGGCGCAGTCGCGGCGCAGTCGTGTACGATGAGCTGATTTTTGGTTGGGTGGCAGACCACGGCGGGGGACGAGCCCCCGCCCTACAACCAAGACAGCGCACAAGAATGGGCGCTGTTATGCTTAACTAAAAATGCTGCGCCGGCGCAAAGCTCGAATCAACCGTCACCTTCACGCTGTAGCACGGGTTTATTTTCTTTATTTCAAAGGCGAAAATGTCCTTCACTGTGTCGTCTGTGAGATTGCATTCTCCGGGCTTCACGCAGTCGAAAATTATTTTTACTTCCGACGCGGAGGTGACAATTCTGAGGTCATGAATTGTGCAGTCTGGGTGTATGTCCTTTGCAATCTGCGTTATTTTATCGCGCAGATGCGCCGTCTCCCCGCCCGTTACAACCGGGTCAAGGTGAATTGTCATATAAATATTGTCGTTTTCGGCAAAATCGCGCTCAATCGTGTCGATAATGTCGTGGCTCTCGACAGCCGCCATTTCGGCGGGCATTTCTACGTGTACGGAAGCAAACGTGCGCATAGGACCGTAGTCGTGTATCATCAAATCGTGCGTTCCGATAACAGAGGGGTAGGACATTATTTTTTCTCTTATCCGCTCAACCTCATGCGGGTCGGGAGCCGCGCCCAAAAGAGGGTCGATTGTCGATTTTATAAGCTCCGCGCCGCTCGCCAAAATAAAGAGCGAAACGAGAGAAGCGATTATTCCGTCAAGGTTTATGCCCCAAATTGCGCCGATTATAATTCCGGCAAAAACGCCGAGCGTCGTCAAAACGTCGTTTCGCGCGTCGTCCGCCGTAGCTGTGAGAAGCTCCGACGAAAGCGTCTTTCCGGCTCGCTTGTTATATATGCACATCAAAAGCTTCACCGCGACCGATATTGAAAGCACCACCGCGACAACAGGCGAAAAAACTACCTCCGTCGGGCTGATTATCTGCTCAATGCCCGATTTTAAAAGCTCAAAGCCTATTAAAATGATAAGCACAGCCACAGCCGTCGCCGAGAGATACTCCGCTCTCGCATGTCCGTAGGGGTGCTCCGCATCGGCTCCTCTTCCCGCAAAGCGAAAGCCCACCAACCCCACAACGCATGAGGACATGTCCGAAAGGTTGTTCAAAGCGTCCGCCGCAACCGAAACGCTCCCCGAAATGACCGCGGCAAAAATTTTTATCAAAAAGAGCAGCAAATTAAAACCTGCGTTCACCCAGCCGCACAAGCTTCCCATCTTAAGCCGCATATTTGCATTGGAGCAGCTCTTTCCCTTAAAAATTACGTTTAACAATTCCCTCATTATACATCACCGTTTATTATTATATTATCA
>JAJQCX010000095.1 GCA_021202495.1 Clostridia bacterium | reverse complement strand
TACTCGATTTGAAAAAAAGCACTGTAACGATATGTGGCAGACGGATTTTAAAGGTCAATTTAAGATGCAGAACGGGGAATACTGTTATCCATGTGATATTCTCGACGATTGCAGCAGGTATGTGCTAAAAATAAAACCGGCTGAATCAACCGCAAATCTTGTTTTGCCCACATTTAAGGAAGTATTTTATGAATATGGAATGCCGAAATCCGTGTTGTCGGATAACGGAGCAGAGTTCGCCGGATTCCGGCGGGGTTACACACAATTTGAAAAATGGCTGATGGATCACGATGTACTGCCGATACATGGAAGGATTAAGCATCCGCAAACGCAGGGGAAAATCGAAAGATTTCACAGAACGATGAAGCAGGAATTGCTTAATCAATATATACCGACTGATATAAAAGACGCTGAGAGAGTGTTTGGCGAGTGGAGGATTAAATACAATACCGTAAGACCGCATGAGGCGTTGGGAATGAAGTGTCCTGCGGAAGTATACGTTCCGAGTACACGGCAATATGTCGACGAAGTGACACCGTATGAATACGGCGGACAATATCACGTAATAAAGGTGAACAGCTGGGGATACGTTCGCTTTGACAAATGGCAAGTATACCTAAGTGAAACGATGATCGGCGAATACATTGAATTTCGCCCGAATCCCCATGGGGATTCATTCATTGCATGTTATCGAAACTTCGCAATTGCAGAGTTTGATACATGTTCGGGGGAACTGATTCATCGCAAAATTTCCAGATTGTAAAAGTGCAAATGTGTATACCATGTCCTTGCACACTTGTATACCATGTTACTCTTGACACAAGCCCCGCCCCTACATTTAAGAAGTGCGAAAATTTTACGAAGGAAAGTGATTTTGATGCTTGAGGCGTTGAAAGAGGCTGTTTTGGAGGCGAATTTGGAGCTTCCGAAGAAAAATCTTGTTACTTATACATGGGGAAATGTGAGCGGGATTGACCGCGAAAAGGGGCTTATTGTTATTAAGCCGAGCGGCGTCGATTATGACGTGATGAAAGCGTCGGACATGGTTGTGCTCGACCTTGAGGGAAACAAGGTTGAGGGTGATTTGCGTCCGTCGTCGGACACGCCGACGCACATTGCGCTCTACAAGGAATATCCCGCGCTTGGCGGCGTTGTACACACGCATTCGCGCTGGGCGACGACGTGGGCGCAGGCGGGAATGAGCATTCCTCCGCTCGGAACGACGCACGCGGATTATTTCTACGGCGCGATTCCCTGCACGAGAAGCTTGACAAAAGAGGAAATTGAGGGCGCGTATGAGCTCAACACCGGTCTTGTTATTATCGAGACGTTCAAGAAGCTGGGCATAAACCCCGAATATGTGCCGGGCGTTGTGGTTCACAGCCACGGACCGTTTGCATGGGGTAAGGACGCAGCGGAGGCGGTTCACAACGCTGTCGTTATGGAAGAAGTCGCGATGATGGCGCTCAACACGAAACTGTTGAATCCGTCGATACCGGACGTTGACGCGTTTCTTTTGGACAAGCATTTCCTCAGAAAGCACGGCGCAAACGCATATTACGGACAGGCAAAATAAATATTCCATATCAAAAGGCGCGGGCAAGATTGTTTAAAATCCTGCCCGCGCCTTTTTGTGCGGAATTGAGGTTAATATTCGTATGCTTCGGTTAAGGGGATGAGGTTTTCATCCCAAAGCATGATTTTTATTTTGCCTGTGGAAAGAGCTTTTTCGGTGGTGATTTGGTAGTAAGTTTTTTCGCTCTCGGCAGTTAATACGGCGATTTCATAGTCTATTAAGATGCCGGTTTCGTCGTCGTATTGAGCGATTGTTACATAGTAGTCGCCTTCGGCGTCGGAGGGGGCGGTGAGGGTGACGATGCCGTTGGAGTAGCCGGTGATCGCCCATGTTGTCACAATTATTTCCGATTCAATCGGTGTGGTGTATTCGCCGCTGCTGTCCTCGTCCGACCACGCGGAGAGCGTTCCGTCATCGTTTTCGGTGATAAGCATGTTTTCACTGCTTTCGGCAATTGCAATGCCAGTGCTGTCGGAGGCGTTAAGCCCGAAAACAGAAACATCATTAGAATTGTCGCTTGTTACAAGCATTCCGCTGTCGGCAAGCGAAGCTGTGACCTCGGAGGCTTCGGCACTTGTGACAACGAATGTGTCGTATGCGGTGGTGAGGTCGTTAGAAGTGAGACTGATTGTGCAGTCCGCCGCGTTATCGAGTGAAACGGAGGTTTCGCCGTCGGCATTAAAAGTAACCGTGCCGCCGGAGGCAGATGTTACGGTTTCGAGATGGTCGCCGTAATTTATGCTGAAAGCAAGACTGTCGTCGGATGTGACAGTGTAGGAATAGTCGCCGCTCGGTAAAACGATGGATGCCGTCGATTCGTGAGAATTTCCGTCGGTGTCGATATTTGCGGACATAATGACATAAATATCTTCATCGCTCGTATTTTCGGTGACGGTTAAGCCTTCGATGGTGTAGGAATAATCGCCCCATGAAATGGTGTAGGAGGCATCGGAGAGAGTGGTGAAAACAGTGTTGTTTTCTGCGGCGTAGACTTCTTCGCTTATTTTGCCGGTGTTGTAATCAATGGAATTGATTATTGATGTATCTGATGTGATTAAAATGAATATTCCGTTATTATAAATATTATTCATTGTTTGGCTGCTTGTGCTGACAATGCCCCAACCCGGAATGCACCACTTTCCGTTGGAAGAGTTATAGTATAAATCAAAATTGTCACCGCCATTCGGATACGAACAGTCGTAAATCAAAACCTTGCGGTCATAGGTGCCGGTTGATCCGCTCGGTTCGGTACAATAAAAGGTTCCTTTTTCAAGACCATAGCCGACAACGGCATGTCCTACGGCGCTATCAGTGTCACAGCTTCCATCGGCATTGAAGTATTTATACCAATTTAAACCTATTAGAAATGGTGAACCGCCGTTGTTGGCGCTTTCTGCAATAGTTTCTAGGTTTTGAATTTGCTGATATTGAGACAGGCTCATGAAACGACTCATTTGATTGACAGCTGAAGTTAAATATTGTTGACAGTGATAATAATTTATTGCCGATTCCGTTTTCAGGGAAAAATCAACGTCATAGAGGGTGGCGGCAGAGGCGTCGATATCAGTGGAGCTTATTTTATTGTTTTTTGCCAAGCAGACCCATGATGACATTCCGTAGCATGAACCGCCCCAATCACAATAGGAAAGATTGAAAGCAGGAAGAAAACGGTATGAACCATCTTCGATAACATTGTAATTTAACAATACGCCGCTTGTAGTAATGCTCGTCCTTTCAGTAGAAGAAAGATTGGAAATAAGCCGTTCGTAATCAATTCTGAGAATTTGATAGCCTTCGCTGTTTGCTCCGAATGTGCTGCTGTTATTTGAAAAATTCCAAATGTCCTGTGTTGTGTCAAAAGATGTAATTTTATTACAATGTATTGTGGCATTTGTGAGGTATGTGTTATTTGAGCTGTCGATATTTATAGCATCCCAATCATCTTTGCTGCCGTTGTAATATATGTCAGTAAGAGCCGTACAGTCGTAAAATGCGCCCCATCTAATGCCTGTAACGCTGTTTGGTATTGTTACAGTTGTCAGATTGCTGCAATAACAAAACATATTAAGAGCAATAGTAGTCACACCACTACCTAAGGTTACGTATGATAGGTTATCACAGAAATAAAACAATCCACTGCCAATGCTCGTCACACTGCCGGGAATCGTTATTTCGGTTAATTCTTTGCAGTAAGAAAACGCACTATCACCAATGCTTGTCACGCTGTTGGGAATTGTTATGCTTGTTAAGTTTTGGCAATTGCTAAACGCACTCCCCCCAATATACGTTATACCGGTTGGAATTGTATATGTCGAACAAATAGCGTCTTTTGCATACGCGAGGAGAGAGGTTTGATTTTTGTTAAAGAGAATACCGTCAGCGCTGCTATAGTATTGATTGCCAGATGCCACAGATATATTCAAACTTCCGCAACCACTAAATGCACCTCCGTCAACGTATGTTACGCTTGCCGGTATCGTAATGCTGGTAAGATTTTTGCACGCATTAAAAGCGTTTGTTTCAATGCGTGTTACGCTGTTAGGTATTGTTACACTTGCCAAAGCGGTGCAGCCACTAAATGCGGTGCTGCCGATACTTGTCACACTGTTGGGGATTGTCACGCTTGTTAAGCTGCTGCAGCCGGAAAATGTCCGGCTACTGATGCTTGTTACTCCGTAGGGAATTGTAACATTTTGTAATGCGCTGCATTGGAAAAATGCATAGCTGTCTATGCTCGTTACACCGGAGCCAATAATTAAGGTTGACAAACTGCTGCAATAGCGAAATGCCCATTCACCGATACTTGTCACATTATCGGGGATTATTATACTCGTTAGACTGGTACAGTCTGAAAATGCATAATCACCTATATTTGTAACACTGTTCCCAATTGTTACACTTGTGAGGCGACTGCACCCGTCAAATGCGTAATTTCCGATGCTTGTTACTCCATCTTCTATTATGACAGTTGTAATACTGTAGCCATCCCAAGGAGCGGATGTTAGAGTTTCATAGAAATCACCGCTTAATTCATCATAAACATAATCATACTCGCCGTAATCATACATGTCGCCCGTTCCGCTTATCGTTAATGTGCCGATGGTGTAATCAAACGTCCAAGTCAAATTGTTTCCGCATGTGTTTGCAGCTGAAATGGTTATTACGGGAATGATAGAGAAAATCATTGTAATACACATGAGTACAGTATAAATACGTTTTGTTTTTGTCATTGATGATGCCCCCCAAAAAAAATTTTGAAGCAATAGTGTTATGCAACCATATTAGCATATTTCTGTGATAAATGCAATAATTTTTATACAAAAAATGCGCCGGGTGGGGCGCATTTTGAATAGACAATTTGAATTTTTAATTTCTTCGCCAGGCGGGGGGATAGAAGAAGACTATCAGGGGGAAGAGTTCAAGTCTGCCCGCTAACATATCAAGTGACAAGACAATCTTGACGAAGGGGGAGAAGGCGGCGTAGTTGCCGGTGGGACCTACGATTTCAAGACCGGGGCCGATGTTGTTTAGTGTGGCGGCGACGGCGGTGAAGGAGGTGACGAGGTCAAAGCCGTCTACGAGGACTAAAAGAAGCGAAAATGTGAAAACCAATATATATGTCGCAAAGTACACATTTACAATTCGGATAACCTCATGGGAGATGGGCTTTGAATCCATGCGGAGAATTTTGACGTTTTGGGGGTGGGTTAAGGCGGAAAACTGTTTTTTGACCGTTTTGGCATATATAACAAAGCGGGAAACCTTAATTCCGCCGCCGGTGGAGCCGGCGCACGCGCCGATAAACATCAAAATGACGAGCACGCATTTTGCAAGCGGCGTCCAAAAGTTATAATCAGTCGTCATAAAGCCGGTTGTCGTCATGATGCTTGACGTTTGGAAAAAGATGTCTATAAGATTGAAATGCTTGGGCGCGGAGAAAAAGAGCGAGCAGCCCACAATTGCGGTGGCGGCAAAATAGATGATGAGATACCAGCGAAGCTCCTCATTTGAAAAGGCGTCCTTGAATTTTCTGACGAGAATGAGAAAATATACATTAAAATTCACACCGAAAAGGAGCATGAATACGGTTATAATTATCTTTGCAGCGGCAGAGTAGGATGCAATGGAATCGCCCAAAACGGCAAAGCCGCCGGTGCCCGCGGTGCCGAAGGTGATACAGAGAGCGTCAAAAAGCGGCATGCGTGCTATCACAAGCAAAATAACCTGCAGCACGGTGAGGGAAAAATAAATAATATACAAAATTTTTGCGCTTTCTTTGACCTTGGGAACGAGCTTGCCCACACTGGGCCCCGTGCTTTCGGCTTTCATAAAGTAAATTCCCTGACCGCCGAGGGCGGGAATGACAGCCAAAAGAAAGACGAGCACGCCCATGCCACCTATCCAGTGGGAAAAGCAGCGCCAGAACGACATTCCGTGGGAAAGAACCGAAAGATCGGTCAAAATGCTCGCGCCGGTGGTGGTGAAGCCCGAAATAATTTCAAACACGGCGTCGATATATGAGGGGATTTGCCCCGAAACGCAAAAGGGAACGGCGCCGATGAGCGAAATCAATATCCACGCAAGCGACACCGAAATGAAGCCTTCACAGGCGAAGAAACGGTGATTTTTTGGGCGCTTGAGGCGAAGGAGAAAGCCTATCGCACCAAAAATGACGGTGCAGAGCAAAAAGACGAGAGCGGAATTATATTCACGATAGATAATGCTCACCAAAAGCGGCAGGAGCATGAACGCTGAAACCGCGAGGATTGCCCAGCCGGAAATGTAGCGAATGATGGCAAAATTCATTATTAGTATTACCTCTTTTCCAATATGTCGGAAAGATTTGAAATTCTGTTTGTTTTGACCGCGGTGGTGACGACAATGACGGTGTCGCCGACCTCCATTGTGTCGGAGCCGCACGGGGTTATGAGGCGACCTTTGCGGTTGATGCAGCCGAGCAAAACGTCTTGCCTTATGCGCAGCGACGCCAACGGAACGCCGACAAGCTTTTTATCTGCCGCCTTTTGATCAACCAAAAGCTCAAGCGCTTCGGCTCTGCCGTTTGCGAGCTTGTAGAGCGCCGTGATTTCTTCATCATCCGAGGAATTGCTGAGGGCGCGGACGTACTGCGTTATTCTTTCGGCGGTTATCTGCTTTGGGTAGATTGGCACGCCGATGGGGATTGTGCCCAATATTCTTTCAAATGAAATGTGGCTTATTTTGGTGATAACCTTTGCCTTGGAGCGTTCGTGGGCATAGAGCGACATTAGGATATTCGCCTCGTCAAAATCGGTGAGGGAGATGAAGGCGTCAACCGCGCCGATGCCCTCCTCCTCCAAAAATTCCTCGTCCGAGGCGTCGCCGCAGAGAACCATTGCGCCGGGCAAAAGCGTGCTGAGCTCCTCACAGCGCTTTTCGTCTCGCTCGATAATTTTTACGCGAATTTTGGAATTTAAGAGCTTTAAGGAGAGATAATATGCGACCTTGCTGCCGCCGGCAATCATGATTGATTTAATTGGGGCGTAGTCGATGCCTATTTTGCGCAAAATGGAGCGAACGTTGGAAAGAGGAATGATTGCGGAAATAAAATCCCCTTCGTGAAGTATTGTCGAGCCGTTGGGAATGAGAATTTCGTCGCCGTGTTCGACGATGCAGGCGAGAATATGCTCGGAAATTTTGGAATGTAAATCGGTGAGCGAAAGCCCGTCGAGGGGGGAATTGTGCGGAATTTGGATGCGGATTATCGTGACGCGGCCTTTTGCGAAGGTGTCAACCTCGAGCGCGGAGGGAATTTGAATAAGGCGCTCAATTTCCGCCGCGGCGGTGATGTCGGGGTTGATGGCGAGTGCCAAGCCCAACTCCTCTTTAATAAAGCGTATTTCCGAATAGTATTCGGGGTTGCGGACGCGGGCTATTGTTTTGCAGTCGCCCGCCTTTTTCGCGATAAGGCAGCTCAAAAGGCTTGTTTCGTCGTTGTCCGTGACGGCGATGAGAATGTCCGCCTCTTTGATGCCGGCTTCGATCTGCGCGTTATACGATGTGCCGCTGCCGACGATGCCCTGAATGTCGAGTGAGCCGACAGCTTTTTCAACAACGCTGCGGTTTTTATCCAAAAGAGTTATTTCGTGACCTTCAGCGCCGAGCTGCTCTGCAAGAGTGAGCCCGACTTTTCCGCCGCCGACGATTATTATATTCATAAAGGAAGCTCCTTTCGTGACAATTAGGAATTAGCAATTATGGTACAAATCCCGCGAAGCGGAATTTGAGACCCCTCAGTCACGCCAAAGGCGCGGGGAGGGAATTATAAGGACGGTCAAGCGGGACGCTTGTTAAAAGTCCGTTTTGGAGTAGATTATTTTTTGTTCGGAATAGAGGCTGTAATAGCCGCTCATGAGGTAGCTGACGGCGGCAGCGGCGGCAAAATATAAAATACTGTTGCTGCCGAAAAGCTCGACGCTTAAAATGATTGACGCGATGGGGCAATTGACAACGCCGCAGAAGAAAGCGACAAGACATATGCCCGCGCCAAATGACGCATCAAGCCCGATGAGCGGGGCGATTGCCGCGCCGAAGGTTGAGCCGATGAAAAACGAGGGTACGATTTCGCCGCCTTTAAAGCCGGAGGAAAGCGTTATTACCGTGAGAATAATTTTGAAGAGAAAGGCGAGTGGGTGAGCCTGCCCATCATTTATCGCCCGCGAGATAACGTCCATGCCGACGCCGTTATAATCATTTGTGCGAAGCAGAAGCGAGATAATAATTACAAGCGCCGCGCCGCAGAGAATTTTGATATACGGATTGGGGATGAATTTTGCCGAATAATGCGAAGCGTTGTGCATTAAAAAGACAAAAACAGCGCTCAAAAGTGCACAGAGTGCCGCAGCCAAGACAACTCTTCCGAGGTCGAGTATGTTAAGCGTGGGGAAAGACGCAATGGCAAAGCTTGTGGCGCCAACGCCCGCGAGCCGTGCAATTGAAAAAGCGGTGATTGATGAAATGATACATGGGAAAAGCGCGGTGTAGTGCATTTCCCCGACCGAGGCTACCTCGACGCTGAAAACAGCGGCGGTGAGCGGAGTGCCGAAAACGGCGCTGAAAACGGCGCTCATACCGCACATTGTCATTATACAAAGCTCCTCGGCTTTTATCTTAAAGAGAACGCCTAAATTTGAACCGATGCTGCCGCCTATTTGAAGCGCCGCGCCCTCGCGTCCGGCACTGCCGCCGCAAAGATGCGTCAGCGCAGTTGTGACCACAATGAGCGGTGCGATGACAATGGGCACGCGCTCGGAGGCACGGGCGGCGGAAATTACCGCGTCGGTGCCGCGGCTGTTTTGCATATGAAAAATTGAATAAAGAAAAACAATCAAAATGCCGGCAACAGGCAGGGCGAAAAGAAGATATGTGTGCGATTGGCGAAATTCGGTCGCGTATTCAACACAATAGTGAAAAACAACGCCCGCCACGCCGCAAACGCCGCCCACAATGAGAGCGCACAGCAGCCATTTTGCGGTTGTGAGAGTATATGAAGAAAGATGTGCAAATCGTTCCTTGAAATTCATGAAAACACCTCAGTATTTTAAGGCACAGCAAAGCTGAGCCTTGTCGCTTTGTGTACTTTATCACAATAAGTCGTTTGTGTAAAGGGGAAATTTGAAATTTTAAAACCAAAATTTAAATCGTATTTAAAAACTGTGCGGGGTTAATATAAGT
>JAJQCX010000113.1 GCA_021202495.1 Clostridia bacterium | reverse complement strand
ATAAAGAGCGGGAGAAGGGTGGGGTGAAATGAGTTGTTAAAGAATGAGAAAATGTGTCCTAATTTTAAACAAATATGTGTTTATTTGTTTAGTGTGCTAATGTTTAAAGTTTGTTCATTTTTTGGAGATGAAGTGGTAACATTACGGTTTTAACATAGGAAGCACATTAGGTGAGCGCCGAAGGTCACAGCGCCGCCAAATAAGAATGGGAGGTTTATTCATGACTAACGAAACACCAAAAACGGAAGTTCCGAAAAAGAAAAAAACCAAATTTTTTAAGAAAAAGTGGTTTAAGCGGCTTATATCGCTCGTGCTTGTAGTGGTATTGGTCGTAGTCGGAGTTGTCGTTTACAAGAACGTAATGGGCGGCGACGAAGAAGAGGAACTGATAACCGCGATTGTAACACGCGGTGACGTTGAGAACTGGGTAACAGGTTCGGGTACTGTTGAGGCCTATGAAACGTATGACATAGTTCCCACGGTCAACGGCGATATTATTTTCTGCGACGTTGAAGAGGGCGACTATGTTGAAGAGGGTCAGGTACTTTATCAGTTCGATTCGGAAACGAGCGACAACGCGATAACGACGGCGCAAAACAGCGTTAAGACGGCTCTCAGCAGCGTGAACACCGCAAAGACGAGCATCGAGACGGCGCGCATTTCGCTTGAGCAGGCGCAGGACGACGTTGACGATTTGACGGTAACGGCTCCGGCACAGGGCGTTATAAGCGGACTGAGCGTGGCTGTGGGCGACAATGCGAGCGGCGTTGTATGTACAATAACGGACAATACATATATGGAAACGGAAATTCCGGTAAGCTCGACCGACGCGGCTAAGATTTCGGTTGGCGACAGTGTGACGGTTGTGCTTGAAAGATACATGAAGAGCGTTTCGGGCAGTGTTACGAGAGTGTCGAACGCGACGGTTGCGGGCTCGAACGGTTCAATTGTGAGAAATGTTGAAGTGAGAATAGATAATCCCGGCTCGATTGCCGAGGGCACGATGGCAACGGCGACGTTCCACACTTCCTCCGGCGACATCGAGGGCGCGGAAGCGGCATCGCTGAGCTATCCCGACGCGGTAAAGGCGAACGCGGAGCAGTCGGGCACGGTTGAGACGCTGAACGTTAAAAACGGCGACTGGGTAAATGAGGGCGACGTTATCATGGTGCTTTCCAGCACATCGCTCACAAACAGCCTTCGCAACGCGCAGATAAGCTATGAAAACGCGCTTACGAGCTATGACAACGCGGTTACGAGCTACGAAAACGCGCTGACAAACCTTTCGGACGCGCAGAAGTCGGCGGAGGACTACACGCTTACTTCTCCCATTGCGGGTCAGGTATTGTCGAAGTCCTACAAAAAGGGCGACACGGTTTACGGCACAAGCTCGACGACGCTGATGACGGTGGCGGATGTGTCGAGAATGAAATTTACACTGAATGTGGATGAGCTTGATATTGCGAAGATTTCCGTCGGGCAGGAGGTTACGCTGACTGCGGACGCGGTTGAGGACGTGACATTCACAGGAAAGATTTCTACGATTTCTCTTTTGGGTATGTCGGCAAGCGGTGTTACGTACTACCCTGTTGAGGTGACGATTGACGATCCGGGCGATTTGATGCCGGGCATGAACGTTGACGCGGAGATATTGGTTGAAAGCGCGCAGAACGTAATAAGAGTGCCGGTAGGCGCGGTAAACTATTACAACGGACAAAGATACGTTGTTGTTGTCGGCGAGGTTGAAGGCATGGTTGACGAAGGCGGCGCGGCAGAAGCACCCAACGAAATGCCGAGCGAGAACTTTGAAGAGCCGACAGGCGAACCGGGCGAAGCGCCGACAGGCGAGGACGCGACAGGCGGCGCGAACATGATGGAACAGGTGAGAGGCGACTCCGGAGGCGGAGGGGCGGCGGCTCCCGCGGGCAATGCAGCGGGGAACCAAAACAACGCTTCAAATAACATAAAGATGTATGACGAACAGCAGCAGGTTGAGGTTACGATAGGTATATCCGACGATGATTACGTTGAGATAACCTCCGGTCTTTCCGTAGGTCAGGTTGTTGTCACCACAGAGTCGACGTCAAGCAGCTCAAGCTCTATGATGGGCATGATGGGCGGCATGAACATGGGCGGCCGCATGGGCGGCGGCAACATCGGAGGCGGAAGAGGCGGAGGCATGAACGGAGGCGGCGGAGGCGGCGGTCCCAGATAAGCCGAAGTGAGCCGTACAGTTGAAAGGAGCCGTACAAAATAAATGATTAAGATTGAGGATGTCTATAAAATTTATACAATAGGCGACATCGAGGTGAGAGCGTTAAACGGGGTGTCGCTGCACGTGAAGCCGAAGGAATTTGTGAGTATTATCGGCCCTTCCGGTTCGGGAAAGTCGACACTGATGAACATGATAGGCTGCCTTGATACGCCGACGAGCGGGTCAATCGCGATTGACGGAATACCGGTTGAGGACATGACGTCGAACGAATTGGCTAAGCTGAGAAACAAAAAGATTGGCTTTATATTTCAGACATATAACCTTTTGGCAAAGTTGGATGCGCTCGAAAACGTGGAGCTGCCGCTTGTTTACCAAGGGATACCGGCAAAGCAGAGGCGTGAAATGGCGATTGAGGCGCTGCGCAACGTCGGCATGGAAGAGAGAATGCACCACAAGCCGAAGGAGCTCTCCGGCGGTCAGCAGCAGAGAGTGGCGATTGCAAGAGCGTTGTCGTCAAACCCGCCGCTTATCCTTGCCGACGAGCCTACAGGCGCGCTCGATTCAAAGAGCGGCGTGCAGGTTATGAAAATGCTGCACGACATTCACGACGCGGGCAACACGGTTGTTATTATCACACATAACACGGATATCGCGCGTCAGGCGGAAAGAGTTGTCCGCATTGCCGACGGCGTTATAACGAGCGACACGAAAAATACAGAGGGGGTCGTTTGCGAATGAATACTATTATTATGAGCTTCAAAATGGCGTTTTCGGCCGTTTGGGCAAGCAAAGTACGTTCCTTTCTGACGATGCTCGGTATTATCATCGGCGTTGGCGCGGTTATCATTTTGGTAAGCCTTGTTTCATCGACGACAAAGCAGATGAAAACAGAGCTTGAAAGCATGGGTACAAACCTGATAAGCGTTTCGATAACCCGTATTTGGGGCAGTACGCGAAGCGTTTCGGTTGAAGACATTGAGGAAATGGTGGAGGAAAACTCGGAATACATTTCAAGCTTCACTCCCCTTGTTACGTCGTCGGTAACGATGAAATACGGCGACGAGGACGTTACTTCCACCGCTTACGGCGTGAGCCCGGAATACCCGGAAATAAAGAACCGCTCTGTTGAAGAGGGAAGATTTATCACGGAGGCGGACATTGAAAACAGAAACAAGGTGTGCCTGGTAGGGCAATATCAGGTAAACGAGCTCTTTAACGGGCAGAGCCCGGTGGGGCAGGAGGTCAGACTCGGTACGGCGACCTCTACGGACGTTTACACGGTAATCGGCGTGCTCGACCAGAAGAGCTCGAACGTTTCCGAAGGCGGCGACGATGATATAATCATCCTTCCGTATACGACGGCGCAGCGCTTTTTCAGAAACGCGATGATAACCTCGTTTGCGGTGTCGGCGACGTCGAGCGACTACACGTCTCAGGCGACGGCGGCGATAGAGAGCTTCCTGTATAAGATATTCCAGGACGACGACTTGTACAACGTACAGGACCAGGCGGAAATGGTGTCGAGCATTGACGACGCGTTGGGCTCGATGACATACCTTGCGGCAGGTATCGCGGGAATTTCGCTGGTTGTTGCGGGCATAGGCATTATGAACATCATGCTCGTAACGGTTACAGAGAGAACGAAAGAGATTGGTATAAGAAAATCAATCGGAGCAAGAGAAGGCACGATTTTGACGCAGTTCCTCATTGAGAGTGCGGTTATAAGCGGGCTCGGAGGTATTATCGGAATTGTGTTGGGCGTCGGCGGGGCCGCCGGAGTGTGTACGATGATGGATATGCCGGTATTGACAATTACAGAGCAGTTAGGAACGATTTTGGGTTCATTCCTGTTCTCGGTTGCGATGGGCATAGGATTCGGTATGTATCCGGCGAGAAGAGCGGCGCAGATGAACCCCGTTGACGCGTTACGTTATGAGTAAAGTTCGGGCTTAAAGCTTTACATTATGATATGGGGTATGGTCTAATTGACAATGTACAATGAAGGAACAAATTTTGCGGGGCAAAATTTGATTTTAAGCGCCTGCGGGCGCGGCGGGCGGGGCAAGCCCCGCCCCTACAGTCAAGATGGTGAGATACTCTTTGGTTGGGCGGCAGCCGCGGCGGGGGATAAACCCCCGCCCTACAACCAAGATAGTGTGTAATTGTAAGGCTTGGGCGGATTGAGGTATTACAAAATTACATTCCCTTTGAGGGAGAGACGATATAAAAATTTACAGTAAAGGAATGAAATTTGCATGATTAAGAAAATAACCGCGCTTGTTCTTGCTCTTGCCTTCGCGTTGTCTGTTTCGTCGCTGCCGACGTTTGCGGCGACTTATGCGGACGTTGACGCGAGCAGCGAGATGGGAACCGCAGTTGAGGTTTTGAGTGCGCTTGACGTTTTGTCGGGCTACGGCGACGGAAACTTTCATCCCGATGATTCGCTGACGAGAGCGCAGTTTGCGAAAATTGCGGTATATCTTTTGGGCAAGGCTGACGAAGCAGTTACGAGAACGGACGCTTTTTCGGACGTGTCCTCGTCAGACTGGTATTCAAACTTTGTAAGCGTTGTTGCGAGCGAGGGTATTATTGAAGGATACCCGGACGGCAGCTTCGGCGCGAACGATGAGATAACATATGCGCAGGCATTGACAATTCTTATAAGACTTTTGGGTTACACGGCCGAGGACGTGGGCTACAAGTGGCCGCAGGGCTACATCGATAAGGCGGCGGCGCTCAAGATTACAGAGGGCGTGACGTTTGATTCGGACGATGTTATAACACGCGGTGTGGCGGCGCTCTTTATTTACAGAGCACTCTTTACCGACATGAAGAGCGGAGCGCAGCTTGTGACGAACATGGACGTTGAGGTCTATGAGGACACGGTTATCACGGCGACAAGAGAGGAAAACTCGGCGCTGCTTGAAAACGAAATCCAAACGAGCGCGGGAACATTCAAGAAGGGTGCGCTTGACCTTGATTTTGAAGTGGGCTACGAGGGAACGGTTGTCGTAAACGACGACAGCGAAATTGTGGCGTTCATGCAGAACGAAAACATGAGCAGCGAAAGCTATGTTACGACGAGAGTTTACACGGAAACAAACTCGACTAACGTTGCGATTTTGACAGACAGCGGCGATACGCTGTATTACGATGTTGAAACGCCGGTTTACAAGAACGGCAGCAAGACGACGGCGGCAGACCTTGTGGGAATTACAGAGGGCAGTACGCTGACGATGTTCTACAAGGGCTCGGTTTTGCAGTACATTCTCTTGAACGAGTACACGCTGCAGGGACCCAAGACCGTTGAATCGACAAGCACGGTTTCGTCGCTCTTCAGCTACAGCGACCTTTCGACGCTGAAGGTAATAAGAAAGGGTATTACGGCTTCGCTTTCCGACATCGAGCAGTACGATGTGTGCTACTATTCGGAAAAGACAAACACGCTTTACGCGTATAACGACCGCGTGACAGGCGTTTATGAGGACGCTTCGCCGATTAAGGCAAACGTTTCGACGGTTACTGTTTCGGGCAAGGAATATACGCTCGGTTCTTCGACGGCTATTTCCAAGATGAACGAGAGCGAGGGCGCGTTTAAGATTGGCGACCGCGTGACGCTGCTTTTGGGCACGGACGGCGAGGTTGTGGACGTTGTTGACTTGACGAGCGCGGATATTTCGATATACGGCGTTGTTATCGGAACCGAGGAGAGAATTTCCGAGGACGATGACAAAAAGGGCAGAGCGGAATATTACGTTAATATTTTGATGGCGGACGGCAGCGAGATGAGCTACCTCACCGACACGGACGACTATGAGGAAAAGGCGGGTAAGTTTTGCGAAGTGGATTTTGAAAATTCCTACGCAAAGCTGACGTTTCCGAAATCGGTGACGATTACGGGCAAGGTTGACAAAGACACAAAGACTGTCGGCGGCGTGGCGCTCGCGAGCGACTATTCGATATTGGAATATGAGGACGGCGACGACTACGACGCGGCGGTGAGCAAGATTACGCTTGCGGATTTGGACGGAATAACGCTGCGCGCGGCGAAGGTTAAGCACGTTGTTTACAACGCGAAGGGCGAGATCCTCGTGCTTTACGTTGACAACGTTTCGGGCAACAGAAACACCTACGGCATGATGATTGAGGTGCCGGACGATAATGACGGCACATATACGATGCTGGTGAACGGCGTGACGACGACATTTTCCGGAACGTACAATTCCTTCTCGGCGGGCGACGCGGTGAGCTATTACAGCGGAATTTCGGGCGTCGAGGTTAAGCAGCTGACACGCGTTGCGACGGGTACGTCGATAAACGGATATACGGACAACATCATCAAGATGAACGGACAGAGCTATTTGATGGCGGACGATGTGGCGGTGTACGCGGGAGCGTATGCGGGAGAATTTAAGTCGGTTTCGCTTGACGATGCGCTGAGCCTTGCGGGTACGATAGTATTTTACGCCAACGCTTCGATAAGCGAGGGCGGCAAGGTGAGAATTATTAAGATAATTACGGGCTAAAATGTACTAAAAACGCGGACGCTGTGGGGCGTCCGCGTTTTTAGTACAGTGTGGAGTTTGAAGTGTGGAGTGTGGAGTTGAGGTACAAACTCGGCGGAGCCGAGTTTGAGACCCCTCAGTCACGCCTGCGGCGTGACAGCTCTCCTTTCAGGGGAGCCTATTTGCAGCATGAATGTGTGTAATAATGCGCATATTTGGGGTTGAAGAAATTTTATTGTGTGGTATAATTATAACATAGAGCATGGGGAGGGGATTTGGTGAAAAGTGCGGTGTTTGAGACGGGGATTGGGTTTATTACGCTGTCGGAGGAGGACGGCGTTTTGGTGAGGGCAGAGTTTGGAAAAGGAGCGGAAAGCGGGAGAACTTCTTTTTTGGAAAAGTGCGCGGGGGAGATTGAGGAATACCTTGCGGGGGAAAGAAAATCCTTTGATGTGCCTTATTTGCTCATGGGAACGGAGTTTCAAAAAAAGGTGTGGGCGGCGCTTGAAAAAATACCATACGGCGTGACGCGGAGCTATTCGGAGATTGCGGAGGAGATAGGCTGCGGTAAGGCTGTGCGTGCGGTGGGCGGTGCGTGCGGGAAAAACCCTGTCGCGATTATTGTGCCGTGCCATCGTGTGGTGGGAAAGAGCGGCGCGTTGACGGGGTTTGCCGGGGGACCGGAGATAAAAAAGAAGCTTCTTGAAGCGGAGGGCATTGTTTGATGGAAGAAAAAATGAAAATGGTCGATATGCGTCCGCTGATTGACAAGTGCTTTAACGAGGGCTGTGTTTTTACGTTTAAGCCGGGAGGCACAAGTATGCTGCCCTGCATAAAAGGGTCGAGCGATTCGGTGACGATTGAAAAGTATGAGGGCGGGGCGAAGAAAAACGACATTGTGTTTTTCGTGAGAAGAAACGGAAAATATGTTATGCACAGGGTAATAAAAATTGAGGGAGACGGCATTTGGGTTTGCGGGGATAATCAATATTATTTTGAAAAAATAAACGAGGACATGATTTTCGCCTATGTGACGAAAATCGTGCGGGAGGGAAAGGAGCGGAAAGAGAGCGCGATTTACTTAAAAACGCTTTTTATACGGCGGTTTTGCATTCATGTGAAGGATTATTTAAGAAGGCATTTAAAAAAGGAGGCAGAAAGATGAAGCTGATATTTTACATTATCGGTGGGATTATGGCGCTGTTCGGGTTGTACACTCTATTTGTCGAAAAGCTCATTCACAGAAAGGACATGGGAAAATACGAGGCGGAGGTTATCGACGAGGCGGAGGACGAGATTTACGACAATACGGGCGGAACGAAGACGCGGTTTTTCAAAGTCTATCGCTATGAGGAAAACGGCGAGGGCTTTGTTGTGCGTTCAACGCGGGCGATGAAGCGCGAGAGCGGAACCGTGGGGCAGAGAGTTGTGATTTACGTTGACAGAAAGGAGCGGACGGCGACAGATAAAAAGGATTTGCTGCTTGAGAATTTATGGGGGCTGTTTTTGCTTGTCGTCGGAATTGCCATCATCGTCATCACGGTGAATTTGAAGGGAGAGGCGTACATTGGCTGAGATTGATAAATTGCGGGACATGATTGAGGAATGTGAGAATATTGTGTTTTTCGGCGGGGCGGGCGTTTCGACGGAGAGCGGCATTCCCGATTTCAGAAGCGTGGACGGGCTGTACAATCAAAAATATAAATATCCGCCGGAGATGATAATAAGCCGCAGCTTTTTTGAGCGGAACACGGAGGAGTTTTACGATTTTTACCGCGACAGGATGATTTTTGAGGACGCGAAGCCGAACGCGGCGCACGAATATTTGGCGGCGCTTGAAAAAAAAGGCAAACTCAAGGCGATTGTGACGCAGAACATCGATTCGCTGCATACCGCGGCGGGGAGCAAAAACGTGTTTGAGCTGCACGGCTCGGTGATGCGAAATTACTGCATGAAGTGCGGGAAATTTTACGGATTGGACGCTGTAACAAAGTCGCGCGGAGTGCCGAAGTGCGACTGCGGAGGGATTATAAAGCCGGACGTTGTTTTGTACGAGGAAATGCTTGACGATGCTTGTATGCGCGGAGCGGTGAAAGCAATTTCAAAGGCGGATATGCTGATTATCGGCGGCACGAGCCTTGTAGTTTATCCTGCGGCGGGGCTGATAAATTATTTTGACGGGAAGTATCTTGTTTTGATAAATAAGAGCGTGACGGCGCAGGACAGCAAGGCGGATTTGGTGATACATGACGCGATTGGGAAGGTATTTTCGGAATTGTGATGAGAAAAATCGTAAGGAGCGGCGCTATGTTTCATAAGGTAAAGGATGTTAAAACATTGCCGAATTACGAACTGCTTGTCAGCTTTGAAACCGGAGAAAAAAACGGTATTTGGTGCAACCTTTGTTTGACATTTGGGAGGATTTTAAAACCCTTAAAACGGTTGACGGGCTTTTTGAATTGGTAAGAGTTGACGCGGGCGGTTATGGGATTTGTTGGAATGAAGATAATGACTTGGCGTGTGATGAATTGTGGGAAAACGGAGAATGTGTATAATTGAATACCAAGAACTCCCGCGGAAGCTTTTGGGGCTTTGCGCGGGAGTTC
>JAJQCX010000126.1 GCA_021202495.1 Clostridia bacterium | reverse complement strand
GGCTTGTCCCCGCCCACGTAACGTCCCCAACTCGCTCCTTACAAATCCCACTCCCGCCGCAGCGCGTCAATTCAAATTTTGCTCCGCAAAATTTGTTCCTCAACTCCACACTCATCCCAAACCTTATAATAATATTATAGACTATTTTTCTTCGTTTGAATACCCTCTTTTTTGACCGAAAAAGTAGGGTAAATATTTTCCATTTTTCATTTGGATTTTCTAAAATATTCCGTAATTTACCACTATTTCCGCAATCCTTTTTCCAATTGAGAATTGTTCGTTCGTATACTAACGAACAATTCTCAAAAAAAAGAGCCCCGTTCCGCAAGCGAGGCGGTGAGGGAAACATTCAACATTCGCAACGTGAAAAAGAGATAAAATTTCGGAGCGGTCTATTGTCAAACCGGAGCAATTGTGTTAGAATGTATACCAGTGATTTGTTATATTGAAAAGCACACGGGGCGACATTATGGCGACTAAGAGAATGCCGATAGGCACAGATAATTTTGCGGAACTTTATCGAAGAAAATTTTTACTATGCAGATAAGACGGGAATGATAAAAGATCTTCTCGACAATTGGAGCAAGGTTAATCTTTTCACTCGCCCGCGCCGCTTCTGAAAAAGCATGAATATGAGTATGCTGAAATATTTTTTTGAGATTGGCACGGATAAAAGCCTCTTTGACGGTTTGGAAATTTCTGACATCTGATTTGACTTATCGCGATATGGTGGCTAAACCCGAAAACGTGTGGAGCGTTCTGTATACCGCCGGCTATTTAACCTCACGCAAGCAATACGATGATGGAAGTTTCGATTTATGTATTCCCAATCGTGAGGTGCAAAATATTTTCGTCACGAAAATAAACGAATGGTTTATGGAAAAAGTCAAAAAAGATGAGGAGCGCAATGCAGAGTTTTTCTCGGCATTTGCGTCGGGCGATACCCAAGCAATGTAAGATTGCCTGAACAACCGGCTCAGCGAATGTATCAGCTGCTTTGACGGCGGCAAAAAAGAGAATTTTATCACGGATTACTTATCGGAATGTTTGGCGCAAGACAAGGTTGGAAAATAAAATCCAACCGCGAAGCGGGCATGGACCGCGCAGATATTCTCGCATGTCATTCCGGCACGAAGAAAGCCTATATTATTGAAATTAAATATTTCCTAACGGCAAAGAATTTGGAAGCAGACGCCAAAGCCGCACTTGAACAAATCAACACACAGCTCTATGACCAATACTTTGATGATATGAAAACGCAAAGCATTAAACATTACGGTATAGCATTTTGCAAAAATAAAATTATTGCCGATCACACTCCGATGTCCTACGGGCTCGGAGGTTTTCTTTTTAAACTGCTAAAAATTAACATAAATTGGTTTAAATTTCGTCAAATCCGGTCAAAGCCCACAAAAATTTTGCACATGACAAAGCCCCGAAAGTCGCATAACTTCGGGGCTTTTTGTACATTTTCTGTTGAATTTATCTCTTTGAGAACTGCGGTGCGCGGCGAGCTGCCTTGAGACCGTATTTCTTTCTTTCCTTCATTCTGGGGTCTCTTGTGAGGTAGCCTGCCTTCTTGAGCGCGCCTCTGTACGCTCCCTCGTCAACCTTGAGGAGTGCGCGAGAGATGCCGTGGCGGATAGCGCCCGCCTGACCGGTGAAGCCGCCGCCCTGGACGTTGCAGATAACGTCAAACTTGTCGAGCGTGTTCGTAAGAACAAGCGGCTGACGAATGATGAGCTTGAGTGTTTCAAGCCCGAAATAATCGTCAAGCGATCTGTTGTTGATAACTATATTGCCGCTGCCGGGGATGAGACGAACTCTCGCAACGGATTTCTTTCTTCTGCCTGTGCCGAAAAACTGTGTTGCAGCCATTTTGGTAAACCTCCCTTATTTAATCTCGCCGGCCCAAGCCTCAGGCTTCTGAGCCGCATTGTTGTGTTCCGCACCCTTGTAAACGCGAAGTCTTGTCAGCTCTTTCGCGCCGAGGCTGCCCTTGGGAAGCATACCCTTAACCGCCATATACATAGCACGGTCGGAGCTCTTCTCCATCATTTCTCTTGCCGTAACCGCCTTCAAGCCGCCTACCCAGCCGCTGTGACGGTAGTAAACCTTTTCATCAAGCTTTCTGCCTGTGAAAACCGCTTTGTCGCAGTTGACGATGATAACACTGTCTCCGCAGTCCGCATGAGGAGTGAAAGTGGGCTTGTACTTACCGCGAAGAATACTTGCCGCCACCGCCGCAACACGGCCTACGCTTTTGCCGCTCGCGTCGAGAATGTACCACTTTCTCTCAACGCTTTCGGTGTTTTCCATGTAGCTTTTCATATTGTAAACCTCTTTTCTCACATATAAATCTGTCAGCGTGACTATTTTAATACAGTCTTTCCCGATTGTCAACACCTTTTTTGCGAAATTTTAATTTTTCCACGATTATCTCTCGTTTTCTCGCGAAATCTCACTCAAACTCTCGTTTTCTCAAAACACAATTTCAAAATTGCACTTGCGTACCTTGTTTTTCTGATATATAATCCCTATGAATGGAGGAATTTCAATGCGAAAACTGCTCAGTTATATGCGCCGCGCCGTCGATGATTACAGTATGATTGAAGAGGGCGACAAGATCGCCGTCGGCATTTCCGGCGGCAAGGACAGCCTTGCGCTTCTCTGCGGCTTAAACGCTTTATCAAGATTTTATCCCAAGCGCTTTTCCCTTATCGCGATTTCCGTCGACATGGGCTTTGAAAATATGAGCTTCGACAACATAAAAGCGCTTTGCGAAAAGCTCAATGTTCCTTATATTATAGTAAAAAGCGACATCAAAGAAATTGTGTTTGATATAAGAAAAGAAAAAAATCCGTGTTCGCTCTGCGCCAAGCTGCGGCGCGGAGCACTGAACGACGCGGCAAAGGAAATGGGCGCAAACAAGGTCGCGCTGGGGCACCATTTTGACGACGTTGTGGAAACGTTTTTCATGAATCAGCTCTTCGAAGGACGGTTGGGCTGCTTTTCACCTGTCACATATCTTGACAGATGTGAACTCACGGTCATTCGTCCGCTCATCTATGCACCCGAAAATTACATCCGCTGCTTTGCAAAAAAAGAGGCTTTGCCGGTGCTTGAAAGCTGCTGTGAAGCCGACGGAAACACCATGCGTGAGTACACGAAAAATCTCATATTTAAGCTTGATAGTGAGCACAAAGGGTTTAAAAAGCGCCTCTTTACAGCCCTCACCTCCGCCCGCCTTGACGGTTGGAAGCCGCCTTATTCACAAGGTTGTAACAGAAAATTCACTTGACATACCAAATGTGACATGGTATAATCTACACATAAAGACGATAATGAGCATATCGTAAATTCATTTTAGAGGAGATGATCTCATGAAAAAGACGAAAAGAACAAAACTCGTATTGGCAATGTGCCTCATTTTAGTGCTCGGCATCGCAATCGGCAGCTCAGCCGCAAGCGTTGTACAGACCATTACCGCCGAGCTTCGTCCCGATTTTGAAATCGTTATCGACGGAGAAACGCAGAATTTCAAAAACGCTTCGGGCGAGGACGTATATCCCATTCTTTATGAAGGCACAACCTATCTCCCCATTCGCGCCATAGGTGAAATGATGGGCAAAACCGTTTATTGGTATCAGGACGAAAAGGTTATCGAACTTAAAGATACCGACACTCTCGTAACCGACGCCGACGTTATCATAACGGGCGGCACAACGACAACCGGCGGCACGACGAGCGGTACAACAACGACTGTCACTGAGACCGCCTCTGTTGCGATTTCTCTTGAAGAAGCGAAAGCAATTGCGCTCGATACGTTTAATCTTGATGCTGCGGATGTGACATTTACCAAGGAAAAGCTTAAGAGAGACGACGGACGCTATGAATACGATTTCGTTATGCAGACGACAGATGCAATCTATTCGGTAGAAATTGACGCCAATACGGGCGCCGCAACCGAAACGGAGATCAAAAATCTCACGACCGGCACATCGACCGCGGGAGAAGACATCGGAGCTGCTGCGGCAAAGGAGATAACCCTCGCAAAAGCGGGCTTTGCCGAAACCGAGGTTACACGCCTTGAGGTTGAACGCGACAGAGAAAACGGCGTGATAGTTTACGAGGTTGAATTCTACAATAACGGCGTTGAATATTCCGCTGTTATCCGCGCGTCGGACGGCGCAATCCTCGAATGGGAAACAGATATTAAGTAAATACGAACAGAAAAATGAGCGTGCCGAAAGGCGACGCTCATTTTTCTGTTCAAAAATCACATAAATTATGAACAATCATTACATAATCTGTTAATATTAGCACTCACCGCTTGACAGTGCTAACAAAAGCGGTTATAATAAAGGTGTTCCAAGGAAAGGAAGCAAAAGAACAGCTTCCCAAAGGGCATAATTTTAATATTTGAATGGAGGAATGATTTATGTTGCCCACAGTATTTGGAGAAAGTTTGTTTGATGAGTTTTTTGACGATGCTTTTATGAGACCGATGCGCGCCGCACGCGACGGATTTTTCGCGCCTCACACAAGCACTCTGATGAAAACGGACGTAAAGGAGACCGACACTTCCTACGAGGTTGACATCGATCTTCCCGGCTTTAAGAAGGAGGATGTAAAGGTTGATTTGAAGGACGGCCGCCTCACGGTTTCCGCCGCGACAAATTCCGAAAGCTCCGACAAAGACGAAAACGGCAAGTATCTTCGCCGAGAGCGTTTCGCAGGCTCGTGCAGCAGAACCTTCTACGTCGGCGAAATGGAGCCCTCCGAAATTTCGGCGAAATTCGAGGACGGCATTTTGAAGCTCGCACTTCCCCGCAAGGAAGAGCAAAAGAAGCTTCCCCCGTCAACCAACATCGCAATCGAATAATTCAACATTAACCATAAAAAGGCTCGGAGCAATTCCGAGCCTTTTATGGTTAATACAATTAGCAATTGCTGATTCAGATTATTCTTCTGTGTATCCGAAATTTTTTCTTGTAAACGATGCGTTCACTTCACAAACCGCGCTGCCGTCGACAAAGTTATAATAGATTGAAATGTCGTCCAGGCTGCAGCCCAAGAGTGAACCGACAATGCCCATGTCGATAAGAAGCGTCGGCTGACCGTCGTAGGATGCAGCCTCTTTTGCCGCAAGCACCGTCGTGCGCTCCTCGCCGTTTACGTAATAGACATTGCTTCCCGCGGTCATTACGAGCGTCGTTTCGTCGATGTAATCGCTCGAATAGACAATCGTCAGCGCTTTGCTTTCCGCGTCGTAGGACGCGGTGCAGACAAAATTGTCTCCGTCATGCGACGCGCTTTGGAAGAATTGACCCGCGTTTATGAGCATTCCCGAATATGGGTCGTTAAAATCAACCAATTCCGCGTCGGCGGAATCGTAGAAATATTCCCATTGGCTCCAATAGTCGTAAGTCGGCTGATTCACCAAATTATAGTCATAAGTCGGTTGATTTGCCAAATCAATGCTGTTTTCCTCGGTCAATGTGGGCATTGTCACTTCGGCTACGCCTATCTTGTCATATTCCGTCACAACTTCAATCGTCAGATCAACATTCGAGTTTTCCGCGGTCAAGTAGTAAATATCCGCCCCATCAATATCAAACGCGGTCAAAAGATCATAAAGGTTAAGATCAATGTGCATTTTTTGTTCTGTCTTTGTCACATAGCCGTCCTCATCGGTTGTGTAAACCTGGGTCATTGCGTCCTCGCCGAAAATCTTGAGCGTTTTTGCAAATGCTCTCGCCGCCTCAAGCTCAAGCTTTGACGGCATTGACGCTCCCGTAAGGTACTGCGCGTTTTCGCCATATGTATCGGAAATTATTTTCAGCGCGTCAAATATCATATCGATAACGTTTTCGCCCGTCATTGCAAGCGTGGTTTTGTTCCCGTCGGTCGTAACTGTCGCGTTATTTTGCATTGCTTCAAGCATTGCCTCGCGCAAAACCATCGTGTCGCCCATCAGCGCGGTCATTTGCGCGCTCATTTGCGTTACCTCGCTTTGCAGCTCGCCCGCATCTGACAAATCCATCGTAAAATACTGCCCGTCCTTGAGCGGGTTTGTGAATATTCCGACATATTTCGGATTTTCCGCATCCGAAAAGTCGTATTCAATCCAGCACTTAAACGCGGCGTCTGCCGCAATCGTCAAATCGTCCGAAAATTCAATCGGCACATTTACCGCGTATTCGGCATACATTTTCCCCGAAAGATAATCCGCGCTCGCGTCGCAGTCGGCTTTCATTGTGATTGTCGAGCCGAGCAGACTTTCGACAATTCTCTGCAAATCATATCCGCTGTACGCGTCGACCATGTCAGCCTCCGAAACAGCGTTCAAGAGCTCCAAGGGTTCATTCAGCGTCACCTTCATTGTCGCCGTCATGGAATAATTCGTGTAGTCCTTGTCCAAAAAGTCAAGCCCCTCCGCGCCCGCGCTCACGCAAAACGCAAACATCATTACCGCAGCCAAAAACGCCGCTGTCAATCTTTTCATAAAGCAAGCCCCCTTAAAATTCATTAAAACAATTATACGGCATTTTTCAGTTTTCGTCAATGCGGATTTGGCGAAATTAACAAAATAGACTTATTCTTTTTGTAGACAATTGTGCATTTCTATGTTATACTAAAGGTAACTTTAAACGAGGAAGTTTAAAACATGAAAATGTCATTTAAACGGCTTTTCTCCCTTTTGCTGTGTACTTGTTTTGTGCTTTTTCAGATTCCTGTGTTCGCGGAGGACGACGAGGAAGCCGAAAACATTATTTTGTACGGCGATTTTGAGGACGAGGAAGAGGCCTTGAAATATTACACCGGCGGAGTTATCGACCCCGCCGCGGCATATGAAGGTCACAACGGAATGCAGGTTTCAAACCCCTACGGCGAAACGGGTTTTAACCTCACGACGCACATTTTGGAATATGAGCCCGAATTCACACTGAATGCGGGTGAGTTTTACACGCTTTCGTTTTACGTGTGCAACCCCATGGCGGATGAGGACAGCGAAGTTGAGGCTTACGCTTATCTTTCCGAAAGCAGCATTCTTTCGGTCAGCGTTTCTTCAATTCCTGCCGATTGGAGCTTTGTTTCCGTCTCGTTCATGGCGCAGGAAACAAAGGACTACACGCTTTCACTCGTTCTCTACGGCGGCGACGAATACGTCGGCTTTTTCATCGATTCGCTGACGCTCATTGTGTCGGAAAAATATCCGGTTTATGCCTCGCTTGACGGAAACACGACTGTTTTTGTGCCGGAGGAGGGCGCGCTTTCCTATCGCTACAGCTTAAACGTTCACGATGAGGACGGCGACGTTATAAACATTTTCATAAACGATTACGACATCACGGCTGAAAACCTCCCCGAGGGAGTTGAATTTGACAGCGAAACGACCACGCTTTTGGTCTATCCCACAGCTCCCTCCGACGCTGAATTTACGCTTATTTGTTCCGCCGATGTGGGAATTGAGCTTAAGGAAAGCTCTCTCACAATTACCACCACGCGAAATCTTCTTTTAAATCCATCGTTTGAGTCGGACGAGGAATATTGGGAAAGCGATTTTGAAATGGAATATTCGGGCGGAATGCTCAATCTTTATGCCGAGGAAGTCGGCGACTACGGCAGATATGTTTCAATTCGCTACACGGAGCAGCTTATTTTGCGTGAGGGGCTGATGTATGTTTTCCGCGCCGACGTTAAGAGTGAGGACGACTATCCCGCATCGTCTGTCTATATCGTCAATTCTTCCTTTGCCGCCTCAGGCTTCGCCGAAATTAACATCACCGGCATCGGCGGCGGCGAATGGTCAAACGTTTTTTCGGCGTTCACGGTCGATCAAACAGGCGTGTATGAGCTCACGCTCTATCTCTATGCGCCCTCCGAGCGCCCAATCTATCTTGACAATGTGTGGCTCGGCGTTGAGGACGCCGAAGCCTCGTCAATTTCAATTCACGCTCCCGGCAACATCTGCCGCCCGTCGTCTTCGGTCACGCTGCCGTGCTACGCGCTCGTTCACGATCAGTTGGGGCGCGTCATGGAAACGATTGACGTTGAAATGTCGCCCGAATCGGAAAAGGTGCGCGTTTCAAACGGCAGCATAACAGTCACGAGCAGCGCGCCCTGCCGCGATTACTACATTTCCGCCTCCTACGGCGATCTCGAAGCGGAAATAACCGTCACCGTCAGCGACGATGCGGTCGGCGACGGCGGCTTTGAGGAAAAGGCGGCAAACGAATGGTGGGCAGCCTCCGACGGAGCGTACTTTGACATTGTCGATACCGACGACAACAACTACGGCTACGTCGCCTCTGCCGACAACACCTGCCTTTTGATAAATAATTCTTATATGGAGCTTTTGAGCGACGAATATTATGTCTTTTCGGCGTCCGCCGCTCTCAGCGCAAATTCCGTCACAATCACCGCGTTTATCGCCGACGCTTTCAGCGACGACTACATTCCGCTCGTCCAATTTGACGCCTTGACAGAAACGACAGAGGCGTTTATGGTCGACGAAACCGTCGTCGGCAGGCTTGTTTTATATATTGAATCTGATTCGCCGATTGCGGTTTTGCTTGACGACATTGCAATTTTTGAAGCGGAGCTTGCCGTTTCCAACGTGGAAATCACCTATGACGACGTGCTTTACGGCACATACGACTATATGAATAACATGACCTCTTCCGATGAGGCGGACATCAGTTCCTATGTGTGGTACATCGCCTCCGACGAGGATTTTTCGGACGAAATGATTGTTGCCGAAAATCAAATTTATCTTGACGTGACGCCCGAAATGCTCGGAAAATACGTCGCGCTGGAGGTCATTCCGATATGCTCCGTCACGGGGCTTTCGGGCGATGCGGTGCGCTCGGAGCCAATCCGCATAACCTCCGCGCTTCTTCAAAGCGAGGATAACAATGAAGTCGATGTGACAAACAGCGTTGAGCCCATTTCGCTGCAAACGGCGTTTGTCGCTCCATTTGACGATACGTCGGGGCACTGGGCGGAGCAGCAGATTGCAACTCTTTATGCTTCGGGCGTTGTTTCCGGGCGCGGCGACAATCTTTTTTCGCCCGATGAAAGCGTCACCCGCGCCGAATTTACGGCGATGGTCGCGCGCGCGTTTTCGCTCTCTCCGGTGGAATACGACAATACATTTACCGACGTTTCGCCTGATGATTGGCACAGCGGCATAATTGCCGCGGCGGTTGAGGCAAAGCTTGTTTACGGCGTGGGCGACAATCTTTTCGTGCCCGATGAATACATCACGCGCGAACAAATGGCGGTTATTATCTACCGCGCATATCTGGCGGCGGGCGGAGAGGTGCCGACGAGCGCCAAAAACGATTATTATGATTCGCCTCAGATAAGCTCGTGGGCTGAAATTTCAATCGACAGCACAACGGAACTCGGCATTTTCTACGGCAACGACATGAACCTTTTTGAGCCGCGCAAAAACGCGACCCGCGCCGAAGCCGCCGCCGTAATCTGCCGCACGCTTGAATTATTTTGAA
>JAJQCX010000215.1 GCA_021202495.1 Clostridia bacterium | reverse complement strand
GTACATATAAAGGCAGCGATGATGAAATTGAATTTGGAAATGCTTTGTACGGCAGTGATTTGATTGTTTTGCATAACCACCCGCGAAACAGCAGCTATTCGACTACTGATATGCAATTTGTTTTATCAAATAGAAGTGTAAAAACAATAACTATAGTAAAAAACAATGGCGCTGTTGAAACTTTGACAAAAACAGAAAACTTCGACGAACAAAAGGCAATTACAGAATTAAAAAGGGCATACAAGTCTTTTGTTAAGACACAGAATGATACAGAAATATCAAAAGCGATTTCTAAATTCATAGAGCAATACAAGGAGGGTTTATCATGGGAAAAACAATAAATAGACTTGACGGGAAATTAGAAGATCAATTAGCTGATTTAAAGGAGTTTTTCGGATTGAGCCCCGACCAATCTTTTCAAGATTTGGACGTTGAACCGTATGAAGATGCAGACAATGCAGGAGAATAAAATAAAATTTGCTTAAAAAGGCGCTTGCAGATTTGTGAGTGCTATTTTTATGCGAAAAAACAAAGGAGGTGAAGAATGTGGCTAAAATGGGACTTGTATATAATATAGACGAGGAGCATGAATTGAGAGCAAATTTTTCGGTTGACGGGGCGCTTATCGTGCAGGGCGAGCCTCCGTTTGAAAATGTGTTTTCGGTTAGGAAAAGAAATACGCCTGAAGGATACGAGAAGATAACCATAACGATGATTGTGGATTGCAGGGAAGATGAAATTGATTTTTGATAAGGAGGAAGAATTATGCAGATAAAGGTTCGAATGGGGATTGATGAAAACGGAGCATTTGCGACGCTTGAGTGTGATGAGGAGTACGAATACGTGCTGTGGAACGATGAAATTGCGGCGGTTGTGCTTGCAAGGCTTAGTGCGGATTTGAAGGATAGGGGTGGCGGCGAAAAAAGCGATTGACAGGGATAGAAAATTGTGCGATAATATAGGCGGGAAGGTGTGATGATGTATGAAACTTTTAATTGACGATGTGAAGCTCAATCTTCTTATGGAGCAGAAAAAGAGTTACATCGGAAAAAAGGTTGCATGGGACAGCATTTTATCCGCGTGTTCATTTTTAATAAGCGTTTTGTTTGCGACCTACAAAGATTTGTGGGGAATATCGGGAGAAGCCTTTAAAATATTTTTTGTGATGTTGGGATTGTTTTTCACTTTCAAGGCTTTGTATGATGTGCTTAAAAGCGTGAAAAATTCTTATAATTACGAGGATTTATTGCAGGATATAAACAAGCTCAATGAAATTACGCACAATCATTCCATTGTGGCAATAAGGGATACATTTGAACAATACCCGAACAGGTTTTTGGTATATGATGATGTGCGGTGGAAGTGTAAGTTGTTCGTCAATTACAAGGACAACACGAACAATGAAAGCTTTATAAAAGACCATTTGTCGAGAGAGTTAAAGATAGATGAGTCGAAAATTAAGCTGACATACATAGCGCAAAATATCAGCGAAAAAATCTCGGGGAGCGACAATGTGAAAAAGGTGTATTGTCACAAGCTGTTTTTGGCGGAAATAGAGGATATGCCGGAGAATATGCGAAAAGATACATTTGAAGCAGATGGGCGCGTTTATCATTGGAAAAGCATCGTTGAGCTTGAAGAAGACGATGAGGCAATGGCAAAGAACGCGGATATTATCGGGTTTGTGAAAAACAACGTTTGAGAGAGAATTGAATATAAAAAGGCGCTTGCAGGAGATGCGGGCGCTTTTTTAATTGAGAATTGACAATGAACAATTGACAATGAACAATTGACAATGAAGGTTGAAATTTCGCCTCGGCGAAATTTCTTCAAAAATTATCAATTATCAATTATCAATTATCAATTGTACATTTGTGCCGGGGTGCGGCAAAGGTGCGGATGCGTCGTTTTTTTGATTGGGAGAAAATGAAGGGGAGGTTAAGAAATGTTAGAGGCGATTTATAATTGGCTTTTGGAATTTGAGGCGGGGCTGGACGCGGAGTTTTTGGCGGACGAGGACGGAGCGGTATCGGTCGAGGCGGAGCCGGGGAATGTGACGGTGAAGAGATACGTCGATGGCGGCGAGCTGCGGCAGTTTATATTTGTGGTGGCATTTCGCGAGGATTACGGGGTATCGACCGAGGAAAACATGAAGGCGGGGCAATATTTTGAAAAATTGCAAAAATGGATTGACGAAAAGAACGCGGCGCGGGAATGGGCGGGAGAATTGTTTTGACAAAGGGGGCGGGATATGATAGAATGGGGATATACAATAAAAGATGAAAAGTACGGGAGATGAATTTTTGATGAAATTGGTGTCATTTGCGGTGCCGTGTTACAATTCGGCGGCGTATATGGACAGATGTTTAAATTCGCTGCTTGCGGCGGGGGATGAGGCGGAAATAATCATTATTGACGACGGGTCGACGGACGACACGGGGAGGATTGCGGACGAATATGCGCGGAGACATCCTTCGATTGTGCGTGTGATACATCAGGAAAACGGCGGGCACGGCGCGGGGGTGAACGCGGGGCTTGCGGCATCTGAGGGAGTGTATTACAAGGTTGTCGATTCGGACGACAGGCTGGACGAGGACGCGATAAAGACATACATGAGAACGATAAGGGCGCTGGTGAAGGCGGGGAAGACGCCCGACATGCTGGTGACAAATTACGTTTACGACCATGTGGAGGATCATTCCTCGAAGATTATGCGCTACACGAGCATTTTTCCGACGGAGGAAATTTGCACGTGGGAGGATACGAACAGTCTGCATTCGTCGCAGTATCTGATGATGCATGCGGTGACGTACAGGCGGCAGATGCTGATAGATTGCAAGTTAGAGCTTCCGAAGCACACGTTTTATGTGGACAACATATATGTTTATTATCCGCAGCCCTATGTTGAGAGCATTTATTACATGAACATCGACCTTTACAGGTATTACATTGGGCGCAGCGACCAGAGCGTGAACGAAAAGGTCATGGCGTCGAGGGTGGATCAACAGCTGAGAGTGACGTACATAATGATTGATTCGCACGATTTGAACGCGATTAAGGCAAAGAGCAAGGTTTTGTACAAAAACATGTTTTGCGCTATCTCGATGATGATAACCGTGTCGACGATTTTCCTCTATTTGGCGGACGATGAGGACAGCGTGAAAAAGCGGGACGATTTGTGGGAATACGTGAAGAAGAAGGATAAGCACATTTACAGAATGCTGAGATATATGACGCTGAACGTGTTTACGAATTTCCCGGGATATCAGGGAAGAAAGCTCAGCGTGACACTGTATAGGTTGGCGAGGAAGATTTATAAGTTTAATTGAGGCAATATAAAGTGGTCAGTGGTTAGTGGTCAGTGGATGGAACAAATTTTGCGAAGCAAAATTTGAATTTAAGCGCCTGCGGCGCGGCGGGCGGCAAGCGTGCCGCGCTGCGAAGATTTCGCGCGGTAGTACGGTGGGGGAAGTTACTGCGTAGTCGCAGTTTGTAATGCGGTGGTAGACCGCGGCGGGAGCAAGCCCCCGCCCTACGACCAAGATAGCGAGTAAATTAAGGGGATTTGTGAATTTGTTGTGAAAACAATCCAAAATTTTTATGTTTTGAGATTAAGTTTTGCGACAAATTGCACAAATCCCCTTGACGCATTTGAAAAGATGATATAAAATATAGGTATGATTTGAATTTAGTTTAGAACGGAGGGCTTCTTATGGCAAAATCGAAAAGACAGATTAAGACGATGGACGGAAACAACGCGGCGGCTTGGGCGTCGTATGCGTTTACGGATGTTGCGGCGATTTATCCGATAACGCCATCGTCTGCGATGGCGGAGGTGACCGACCAGTGGGCGTCGGAGGGGAAGAAAAATTTGTTCGGCAACACGGTTAAGGTTGTCGAGATGCAGTCGGAGGGCGGCGTTGCGGGCGCAATCCACGGCGCGCTGACCGGCGGCGCATTGACGACGACATATACCGCCTCGCAGGGCTTACTTTTGATGCTGCCCAATATGTACAAAATGGCGGGCGAGCTTTTGCCTGCTGTGATAAACGTGGCGGCGAGAACTATTGCGTCGCACGCGCTGTCAATCTTCGGCGACCATCAGGACATATACGCCTGTCGGCAGACGGGCTTTGCGATGCTTTGCTCAAACAACCCTCAGGAGGCAATGGATTTGGGAGCGGCGGCGCATTTGGCGGCGATTGAGTCGAGCGTGCCTTTTATTCACTTTTTCGACGGGTTCAGAACGTCGCACGAATATCAAAAAATTGAGTGCTGGTCAAACGAGGATTTGGCGGAGCTGTTGAATTTCAAAAAGGTTGAGGAATTCAGGCGCAAGAGTCTCAACCCCGAACATCCGGCGCAGCGCGGAACGGCGCAAAATTCGGACATATTTTTCCAGATGAGAGAGGCAAGCAACAAATATTACGACGCAGTGCCGGAGATTTGCCAGGGGTATCTCGACAGGATAAACGAAAAGATAGGCACGGATTACAAGCTCTTTAACTATTACGGTGCGCCGGACGCGGAGGTCGTTATTGTGGCGATGGGCAGCGTGTGCGACGCGATAGGCGAAGTTGTTGACTATCTTTGCGCGAGAGGCGAAAAGGTCGGCGTTGTGAAGGTGAGGCTTTATCGCCCGTTTTCGGCGGAGCATTTTGTGGCGGCAATGCCTGAGAGTGTGAAGAGAATTGTCGTGCTTGACAGAACGAAGGAGTCGGGCAGCGTCGGCGAGCCGCTCTATTTGGACGTGTGCGCGTCGATAATGAATTCGCCTCTCAAAGGCGCGGAGGTTTTCGGCGGGCGGTACGGCTTGGCGAGCAAGAACACCACGCCTGCGCAGATTTTGGCGGCGTTCAAAAACACGGAGAAGAAGCGCTTTACGATAGGCATTGACGACGACGTTACGTTCACGTCGCTAAAGCTTGACGAAAACCCCGACACGACGCCAAGGGGGATAACGAGCTGCAAATTCTGGGGCTTGGGCTCAGACGGAACGGTCGGCGCGAACAAAAATTCGGTTAAAATTATCGGCACGCACACTGATATGAACGTGCAGGCGTATTTCGATTACGATTCCAAAAAATCGGGCGGGCTGACGGTGTCGCATTTGCGCTTCGGTGAGCCGAAGATAACATCGTCGTATTTGATTGACAAGGCGGACTTTGTGGCGTGCCATCAGGCGTCGTATGTGAGAAAATACGACATGGTGACGGACGTGAAGCCGGGTGGAACGTTTTTGCTCAACTGCCCGTGGAAGACGGCGGAGGAGCTCGACAAAAATCTGCCGGGGCAGGTTAAGAAATACATTGCCGAAAACGACATTCAATTCTATGTTATAGACGGCGTGGAAATCGGGCGCGAGATTGGCTTGGGCGGCAGAATTAACACGATCCTTCAGAGTGCGTTCTTCCGCTTGGCGGACATCATCCCGTTTGACGACGCGGTGAAATACATGAAAGAGGCGGCAAGCGCGACATATGCGAAGAAGGGCGAGGAGATTGTGAAAATGAACCTTGCCGCAATCGACGCGGGCGCGGAAAGGCTCGTGAAGATTGACGTGCCAGAGAGCTGGAAGGATGCGGAGTATGAGAGATTGGGCGCGCATTTTGAAGGCGAGGGCGAGCTCATTGATTATGTGAACAACATTCTCGTGCCGGTGAACGCATTTGAGGGTGGAAAGCTGCCGGTGAGCGCGTTTGTCAAATACGCGAACGGCGAAATGCCGTCGGGAAGCTCCGCTTTTGAAAAGCGCGGAATTGCGATTGACGTGCCGAAGTGGCATGTGGATAAATGCGTGCAGTGCAATATGTGTTCATACGTCTGTCCGCACGCCTGCATAAGACCTGTTGTTATGACCGAGGAAGAGGCGGCAAATGCGCCGGAGGGCATGGATCACAAGCCGATGACGATGATGCCGGGCAAACGGTTTGCGGTTTCGGTTTCGGCGCTCGACTGCACGGGCTGCGGGTCGTGCGCGAGCATGTGCCCCGCAAAGGCGCTTGAAATGCGACCGTTGGGCGAAATGGCGGCAAGTCAAAAATTCTTTGACTACGGGCAGAAGCTGCCCGCAAAGGAGGATGTACTCCTGAAGTTCAAGCCCGAAACGGTGAAGGGAAGTCAGTTCAGAAAGCCGTATCTTGAATTTTCGGGAGCGTGCGCGGGCTGCGGCGAAACGCCGTATGTGAAGATTGTGACGCAGCTTTTCGGCGATCGGATGTACATGGCGAACGCGACGGGCTGCTCGTCGATATGGGGCGCAAGTGCGCCGTCGACGCCGTACACAAAGAACGCGGAGGGCAAGGGTCCCGCATGGGCAAATTCGCTCTTTGAGGATAACGCAGAGTTCGGCTACGGCATTTATTTGGCGGAGGAAACGATAAGAAATACGCTGCTTGGGAAGCTTGACGCGATGAAGGAAGGCGCGGGAAGCGAGACGCGTGAGGCGATTGAAAAATACATTGCGACGAAGGACGATGCGGGCGCGAACGCCGCGGCGGCGCGGGAAGTTATCGCGGCGCTTGAAAAAGAAGAAACGCCCGAGGCGGCGGAGATATTGAAAGAAAAGGACTATCTTGCGAAAAAGAGCGTATTTATCTTCGGCGGCGACGGCTGGGCGTATGACATAGGCTTCGGCGGGCTGGATCATGTGTTGGCGTCGAACGCGAATGTGAACATAATGGTGTTTGACACGGAGGTTTATTCCAACACGGGCGGACAGTCCTCCAAGGCGACGCCGACCGGCGCGGTGGCAAAATTTGCGGCGGCGGGCAAGGAGGTTAAAAAGAAGGACCTTGCAGCAGCGGCGATGAGCTACGGATATGTCTACACGGCGCAGGTGGCGCTGGGGGCAAACCCGGCGCAGTGCCTGAAAGCAATTGTCGAGGCTGAAAGCTACGACGGACCGTCAATCATAATCGCGTATGCGCCGTGCATTAACCACGGAATAAAGAGCGGTATGACGATGGCACAGACCGAGGCAAAGCGCGCTGTTGAGGCGGGGTATTGGCACTTGTTCAGATATGACCCGAGGCTTGAAAAGGAAGGTAAAAATCCGTTTATGCTTGATTCTAAGGAACCGAAGACGGATTACAAGGAATTTTTGATGAACGAAGACCGCTACAGCGCACTTGCGCAGAAAAATCCCGAAAGAGCAAGGGAGCTTTTCGACAAGGCTGCGGAGGATGCGAAGGAGAAGTATGAGAAACTCGCGAAAATGGCGGGGAAATAATGAGATTTGGAAAGGGCGCGGCGTTGGCTGCGCCTTTTTACAAAAAGGGATTGATTTTTTTAATTTGTGTGGTATACTAAAAGTAGGGTAAGTAGGATTTTTCGTGCTATATTAAGGAGATGATTTTATGAATGCTGTTATTGTAGACAGTGCAAAGGTTATGGCAAAAGGGCAGATAACATTGCCGAAGGACATACGCGAAGCACTGCGGCTTTCATCGGGAGACCGCGTGACGCTTATATGTGAAAATAATCAGGTGATTATGATGAATTCGGCGGTGTACGCGATGAAAATGCTCAATCAAGGCATGAAAGGCGAAGCCGAAAAAGCGGGGCTTGAAACCGAGGAGGATATTGACGCGCTTGTGAATGAAATCAGAACGGAAGTGGAAAGTTGAAAAAGGTTTTGATTGACACAAACATTTTGATTTCGGCAGCTCTATCCGATAAGGGAACGCCGTACAGTGCATACATGAAAGCTGTAACATATCCGTACAGCGGTGTAATATGTGACCAAAATATTGATGAAATGCGTAAGGTATTTAACCGAAAATTTCCCGATAGGCTCAAGCTTTTTGACAGCTTTTTGGCAATCGCATTGACGACGCTGAAAATTATCGATACGCCGACCGATGAGGCGGAGCAGGAAAAGAGCATACGAGACACAAAGGACAGACCGATAATGAGAGCGGCAATAAATGCCGATGTGGATATTCTGCTGACGGGCGATAAGGATTTTCTTGAATCGGGAATAGAAAAGCCTATGATTATGACGGCGGCGGAATTTATGGAATTGTGAAATAAAATCGGAAATACGCTTCTGCGTGGGAATTGCTCATGTGGGGGCGTATTTTTCGCGTTTTAAAAAATTCACGTCGGAATTTGGGGTGTTCGCGCTGTTCTGTTGACAGACAGGGATAGATGTTATAATATGTTTATTATTATATTTGGAGGCTGATGAAAATGAGCAAGGAGAGAAAAGTGAGGAAAATATTGGTCGGAGGGATGCCGGCGTTTTGGGGGTATGTTGTTTTTTCGTTTGTGTTTGCGCTTGCGATACAGGGGATAAATTTGATTCCGCCGATATTGATGGGGGAGGTAATCGACAAATACATTCCGAACAGCGATTTGAAAACCGCGGCGGTATGCATAGGCGTTTTTACGCTCATTCCCATAATTTCGACGGCGCTGAACACAATTTACAATTATTCAATCAACATTGTCGGGCGGAAAATGGGGCAGTATCTGACGCTGTTGGGGTTTGAGAGGATTATCGAGCGGCCGATTGATTATTTTGACAATCAGAATTCGGCGGAGGTGGTTTCGTATTGCAAAAAGGATTCGATGAATTACGTGCTTTTTTGGATTATGGATATGCCGAAGCTTTTTGCGGGGCTGGTGAGCGGGTTATTCGTATACTTTTTTATCGTCAAAATCAACGTATTTATCGCGTTAGGTGCGTTGCTCTACATTCCGTTCAGCCTGCTGCCGAACAAGTTTTTTTCAAAGAAAATAGAAAAGTACATAAAGAAGGTCGTTGAAAATAACGCCAAGGCAAATCAGGTTATGACGGACACGTTTCAAGGAATTAAATTCGTGAAATCAATGCTGCTTGAAAACGACCGCATGGAAAAGCTCAGAGCGATAAACGAGTCGACGGTCAAAATATGGGGCAAGACGGTTGCGATTGACAATCTTAACGGCTCGTGGGTGAACGATTTGTCAGACAGCTTGTTTTTGGGGCTGGGATTTTCGGTTTCCGCGGTATTGATAATAAAAGGGTACATAACGATAGGCATGTTGGTGCTGCTGTTAAATTATCTGCCGAAATTCTTTTCGTCGGTGAAGTCGATTGCGCACACAAATTTCAACTTCAAAAAGCAGCTTGCGGAGTACGACAGGTTTTTTGAGCTTATCACATCGGACGAAAAAGCCGCGTATGAGGGCGGCGAAAAAAGCTTTAAAATGGAAAAGGAAATCGTGTTCGAGAATGTTTCGTTTGCGTATTCCAAGGAGCGGGGCAGCGTGTTAAACTCTCTGTCGCTGAGATTTCCAAAAAACAAATGGATAGGCATTGTCGGAAAGAGCGGAGCGGGGAAGACGACGATTTTTGATTTGCTGCTGAAATTCTACGGCGGATATTCGGGAAAAATCACGGTTGACGGCGCAGAAATCGGGGAAATATCGGCAAAAAGCGTGAGGGAAAATGTGACGAAGGTGTCGCAGGATATGTTTTTGTTCCCGGGGACGATAAAGGACAATTTAATCATGGTGCGTCCGAGCGCGTCGGAGGAGGAATTGAGAGAGGCGGTCAAGGACGTCGGCTTGGACGAATTTTTGAGCAAGCTGCCAAACGGAATTGACACGGAGATCGGGGAAAACGGCGTTCAGCTTTCGGGCGGAGAAAAGCAGAGGCTTTGTCTGGCGCAAGGGTTACTCCGCAAAAGCAAGGT
>JAJQCX010000129.1:491-42262 GCA_021202495.1 Clostridia bacterium | reverse complement strand
ATATTATATCATTCTCATATCATATTTCAAGTTCACTGGCACGAACGGCACAAATTTGGCACGAATGGTCAATTTTAAGGACGTCACAAACCACAGCCATATAAACATTTGCACCAGACTTGCCGACTGTTCAAATATCACTTCCGTCATGACTATATACTCCTTAGATACTTTTGGAATATTTCCTTTGTTTTTTTCATGCTTGCACGGCTTATCGGAAGCTTCGTTTTATCAATCAACACGCAATGCGCATTTTCTATGAGGCTTATCGCCCTGCAATTGACGAGAAACTGCTTGTGGCAGCGCACAAAGCCGTATTCTTCAAGCTGCCGCTCTATGTCATACATTGCGCCCCGCAAGCTGCCGCTTTTTGTTCCGTCCTTAAAAAACATGTTCAAATAATGCCCTTCCGATTTAATGTACATGACGTTTTCCAAATCAAGCTCTATAGTCTCCTTATCCTCAAGGCGCAAAGGGATTGACCTAATTAAATTTTGACTTTTTTGAACCGTCTTAATGAGCTTTTTTATAACCGTGTCCAGCATTTCAATCTGCGATTTCGGCACGAACCAAAACGGCTTATATTCATACGACGAAAAAACCATTGCCTCGCGGCTCGAAACGAAAACCAAAAGAATATCGCTTTTTATCTCCGATAATCTTTCCGCCGTTTTAAATCCGTCCGTCCCGGGCATTGCAATGTCCAAAAACGCCGCGTCAACCGCTTTTTCTTCGCAGAGCTTAATTAAATCCTCTCCGCTGTCGCATGTGTGAATAACAGCCCGGACCTCACATTCGCCCGCCGCGCGTCTTATTCTTTCCGAAATTTCATCAATATAAATTTTTTCATCGTCGCATATCGCAATTTCAATTTTCCCGCTCATTTTCAATTCCCCATATCCATTGTCCCAAGCATAATGCGACAGCAAAATTCGCCGTCCTCTTCAAAAAACTGAATCATACCGTCGTATTTCCTGACCAATTCTTTCAACGTCTTTATCCCCGTTCCGTGATGCGCTTTGTCTTTCTTTGTCGTTTCAAGCGCGGCGTTTTCCTCCAAAACTGAATGATCGATGCTGTTTGCGACCAAAACCGAAAGATATGACCCTTGCGTCTTAATATCGACCGTGATCTTCCGCTCCTTCGTCTTTTCCGCCGCCTCTATCGCGTTATCGAGCAAATTCCCGAACAAAATGCCCGTATCGACAGCGTCAAAATCCTTAAGCGAATTTTTCATTTCCCTTATTTCGAGAAAGATTTTTTTCTCATAGCAAAGCGCCGCCTTTGCGTTCGCGATAGCGTTAAAAGCCTCATTGTCCGAATTGATAAAATACTGCACCTCAGGCAAAAACGCGTCGGTCAGGCTTTCGATATATTTTTCCGCCTCATCACTTTTCCCACTCTTTATACTTCCCGATATTATCAAAAGCTGATTTTTCATATCGTGCCTTGCGGACTTCATGCGGTTGACAAATGCGGCTGAATTTTCAATTATTTTGACCGCATTTTGATTGTTCTGCTCAAGCATGTTTATTTTAAGCTTCAATTCATAATCTCGGTTCAGCGTTGCAAAAAGATAATAGTCGCTGACGTTAACAAGCAAAATCCCCGCCATACCGCACAATATATATTCCGACATTTCCTCATTGTTCAGCGCCGCAATCATCAGCGCGACGAGCGAGACGAGCGAAATAAGCGGAATCACAATCAATACAATCCATTGCTTTCCTCCGAGGGGATTTTTGTATTTGCGCCGCAGCAGCATACGCGTCACATAAAACAGAATGACCTTCGTTATCACGACCGAAATTACCCTCGTTGTGTTAAACACGTTTATCATGTCGTTCAGGTCATAATCTATCACATAGCATACAAAAAGATTTGTCCCCACCGCAATAATTATCACAATTATCTGCGTCAGAGCCGAAATCCACAGCTTCATCAAAACCTTTCCGTTCAAAAACAGCAGTTCGTATATAAATACAATCACAATCGGCAAAAATACCGCCAAGCCTTCAAACGAAAAGAGATAATTTATATAGCTCAGCTCCGCAAAGCCGATCATCCAAAACGCGATAAATCCGACGTATTTTCGCCAATCACTGTATTTACAACCCAAATACCGCGTCACAAAATCGAGAATAATCAGCGTCTCAACCAAATTCACTCCCAATTCAAATAACCCTTCAACCATTTTTATCTTCTCCTTATGATTTATTTAACTCTGTTACCCCCCCCCCCGTAATTCTGGCTATATTTTATCCGCTTTCGCACTTTTTGTCAACATTTTTATCCTACAGCTCCAAGCTGTTCTCCTTCAACAGAAAATCATAAATGCTCATCGTTGTTATCCCGTCCTCGTCGCGGCGCACGTTTATAATGTCCTTTACGACTATTATTTTTTTAAATGAATCGGAAACACTTTTGAGCGACGCCTTCTCCTGTTCGATTTTTTCCGCATCGGGGAGACTGAACGCCGACTGAATGTAATATCTTCTGCTCCCCAAATTGGCGACAAAATCAATCTCAAGCTTTTTGCTTGAATGCGTTCCGTCCTTTTCCCTCACTCTCTTTTCCACAACGCCCACATCTACGTTAAATCCGCGCATTTTGAGCTCGTTATATATCACATTTTCCATCAAATGCGTTTCCTCAATCTGCCTGAAACCCAGCCGCGCGTTGCGAAGTCCAACATCCTCAAAATAATACTTCACCGGCGTTCCGATATATTTTCTCCCCTTAATGTCATATCTCTGCGCCTCGCTTATCAAAAACGAGTCTTCAAGGTAGTCAATATATTGCCTTATCGTATTAAGACTTATATCCGACTTTATAACGCTTTTAAACGTTGCCTCAATTTTCGACGGATTGGAAAGCAAGCCGACAGACGACGCCAACACGTTGATAATGTCGTTCAGCTCCTGCTTTTTCTCTATCTTGTTTCTCTCCACAATGTCCTTAATATATGTTTCGTCAAAAAGCGTCGTAAGATATTGTATTTTCTGCTCCTCCGTCTTAAGTCCCACCGCGAGCGGCAAGCCGCCGTATGTCACATACTCCGCCCATCCCCTATACATATCGCCATCATATACGCTCATAAATTCCTTGAACGAAAGGGGATAAATGTGGATTTCGTCTCCGCGTCCGCGAAATTCGGTGATTATATCCTTCGACAAAAATTTTGAATTGCTGCCCGTGACGTATATATCCGCGTTTTGAATGTGGAGCAATGAATTTAACACTTCTTCAAATTCATTGAGCATCTGCACCTCGTCGAGCAAAATATAGTATTGCCCGTCATCCGAAATTTTTGACTCAATATAATCCAAAATAACATCAGGGTCTCTGTATTGCCTGTTTTTTCTCAAATCGAGCTGAATTTCAATTATATGCGCCTCATCCGTTCCGCTCTCAATGAGATAATTTTTAAAAATATTAAAAATCAAAAATGATTTCCCGCTTCGTCTGATTCCGGTTACAACCTTTATCAATCCGTTGTGCATTCTCAGCTTTAAAGCATTGAGATAGCTTTCTCTTTCAATAACCATCAAAGCGCACTCCTTTATTGAAAATTATGCGTAACATTACGTTTCTTTTTCAATATTATACCCTCAAACAGCTTAAAAGTAAATACCCCATTTAAGATTTTTTCCATCAAAAAACGGCGGGATCCCCCGCCGCTTTAATTTTTATATCAATACGCTTTTATCAATATGCTTTGCCCCAAATGACAAGCTCCTTCGCCTTTTTGCCGCAGCAGACGCATGTATCGCCGATGGGCTCTGTGTCAAAGGGCATACAGCGGCTTGTCAGCCCTGCTTCCTCTTTCATCTTCATTTCGCATTCCAAATCGCCGCACCACATTGCACGGATAAAGCCCGGCTTATCCGCTGCAAGATCCTTCACCTCGTCCATTGTCTGCGCATCGTATATGCGCGAATAGAGGCTCTCCTTCGCGTTTTCATAGAGCGAGCGCTGAATATCCGCCAAAATTTCAGGAATTTTCTTCTCAAGCTCCGAAAGCGGAACAAAATATTTTTCTCTCGTGTCTCGACGAACGAGCACACACTTGTTTTCCGCAATATCCTTCGGCCCTATTTCAAGACGAAGCGGAATGCCCTTCATTTCGCACTCGGAGAATTTCCAGCCCGGCGTCTTGTCCGAAAGGTCAATCTTCGCGCGGCAGAAGGCTGAAATATTTCCCAAAATCTCGCGCGCCTTGTCCTCCACGCCCTCCTTGTGCTGCTGAATGGGAATAACCATAACCTGCGTGGGCGCAATCATCGGCGGCAGAACAAGTCCGTTGTCGTCGCCGTGTACCATGATAATGGCGCCGATAATTCTTGTGGAAAGTCCCCACGACGTCTCATACGGATTTTTGAGCGTGTTGTCTTTATCGGTAAACTCAACGCCGAACGCCTTTGCAAAACCGTTTCCGAAATAGTGGCTCGTGCCGCTCTGCAGCGCTTTGCCGTCGTGCATCATCGCTTCCATCGTATATGTCACCTCAGCTCCGGCAAACTTCTCCTTGTCGGTCTTTCTGCCCTTTATGACGGGAATTGCGAGAAATTCCTCCGAGAACGAAGCATAAATATTGAGCATCTGAATTGTCTCGTCAAGCGCTTCCTCCGCTGTGGCGTGCATGGTGTGCCCTTCCTGCCACAAGAACTCAGCCGTGCGCAAAAACGGACGGGTCGTCTTTTCCCAGCGCATAACGCTGCACCACTGATTGTAAAGCTTGGGCAAATCGCGGTATGAATGAATTATATCCTTGTAATGGTCGCAGAAAATCGTCTCCGACGTCGGACGCACGCAAAGCCTCTCGGCGAGCTTTTCCGTGCCGCCGTGCGTAACCCACGCAACCTCGGGCGCAAAGCCCTCAACATGATCCTTTTCCTTCTGCAAAAGGCTCTCCGGAATGAGCATCGGCATGTATACGTTTTCATGCCCCGTCGCCTTAAATCTGCGGTCAAGCTCCGCCTTTATGTTCTCCCACAGCGCATATCCGTAAGGACGGATAATCATGCAGCCGCGAACAGATGAATAATCCGCAAGCTCCGCCTTTTTAACTATATCGGTATACCATTGCGCAAAATCCACATCGCGCGAGGTGATTTCCTCAACCATTTTTTTGTTGTCAGCCATAGCAATTTCCTTCCCATAAAAAATTACAGCTTTATTTTACAAAAAAATTCCCGATTTGTCAACTGTCAGTTACACTGTTGCAGTAAACATTCACAAATATGCCCTGCAATTTTTTATCCGCATGCTTTAATTTTCGCTGTACATTTTCCCTCTTTTGTCGTATAATAGAGATATGGAAAATGAAAATTCAATTCAGAGGAGGGAATGGTATGTTAACTCATATCGATTTGTCAAAAAAAATGTCCAAAAAGGAGTTCAAGCCAAAGTATGAGGAGCTTTCGGCAACTCTCTCGGCGCTCCAGCGCGAGGCGCGCAAGCTCAAAATTCCGATTATCATTGTATTTGAGGGCTGGGCTGCGTCCGGCAAGGGCACGCAGATAAATATGCTGCTCCAGGCGCTCGACCCGCGCGGCTTTGAGGTTCACACCACCAAGCCCACGGCGGGTGAGGACGCAATGTACCCCTATTTGTGCCGCTTTTGGAAGAAAACGCCCGCACGCGGCGTCATAAGCATTTTTGACCACAGCTGGTACATTGACCCCTTTACAAATCCGAAGAGTGAAAAATATCCCGCACGCTGCCAGCAGTGCATCGATTTTGAGCGCGAGCTTGTCGACGACGGCAATCTTATCATCAAGTTTTTCCTCCACATATCAAAAAAGGAGCAGAAAAAGCGTCTTGCCGAGCTTGCCGAAAACGAAAACACGTCCTGGCGCGTAGACGAGCACGACCTTGAGCAAAACCGCCGCTATGACGACAAATGCGCCGAATTTTCCGAGACAATCCGCCTCACCGACACGCCCTATTGCCCGTGGTACATCGTCGAAGCGGAGGACAAAGAGTATGCCGCGGTCAAAATAATGTCGGTCGTTATCGCCAAAATACAGGCGCAGATTGAGCTTATGCAGTCTCCGCGCCCCAATCCGGACGATTTTGACCAACTGAGCGATTACAGAAATTACGTTTTAAACGGCGTTGACCTCACAAAGACAATTTCCAAGGATGAATATAAGGAGCAGCTTTTAAAGCTTCAAAGCCGTTTGCGCCTTCTTCACGCAAAAATGTACCGCGAGCGCGTTCCGCTTGTGTGCGTTTTTGAAGGTTGGGACGCTGCGGGCAAGGGCGGAGCAATCCGCCGCCTCACCGAAAAGCTCGATCCGAGAGGCTACAACGTTGTTCCCTCCTCCGCGCCGAACGACATCGAAAAGGCGCATAACCACCTTTGGCGCTATTGGACAAAAATGCCCAAGGCGGGACATGCCGCAATCTTCGACCGCAGCTGGTACGGTAGGGTAATGGTTGAAAGAATAGAGGGCTTCTGCACAACAGACGAATGGCAGCGCGCCTATCGAGAGATAAACAACATAGAACGCAACCTCTACGACGCCGACACGGTTATATGCAAATTCTGGCTTCACATCGACCCCGACGAGCAGGAAAAACGCTTCATGGAGCGCCGCGACAATCCGCAAAAATCGTGGAAGCTCACCGACGAGGACTGGCGCAACCGCGAAAAGTGGGATGAATATGTCACCGCCGTCGATGAAATGCTTGTCCGCACCTCAACCCCCTACGCACCCTGGACAGTCGTTGAGGCAAATGACAAATACTACGCACGTATTAAGGTTTTGAAAACCGTTGTCGAAGCTTTGGAAAAACGCATGGGCATAGACAGCGAAAAATAAAATATAACACTACGTTGTCCCCGTGGTCAGCCGCTGCGCGGCTGACCTTTAAAGGAAGTGAATCACCAATGAAGATAATTGTTGACCGTTTTGAGGACGGGCTTGCCGTCGTCGAAACACCCGACCACCATTTTTTTGATATGCCGCTCGCCCTTCTTCCGGAGGGCATCGGCGTAGGCAGTGCGGTTATCATTTCAGCCGACCCCGACGAGGAAAAGCTCCGCCGTGAGCGCTTGGCGCAGAGGGCGAAAAAGCTGTGACGCACGAGGCTTACTATAACTGCCGGCTTTGTCCGCGCGGCTGCGGTGTTGACCGCCGCAGCTCGCGCGGCTTTTGCGGTGAAAGCGATACCCTTTTTGCCGCACGCGCAGCCTTACATTTTTGGGAAGAACCGCCGATTTCCGGCACAAACGGCTCCGGCACGGTCTTTTTTCGCGGCTGTAATTTAAAATGCGTCTATTGCCAAAATTATTCCATTGCACACGGCTTTGGAGGAAAAGAGGTCTCCCCCGCCCGCCTTGCCGAAATTTATCTTGAGCTGCAAGAAAAAGGCGCGCACAACATCAACCTTGTCACCCCGACGCATTTTATTCCGCATGTCATTTCCTCGGTTTCGCTTGCGCGTGAAAGAGGCTTATCTCTTCCCATTGTCTACAATACCGGCGGCTATGAAAACGCCGCCTCAATTCGCGCGCTCAAAAATACCGCTGATATATATCTGACCGATTTTAAATATTTCAAAGCCGAAACCGCCGCGAAATATTCCGCGGCTCCCGATTATTTTGAATGTGCCGACAGAGCTCTCGCCGAAATGGTAAAGCAGCAGCCCTCCCCCGTTATCGAAAACGGCATAATGAAGCGCGGCGTCATAGTCCGCCACCTTCTTTTACCGGGGCATTTGATTGAATCAAAGCTTTTAATAAAATATATCTATGAAAAATACGGCGACCGCGTCATTTTAAGCCTAATGAACCAATATACTCCCGTTCGCCAAAGCGCTCTTTACCCCAATCTCAACCGCCCCGTAACCGCACGGGAATATAATTCCCTGATAACATATGCCTCCCGCCTCGGCATAACAAACGCATTTATCCAAGAGGGCGAAACACAAAAGGATTCATTCATCCCACCCTTCGATTTAACCGGAATTTAGCTATTCTCTTCATTTTCAAACTTTTATTGACAAAATTTTTATCTGTGCTATAATAGTTTCCGCAATATCGTAATACTATGAAAGGATGAAATTCATGGCTTCAAACGAAACTCCGAAAGAAAACAAAATGGGTACAATGCCTGTCAACAAGCTGCTTTTAACAATGAGCTTCCCGATGATGCTCTCCATGCTTGTGCAGGCGCTTTATAACATTGTCGACAGCATCTTTGTCGCAAAACTCGGGCAGGACGCTCTGCAGGCGGTCTCTCTCACATTCCCGCTGCAAAATCTTCTTATAGCGTTTGCTTCGGGCACTGCGGTCGGCATTAACGCTCTTTTGTCGAAAAGTCTCGGCGAAAAGGATTTTGACCGCGCAAACAAAGCTGCCGTCAACGGTCTTTTTCTCGCCGCGGTACACTATGTGATTTTCCTTATCATCGGCGTATTCTTCGCTCGCTTCTTCTTTGCGGCGCAAACCTCAAACACCGCTGTCATCGAAAACGGCGTTATCTATGCCGGCGTCTGCCTTGGGCTTTCCTTCGGCAGCTTCTTTCAGGTAACGCTTGAAAGACTGCTGCTTTCAACAGGCAAATCGTTCTATTCTATGATAACGCAAATGACCGGCGCAATTATCAACCTCATTTTTGACCCGCTTCTCATTTTCGGCATCGGCTTTTTCCCTCGCCTCGGCGTTCTAGGCGCGGCTGTGGCAACAGTCGGCGGGCAAATGGTCGCAGCTCTCTTGGCGCTCTATTTTAACATTCGCGTCAACACCGAAATTAAAATTTCACTTCGCGGCTTTCGCCCGATCCTTGCCATCATCAAGCGCATCTATTCCGTCGGTTTGCCCTCAATCATAATGATTTCGATTGCCAGCATCATGACCTTTGGCATAAATAAAATTCTCCGCGCATTTGATGAACTCGCGGACACCGCGCAAACTGTTTTCGGCATTTATTACAAGCTTCAAAGCTTCGTCTTTATGCCTGTTTTCGGTCTCAACAACGGCATGGTTCCCATCATCGCCTACAACTACGGCGCACGCCGTCCCGAGCGCATGACAAAAACAATCCGTCTTGCGGTTACATATGCGGTTATTCTGATGCTCGCGGGCTTTGCCATTTTCCAAATCTTCACCGAACCGCTTTTAAATCTCTTCTCTGACACTCCCGGCGCGCTCAGCGAAATAGGCGTTCCCGCGCTCCGCATCATCAGCATCAGCTTTATCTTGGCGGGCTTTAACGTTATCTGCGGCAGCGTGTTCCAAGCAGTCGGCAACGGCATTTTGAGCATGATAGTTTCAATTGTCCGTCAGCTTGTCGTTCTCCTTCCCGCCGCATATCTTCTCTCTCTTGCCGGCAGCATCAACCTTGTTTGGTACAGCTTCCCGATTGCGGAGCTTGCCTCGCTTATAATAAGCATCATATTCTTGGCAAGAACATATAAAAAGGTTATCAAACCTTTGGCAAATTAACCTCACACATAAAAGAGCGTTTCCGCCCCAATGAAAGGTTGAAACGCTCTTTTTTTATATCATGTCCGTCAGGTTGTACGGTCAGAGCTGCCTCCCCGCCCGCGTCTCACACCGCACCGAAAAATGCGACCACGCGCTAAATTTCACACTGCACTGCCACGCGAAATCGGATCAAGCGGCACGCTTGCTCAAAAAAACTCTCTGCACCACACGCTTTCGATTATTCTCGCACTTTCCTCAAGCGTGATTTTATCCTCCTCGGAAAATCTGCCCTTTGTCGGGCTGTCGATGTCAAGCACGCCGATAACCTCACCCTCAAAGTGCAGAGGCACAACAATTTCCGCGTTTGATGCGCAGTCGCAGGCAATATGTCCCGGGAAATCATGTACATCGTTTACAAGATAAGTTTTATCCTCCTGTGCCGCCGTACCGCACACGCCGCGCCCCATGGCAATTCTCACACACGCACTTTTTCCCTGAAACGGAGCAAGCCGCAACACACCTTCATGCATCAGGTAAAACCCTACCCAGTTTATATCGTCCAATTCCTCGTTCAAAACCGCCGCCGCGTTGGCAAGCGTCGTTATAAGCCCGTCCTCCTTGCAAAGCAACGCCTTCAATTTTTCATTCATGCCTATCCCCCATTATGTCAAGTGTTATTTTTACTCCGTCCTTCAAATCATACCGCGCTCTCCACCCCAATTTTTCAAGCTTTGACGCATCGAGCACTCCGCGGGCTATTTTTCCCGCACCTTTTACCTCCCCTATCTCAAAGACAACCTTTCGCCCCGCAGCCTCGGCAATCGTTTTCGCGAGCTCCGCTATGGAAACGGCGGAATTTGTGTTTGCCACATTATACGCCTCGCCGCTCTTTCCCCTTGCCGCAGCGGTTAAAATTGCGCTCACAGCGTCAAAAACGCAAGTATATGAGCGTACCGTTTCGCCCAAGCTTCGCATTATAATGTCATCGCCCCGCGACGCAAGACGGAAAAATTCAGACGACGCCCGCGAATCACGTTCAAGTTGGGTCGGGCCGTATGTGTGCGAAAGCCGCACGATAACTCCGTCTGTACCATATTGCTTGTTATAGCATACGAGCAGATTTTCCGCCGCCCTTTTCGCCGTCGGGTAGCACCCCCGCGCTTCCGAAAAATTTACATATCCGGCGTAATCCTCGCAAAACGCCTCGCACGCTCCGTCATACTGTCCGTAGACCTCGCCGGAGGAAATATAGATGAGCCTTCCGCCCATCTTTCGCACAAGCTCCAAGAGATTATATGTTCCCATAAAATTTGCCGTCATAGTTCCCACAGGGTCTTTGTCAAACATTTTCGGATCCGCGTTTGACGCCGCGTGAATGATATAATCAAATTTCGGCGCGTTTTTGACAGGCTGCAAAAGGTCAAATTCAAAATATTTTAAATTCTCGCGTTCCTTAAACCTCGCGTCAAAGCTTTGCTTTGAGCGCGACGCGGCGTAAACTGCCGTTTTCCCGTCAAGCGTCAGGCAGTCAACCAAAGCCTTTCCCACGAGCCCCGTCGCTCCCGTCACAAGCACATTTTTCCCTTCAAACGCCCCTCCCGCATCCTCCGCCGCTTTTCGCAGCGCATTTTCATAAAGCGTCATTTTTGCCTCCTATAAATACGGGGAGCCTTTCGGCTCCCCGATATTTTTATCTTTTTTACTCCGCCGTAACCGTCTGAGCGTATGTCAGCGGCTGCATTGCGTCATTCCAAATGTAAATCTTTATTTCGCCGGTCATGTTGACTTCAATTTCCTTAACCTCGTCAACCGCGAAATCAAACGTTGTCGCGTTTACGTTGTTCACCATTGTCTCAGCAGCGGCTGCTGCATAAACCTTAACGCCCGTCAGCTCCTCGCCGCTGTTATTTGTCAGCGTAATAACGCTCTTGCCGTCCGCACTGCTTGCAACTGCCGCCTCAACTGCGTAAACGTCGTTTTCAACAAGCTCGCAAACTTCAAAATCATCGAAGTACCAGTAAGGTCCGCTTCCCGCGTTTCCGCTCGAGCCGAGATAGCTGAAGTGGAAGTAAATGTATCCGTCCGAAGGCGCGGTTATCGCAAATCTGTTCGACTGCCATTCGGTCGTCACATTCTGCGGCGTATTGTTATCCGAACCGTCATCCGTCGTTATCGTGTCAGTCGACTGGAATGTCGTTCTTATATATCCGCCGTCCGTTCCCGCCGTCTTATGCTTGTAATCGTAGGATACATAATACGTCTTGCCCGCTTTAACCTCAATGAAGTTCACCATCGAGCAAAGTCCCGTCTGACCGTCGTTCCAACGCGTTCCGAGTGCGTAATCGTCAGCTCCGCTGTATGTCGTACCCGCAACGTAGAGAGTTGCACTGTTTGCATCGCGGTCTACAACGTAGAAATAGCTGGAGCTTATATCGTCAAAGTAGCCGTTCCCCTGCGGGCTCTGCCATGTGCCCATCGTGAAGTTTCCGTTCTCATCCTCAAATGAGCCGTATTCAAAGATATTATTGCCCTTGAGGTATTCAACGTATACCGCGTCTATCGTCGGGTTTTCCGCCGTTATGTCGCAGTCAAGGTCAGAAGCCTCTTCCTTAAGCACATACATCCCGTTTTCCGTAAAGAGAGTATCTGTCGCAAAATTATATACATCGGTTCCGTAGGGCAATGTTATCGTTTCGGAAGCCTTGATTGTATTACCGAGCGTCGTTGTGTAATTTATCGTTACAGTCACGTCGCCCTCTGCCTCAACGTCCACTACCTCGTAGTCAACCTCAGCCAATGCCTTAACCTCGTCGGAATTAAGCGCTCTGTCGTAAACTACAACGTTTTCGGCATATCCTTCAAATCCGCCGATCTTAACATCGGAAAGCGTAACATCCGTTGCCTCAATGTTTTGATCGAGAAGTCCGTCGCGGTAAACCTTAACCTTCTCTCCGTCATATACGAACGTGAGATTTACATATCCGTCATAGTCCGAAATACCGTACTCGCTGCTCGTTCCGCGGCTGAACGTCGTCCAAATGTCGCTTGTTCCGTACACATTTGAGGAAATATATTCCTCGCCGTTCACGGTTGTAACGGCTCTCTTTCTCGTGCCTGTCGCACTTGCGCCGTACTGCGTTTCCATTTCGGTAACCGCAAACGAAATGCCGCCCATGTCAATTATGCTGCCCGTGCCGTCCAAGTAAATATCAGCCGAAACAGTGAACGCACCCGCAGCCGACGTCTCAACAATATTCGCCGTCTCTTCCGTCGAAACGAATACGCCGCCTATTTCGTCATATGTTTCTTCCGCTATTGCTCCCGAAAGGTCAACGTCGCTTTCAGGCACAGGAACCTCTGTGTGAACCGCCGTGCAGAAGCCCTGTGTTGTATAAGAGCTGCTGACAATCCAGTCGTAATATTCGCCGTACATCCAGATAAGTCTCAAGTCGTTGTCCTCTGAATTGGGAATAACATACGGACGCACGTTGTTATACTGCGAATTGCTCGTTATCTGCTCCTGAGAAAGAACTTCCGTTCCGTCGTCGCTCATTGTGAACTTGATTATTTCATAAACGTCTCCGAATACGCCCGTAACCGGTGCGGAAACGTATATAACGTTCGTGTTGTCCGGGTCAATCGCCATACCGCCCGAATAGCACATTTCAAGTCCGGACGACTGGTGGAATGCGCCGCCGCCGTTGATGAGATATGTCGTAACCCATTCAGAGCCGTTCCACTTTACATAATAGTAATCGTGGCTCGTCTTGCCGCCGCTTATTCTTACCATCGCTATAACAGGATAGCCGTCGTCGCCTATCGCCGTCTGCCATACCCAGTCGCGATAGCTTCCGTCAGCCGTGTCAACAATGAATGTCTGACTGTAATCCGTCTTATTTACTGCAAGCGTACCGTCCTCAATCGTCGAAAGCGTATTGCCGTAGATATCCTCAATCGTCATTGTCGCAATGTCAATTTGGTTGAAATATACCCAGTTGGGCTGCTCGTTGTCGGGGTGTCCGGTCGTATATGTAACGTAAATCTTGTCCTTGCCGTTTGAAGCATACTTCGCATACGGTCTTGCGCCTGTAGACTGCACCATCTGATAGGGACCGAATGTGAATTCCAAATCACCGTTTTCATCCGGAAGCGAAAGCTGAGCAATCGTCGGATGCCAGTTTATGCCTCTCCAGCAGAGGTAAATGTGATCCGGGTCGTCGGAAAGTATGAACGGCGACGGATATGTCGTGTTCGCACTCGTCTTGAGGCACTTTTCCTCGCCCAATGTCGTCAAATCGCCCTTCTCGGCCGTCACTCTGTACCAGAAGCACGCCTCGTCGGTGTGGCGCGAATAGAACACAATTATTCTCTCATCCGGCAGCACCAAAAACGTCGGGTTGTTATGGTCGTCCGGCTGAATGTTGGAGCGAATTAAAACTTCTTCGGTTGTATTCGTCAAATTGTCAATCTGCGTCGCCTTAATGTTTCCGTGAACGTCGATGTAGCCGATAATCGTAAAATCAAGCGTTCCCTCGTCGTTCTTATAGGAAATGCTTCTCGGGTCGGCGAACCAGCACCATGCGCCCTCGTCCGTCAGCTCATAGCCGGAGAACGAATTTGCCGCGTCATACTTTGTATAAGCAATAACAACCTCGCTCGATCCGTCCTCTGCAACCGTAACCGTAAGGCTCGATTTTTCCGAATCATAGCAGTAGATGTCGCTTCCGATTGTCACATACGACTCAATCGAAGAAGAGCTGTATGTATATTCCTCGCCCGCAACAAGATTGTTCATTGTTTCGCTCTCGCTGCTAACCAATGTTTCGCCGTCGTAGTAAACCGTTTTAACGTTTACGCTCGAAAGCGTACCTTCGGAAATTGTCAGCGTCGGCGCGTAATCGGTATTATAAGAGTAAATTCTTATTCCGCCGAGGGGCGTCGCCAAGCGGAACGTAACCTCGGTATATCCCGCCGCCGCCATTTCCTTAACGTAATTTGTCAATGCAACCGACGTCAATGTTATCGTCTCGCCCGATGCCGATTCGGACGTCTGATTGCCCGTCTGTATCGCGTCCGTCAAGCCGAGACATGTCAGGTTGGAAAGTCCCGAAACGGATGTGTCGCTCGAGCCCGTGAATGCCGCTCTTCCCGTAGAAAGGCTCCATTCGCCGCTAAGTGAGTTACCGTAAACGGCAAGTCTCGCCCCGCTCGTCACCTGCTTCACGTTCTTAACCGTCATGCTGAGCGTCACTCTCGCAACGCTGTCCGCGTCAAAATCCTCGGGGATTGTGAACGCGATAAGTGCGTTTCTCGGCGTCGCAAAGCCGGTACCCGAAAGCGACGATTGGCTTGTCACCGTTCCGTCTTCATCGGTAAAGCTGCTCTCAGCCTGCCATGAATCGCTGCCGCTTGACGCAACAAGAATGTTGTCGCTGTTCGTCGACGTGTCATACAGCGCCCATTCCGACGCGCTGTTGAAATACGCCGTCCTTACGGCTGTAACAGTGTTGCTGTCAGCCGCCAAGCCCACGACCGGCAAAAACGCCAAAAGCATTGCCAGCGACAGCACAATTGAAATGAATTTTCTCATTTCCATTTGTCCTCCCTTTGAAAAATTAAAAGAATTTAAAATTGGATATTTCCGAGCCTCACTCATTGAGTTTAGCTCAATACAGCGCCGCTGCATCCGCTTGAAACAAGTTTTGCGTAGCGGGCAAGGTATCCTGTGGTTATCCTCGGCTCTCTCGGCTGCCAAGCTTTGCGTCTTTCCTCAAGAACCTCGTCCGAAACGAGCACATTTATCGTGTTTTTCGGAATGTCTATTTCAATAATGTCACCCTCTTCGATAAGCGCAATCGAACCTCCGACCGCAGCCTCCGGCGAAACGTGACCTATCGCCGCGCCTCTCGTCGCTCCTGAAAAACGTCCGTCCGTTATCAGCGCCACGCAGTTTCCGAGCCCGCTGCCCATTATAGCGGAGGTCGGGTTTAACATCTCGCGCATTCCGGGACCGCCCTTGGGACCCTCATATCTTATCACAACAACCTCGCCGGGATTGATCTTTCCGCCATATATCGCGTCAAGCGCATCCTCTTCGCAGTCGAACACTCTCGCCTTTCCGCTGTGACTCATCATTTCCGGCGCAACAGCACTTCTCTTTACAACACAGCCGTCGGGCGCAATGTTGCCCTTCAATACGGCGATTCCGCCCTCTTTGCTGTACGGATTTGTCACGGGGTGAATAATTTCCGTATTTCTAATCTCGCAGCCTTCAATATTTTCCGCAATCGTCTTACCCGTGCAGGTCATAAGCGACGTGTCGAGCAGTCCCAGCTTGTCTATCTCGTGCATAACGGCTCTTATGCCGCCCGCCTCGTCAAGCTGCTCTATGTAGTGACTGCCCGCAGGTGCCAAATGGCACAAATTCGGCGTCTTGTCCGAAATGGCGTTCGCCATTTCAAGGTCAAGGTCAATTCCGCACTCATGCGCAATCGCCGGCAAATGCAGCATGCTGTTCGTGCTGCACCCGAGCGCCATGTCAATCGTGAGCGCGTTCTTAAACGCCGCAGGCGTCATAATGTCTCTCGGCTTCAAATCCTTCTTCACCATATCGACAATTCTGTAGCCCGCGTCTTTCGCCAGCCTTATTCTTGCCGAATATACCGCAGGAATAGTGCCGTTGCCCGGAAGACCCATTCCCAAAACCTCGGTCAAGCAGTTCATTGAGTTTGCCGTGAACATACCCGAGCACGACCCGCACGACGGACATGCCTTGTTTTCGTATTCGCAAAGCTTTTCCTCGTCCATCTTGCCCACTCTGTATTCGCTCACAGCCTCGGAAACGTTTGAATAGCTCACATTGTGCCCGTCAACTCTGCCCGCCAGCATCGGACCGCCCGAAACAAAGATTGACGGAATGTTCACTCTTGCCGCCGCCATCAAAAGCCCCGGCACGTTCTTGTCACAGTTGGGCACCATTACAAGCCCGTCAAACGGATGCGCCGTTGCCATAGCCTCGGTTGAATCCGCAATCAGCTCGCGCGTTACAAGCGAATATTTCATGCCCGCATGACCCATCGCAATGCCGTCGCACACCGCAATTGCCGGGAAAACGAACGGCACGCCGCCCGCCAGGCTGACGCCCTGCTTCACAGCCTCGACAACCTTATCAATGTTCATGTGCCCCGGCACAATTTCATTATATGAGCTCACAATTCCGATGAGCGGCTTGCCCATCTCATTGTCCGAAACGCCCAAAGCACGAAGCAGCGCCCTCTGCGGAGCCGCGTTCACGCCCTTTGTTATTATATCGCTTCTCATTTCAATCTATCTCCTTGTTCTTCATATACAATCGTATTATAACATCTCTTCACCCTTTAGTCAACGAAAAAATAGAGACACAACCGCGTCCGTTTGCCGCAATTGTGCCTCATTCAACTATCCCTCAATCGCCTTTACACCATGCTCCAAAATATCCATAAATTCATCGCCCGTTATCGTCTCTTTGTCATAGAGATATTTCGCAAGCTCGTGCAGCTTCGCGGTATTTTGCGTCAAAAGCGCTTTCGCCTTGTCATATGCCTTTGCCACAAGGTCAATCACCATTTTGTCCACCTTTGCCGCCATTTCCGGCGAGCACACCATCGACGTGTCCCCGCCCAAATATTGATTTGTCACCGTTTCAAGCGCAACCATGCCTATCTCTTCGTTCATTCCGTAGCGCGTTATCATCGCCCGCGCGAGCTTCGTCGCCTGCTCGATGTCGTTCGATGCGCCGGTCGTTATCGAGTTAAATATTATTTCCTCCGCAACTCTTCCGCCCGTCAGCGTGACAATTTTGTTTTCAATCTCCTCGCGCGTCATGAGATTGCGCTCTTCCTCCGCAACCTGCATTGTGTAGCCGAGCGCACCCGATGTTCTAGGGATTATCGTTATCTTTGTCACGGGCGCGGAATGTGTCTGCAGCGCCGCCGTCAAAGCATGTCCCACCTCGTGATATGCCACGATAATCTTTTCCTTGTTTGAAAGTATCTTGTTCTTTCTCTGATAGCCCGCGATTACAACCTCAACGCTCTCCTCCATGTCCTCCTGTATGACGACATTTCGTCCGCATTTCACCGCGTGCAGCGCCGCCTCGTTGACAATATTCGCAAGCTCCGCGCCCGACGCACCCGACGCCGCACGCGCCACTTCGTTAAAGTTAATGTTGTCCGCAATCTTAATCTTTTTCGCGTGCAGCCTCAAAATTGCCTCGCGTCCCGCCAAATCGGGGAGATTTACCGGCACGCGCCTGTCAAAGCGTCCCGGACGCAAAAGAGCGGGGTCAAGAGTTTCGGGTCTATTCGTCGCCGCCAAAATGATAACTCCGCGGCTGCCGTCAAAGCCGTCCATCTCGGTTAAAAGCTGATTTAACGTCTGCTCGCGCTCGTCGTTTCCGCCGTAGCCGCTGCCGTCACGCTTTTTGCCTATTGTGTCTATCTCATCAATAAAAACTATGCACGGCGCTTTTTCGTTTGCCTGCTTAAACAAATCGCGCACCTTTGCCGCGCCCATTCCGACGAACATCTCCACAAATTCCGAGCCCGAAATCGAGAAAAACGGCACCTCCGCCTCACCCGCGACTGCTTTCGCGAGAAGCGTCTTGCCCGTTCCGGGAGGGCCCACCAAAAGAGCGCCCTTGGGCATCACCGCGCCGATCTCGCTGTATTTTTTCGGGTCGTGCAAAAAATCGACTATTTCGCGCAAAACTTCCTTTGCCTCGTCCTCGCCCTCAACGTCGCTGAATTTAACTCCGTTTGACGATTTAACATAGACCTTCGCGTTCGACTTTCCGAAGCTCATCGTTCCGCCCATGCGTTTCGTCATCATCTTCGAGAGCATTCTCCCCATCAAAAGAAAGAACACGATAGGTATCGCCATCGAAAACAAAAAGCCCAAGATCGAGGTTTCCTCTTTCACAACCTCCTGGCTTATATCCGCGCCCGCCTCATGCAGCCGCTCCGCCAACGTCGGGTCGCTCACAGGCGTCGTGCTGTAATAATTTTTCGGGTCGGAATTGTCTGCAAAAATTATCGTCGATGAACCGATCTGCGCCTCCGAAATTTCCCCGTTGTCAATCATCGTCATAAATGTGCCATAGCTCACGGGCTCTACCACCTGCGACGTCGTCCGCGGGTACCAAATGAGGTTCGCGATAATAATAAATATCACAGTCGCAATATAAATAATCAATATCCGCCTGTTCGGTCTTCTTCGGTCATTTTTATCCTGCATATAAAAATCTCCTATTTCGCGGAGTTTTTCGCTCCGTTCTTTAATCCCTTAGCGTCAAAACTCGACAAAAGATTCGTATCATACGAAAAGCTCAGCTTTTCCCTTTCGCGGAATTTCTTTTCTCCACACTCGATTATTTTATCCATCAGCTTTTCAAACGGCACTCCCGCCGCCTCCCAAAGGTAAAACGAAAGTGAGCCGGGGATCGTATTTATCTCATTTACATAAATCTGCCCGTCCGCTTCATCAATCATCACATCGATGCGCGCCACGCCGCTGCAGCCCAACGCCTTAAACGTCCTTTCGCACATTTCGCGGATCGTCTTTTCCTGCTCCTCCGTCACTTCGGCGGGCACCTTGCGGCTGCTGCCGCTCATCCCCTTCGAGCCGTCCTTGCTTCCGCCCTGGTATTTGTCCTTGTAGCTCAAAATCTCGTCCGAATTTATCGGCTCCTCCAAAACGGAGCTTTCCGCCCTCTCGTAGTCGCCTATTACCGAGCAGTTGACCTCGCGCAGCTTTTCAACGGCTCTCTCAACCAATATCTTCGGCGCAAATCCCGCCGCCTCGTCAATCGCATCAATCAATTCCTCACGGTCGTGCGCCTTTTTTATCCCCACGCTCGAACCGAGGTTCACGGGCTTCACAATCATCGGATAACCGATCTTTTCCTCAATCTCCGCAATCTTTGCCTCCTGTGCCTTAAAATATTCCTTTCCGTAAAAGCACACCGCGTCAAGCACCTTTACTCCCGCGTCCTTCAAAACGCACTTCATTGCGTATTTGTCCATTCCGAGCGCCGAACTTGTCACGTCGCAGCCGCAGTATGGCACACCGAGCATTTCAAGATAGCCCTGCAGCGTCCCGTCCTCAACGTTCGTTCCGTGTACCACCGGCAAAAATATGTCTACCGTTTTTACAACATTTGTTCCGAAATGCTTAGGCACCGCTCTCACAAGCTCCGCCTTAGCCTTTTGCGCGCCCTTTTTCAAGATGACTTCCTCGCACTCGTTCAAAAGCGAGGGAATGTTTTTGTATTTTTCAATATTCATCAGCGCCGCACCCGTAAAAAAGCGGCTGTCCTTCGTTATGTAAATCGGCACAACGTCATATTTTTCGGCATTGAGCGCGTGCATCGCCTGATTTGCCGAAATGACCGACACCTCATGCTCCACACTGTTGCCGCCGAAAAGCACGCCGACCGCAATTTTCATCGATTTTGCCATATATATCACTCCCATTATAAATAGTTGTCCGGCAAGTCATTTTCCAACAAAACGACCTTATTTTCCGCCTCGATTTCGCGCATCTTCGCAAACGCTTCGTAAATGTCCCTCGCCGCGATTATCCGCGCCTTTTCGCCCTCGACTTTCGCCGCGCCTCTTATCAGCGCCGGTGCCTGCTTTTGTCCGACGAATATCGCAACATCGGAGCATTTCGCCGCAATCGCGCCCATCTTTTCGTTTTCCTCAACCTCGCGTTCACCGAGCTCCACCATTCCCGGCGTTATCACAATTCTGCACCCCTCAAAGCGCGACAGCGTTTCAAGCGCACTCTTCGCCCCTGAAGGGTTGGAATTGTACGCGTCGTCGATTATCGTGCAGTCCGCCGTTTTCTTGAGCTGCAAACGGTGCTCCACGCTCTCGATTCTCCTCATCGCAATCGCAATCTCATCGAGCGTCATGCCGAAATTCACCGCCACAGCCGCCGCGCCGACGAGGTTCACAACGTTGTGCTCACCCAAGAGCTTCGTCTTCATTTTCGCCTCGCCGCTCTTTGTCACAAGCGTAAATTCGCTGCCCGACGTCGTAACCTTTATGTCTTTCGCGTAAAAATCGCACGTCTCGTCCGTTCCGTAGCTTATCGTATTATTCCCGCCTCCACGCGCGCGTATGTATTCGTTATCGTAATTTAAAAATTTATATCCCTCGCCCACCGCGTCGACAAGCTCAAATTTTGTGTCGATTATCGTCTCAATCGTCTTAAACGTCTCCAAATGCTGCGGCCCGATCGACGTCACAATCGCGCACTGCGGCTTCACAAGGTCGCATATTTCCTTTATGTCTCCCTTGTTTCGTGCCCCCATTTCCACGACAAACACATCGTGCAGCGGCGAAAGATTTTCGTTTATCGTTCTCACAACGCCCATCGTCGTATTGTAGCTTGCAGGCGTCATCAACGTGTTGTACTTTTCCGACAAAAGCTCCGTCACAAAGTTTTTCACGCTCGTCTTACCGTAGCTTCCGGTAATGCCGATAATCTTCAAATTCGGCATCATCTCAAGCTTTTCCTTCGCACTGTTGTAAAATTTTTTGTTTATCCCCTTTTCAACAGGCGCGTTTATCACATTTGCGAGCATTACAATAACGGGCGCCAAGATTGCCGCCGCAAAGAGAAGCAGCGGAATGTAAATCCTCGGCACAAAAAAGCCCGCCGCCATGATAACAAGCGCCAAAACGCACTCCGTCGTCATCAGCCTCTTCACCCTGTCCGTCACAACAAGCGGCTTTTTTTCCTCCTTTTTCGGCTTTGCCATGTCAAGCAAAAGGTAAATTAACGCATATGCCGACACCGCCGGAAACGCTCCGATGTCGAGCAGCAAAAATAAATACGCCAAAAGCGCAATGATCGCCTTCACGTCAACCGCGTCGCGCACATTTTTCTTCAAATATCCCCCGTAGCGCGAATTGTAGTATGAATTAAGCTGCAAAATGTGATTGAAATGCCGATATGTTCCGCTCATCAACACCCAAATGTGTATCACCGCCACTATCACATAGAGCGCCGCCGTCAATCCGTCTCCCATTTCTATCCCCTCACTTCACAAAATATTCCAAAGCCGCGTAAAATTTCGCGGGTCTGTCAAGGTACGAAAAATGCCCCGCACCCTCAAGCGTCACAATTCCGCTGTCGGGCAAAAGCGAATTCATTATCTCCGCGTCGCCGATAGGCGTCGCCGTGTCCTTGTCGCCCCAAATGAGAAGCACCGGGCATTTTATCTCATGCAAATACCCTCTCAAATCCTCGTTCACAACCTTCGACATTGTGCCCCGCATCACGTCGGAGAGGTTTTTGTAATCGCTGCTCCCCGCGTTTTTAACCAGTTTTTCATAGAGTCCCGTTTTATTTATCAACGGCAGCGAAAGCAGCTTTTTCCCCGCCTTGTAGGAATAAACCTTAACGTAATATCCCGCTTTTCGCCTCGGCTTTATCCCCGCGCTGTCAACCAGCACAATTTTTTCGGGCTTTTCCTTCACCATGCCGTAAAGCTTTATCACGCATCTTCCGCCGAAGGAATGTGCCAGCCAAACCGCTCCTCCCAAATTTAATTCATCAATAAATTTGTTCGCAAACTCCGCGTATTTTTCAATGTCCCAAACCGCTTTTGGCTCGTCGCTCCCGCCGAATCCCGGAAAGTCAAGCGCCACAACGCGCATGGTCTTGCTCATTCTCTTTATTATCGGAGTAAACGCCTCCTTGTTTGCTCCCCAGCCGTGAAAGAGCAGCAGCACTTTCCCCTCGCCCTCGTCGCAATAGCTCACGTTCAGCCCGTCAATATTCACTTCTTTGTCCACACGCGTCACCTCGTTTTACTATGATATTATAGTCTCTTCAACTTTATAAGTCAATCATTCCAATATAAAATCGTCCTCATCCTCGGTCGCATTTTCATCGACGTAATTTTCCTCATAAAGCCTTTCTATCTCGTCATAGCTGACCTCGCCCTCCGTCAAGACGTAGTTTCCCGCCTTGTCGTCGTACCAAAACGCGCCCTCGCCGTCAAAGTTCAAATAATGCACAACCTTGTCGCCGTCGATAAATTTCAAAGTGTACATCGACGTAAGCGACATCGTCAATTCGGTGTCAAGCTCAAAGCGCAAATCCTGTGCCATCGCGCACAGCTCCTTTATCGTGTCTCTGTCCTCAATCACCGCGCTGCCCGCGTCCGATGAATACGTTATCACAATCTCATCAATCTTCCGCGCGCTTATCTTCCCCATGCTGTCCTCGCCGCCCGCGCTCTCACATGCCGTCAAAAACGCACAAGCCAAAATCAATGCCAAAAACTTTTTCATAATAATCAGACCCTCCCCGAAAATTCTTTTATCTTTTCCTCTTTGTACTTTTTAAACTCGCCCGCATCGAGCGCGTCGCGAATTTCCCGCATTAAATTATTGTAGAAATACAAATTGTGCATCACACACAGCCTCATTCCGAGCATTTCTTTCGCCTTGAACAAGTGCCTTATGTACGCCCTCGAATAATTCCTGCACGTCGGGCAATTGCACCCCTCCTGCAGCGGTCTGTCGTCGCGCGCAAACTTTTGATTGTTCAAATTGAGCACGCCCTTGTCCGTGAAGAGATTTGCGTGTCTCGCGTTGCGGCTCGTTATAACGCAGTCGAAAAAGTCAACTCCGCGGTCGACCGCCTCCAAAATGTTTATCGGCGTGCCGACCCCCATCAAATACCGCGGTCGATCCTGCGGCATAAATTCCTCCACCGCTTCTATTATCTCATACATTTCCTCCACGCTCTCGCCCACGGCAAGCCCGCCAATCGCATAGCCCGGCAAATCGAGCTTCGCAATCTCCTTCATGTGCCAAACCCGCAAATCCTTATATGTTCCCCCCTGGTTAATCCCCCAAAGCATCTGATTTTTGTTTATCGTCTCCGGCAGGCTGTTCAGCCTCTCCATCTCAGCCTTGCAGCGCACAAGCCAGCGATACGTCCTCTCGCACGATTTTTTCACATAGTCATACGGCGACGGATTTTCCACACATTCGTCAAACGCCATCGCGATTGTCGAGCCCAAATTCGATTGTATTTGCATACTCTCCTCAGGTCCCATAAAAATGCGCTTTCCGTCAATGTGCGACTGAAAGGAAACGCCTTCCTCCGTTATCTTCCGCAGCTTTGCCAAGCTAAAGACCTGAAAGCCGCCGCTGTCCGTCAATATCGGGCGATCCCAATTCATAAACTTGTGCAGCCCGCCCATATCGCGCACCAAATCGTCCCCCGGACGAATGTGCAGATGATATGTGTTAGACAGCTCCACCTGACAGCCCAATTCCTTCAAATCCATCGTCGACACCGCGCCCTTTATCGCCGCCGACGTTCCCACATTCATAAAGACAGGCGTCTGCACAACCCCGTGTACCGTCTCAAACACCCCGCGCCGTGCCTTGCCTTCCGTTTTTAAAATTTTGAACATATCTTTTCTCCATATGTGATTACAAATTTAAACCTATCATACCACATTTGCTTTTTAAATTCAATCATATTATTTTCAATTCCGCACAAAAAATCAAGCGCAAGCGTTCCGCTTGACCGTTCCCGCTATCGCGCAAGCGTCCCGCTTGAGCATTCCCGCTATCGCGGAGGTAATGGCAATGTTCACCACCAGTCACGTCCTACCGTCCGAGCCTTTCCCTCCCCCACGTCGCTCTTCTCACCTTCCTTGCCGCACTAACGATACGAGCTTCCCTCCCCACGTCGGCGCATAAGCGCCGTATGAGGGGTGGTGGCAGCCGCCCGCGGCGACTGACGGAGGGGTCTGTAACGTCTCCCTCTTGCTCCGTGCTTTTTGTTTGTGCAAAAAAGTGTTGCTTTTTCTATCATTATATGATAGGATATTTATGCCACATAATTTTATAGACTTTGCAGATTTTTTCTGTCACATCAGTGTGTGTTTTTACTTTTCGGTAAAAACGCAGGCTCTTCTTAGCATACTGATGTGATTCATGTATGTCTGTAAAATTGTGTGGCAGCAATCGGAGCAGCGTTTTTCGGTGCGTTCGCTCTCATTGCGGACGCACTTTTTTAATTCACCGAAAATAAATTTTAGGAGGATTCACATGAAAAAATCAAAACAAATTTTAGCTGCGTTTCTCTGTGCGGCAATGGTACTGACATTCGTCCCCGCTTTCAGCGTCTCCGCTACCGAATACAGCGGCACCTGCGGCGACAACCTGACATGGACGTTTGACTCAGATACCGGTATTTTAACAGTAAGCGGCACGGGAGATATTACGGACATTCTGCAGCCATGGCTTAGCTTTCGAACAAACATTATATCAGTTGTGATATCAGACGGTGTAACATCTATTGGCAATGAGGCGTTTAGTAATGGCACCGCACTGACAAGCGTCTTGATAGGTAACAGTGTGACTACCATCGGCAGTGGCGCATTTGCCTATTGCTCAAAATTGGCAAGCGTGTCTATCTCGAATAGTGTGACAACTATCAGCGACGGTGCATTTTATGAATGCACTGCACTGACAAGTGTGACAATACCTAACAGCGTAACTAGCATCGGTGAAGGCGCATTTGGTTGGTGTACGGCGCTGACGAGCGTTTCGATTGGTAACAACGTAACTACCATCGGTAACAGCGTATTTGCCCATTGCTCAGAACTTACAAGCATAATGATACCAAGCAGTGTGACAAGCATTGGTTCTCACGCATTTGCCTATTGCACCTCGTTGACAAATATAACTGTTGATGAAAATAATGAAAACTATTGTGATGTCGATGGTGTTTTGTTTGACAAAAATCTTACTGAATTAATTAATTATCCAACAAAAAAAGCAGATACAGAATATGTAATACCAAACAGCGTAACAAAAATCTACGATGTAGCCTTTTACGGTTGCAGCAACCTATTGAATATTACAATTTCCGATAACATAAAAAGTATCGGCTCTGATGCTTTTTATGATACCGCATACTATAACAGTGAATCCAATTGGGAGAATGACGTTTTATATCTTGGTAAATATTTGATAAGCGCGGATCGTTCAATTTCCGGAGATTACATTATAAAAAGCGGAACGTTGATAATCGCTAGTACTGCGTTCTATATGTGCCACTATCTCACAAGTGTAGTAATCCCGGACAGTGTGATAACTATCAGCGATGGTGCATTTTACGATTGCACTGCACTGACAAGCGTCTCAATAGGCGATAACGTAATAACTATTGGAGCTTCTGCCTTTGAAGGTTGCGATTCATTGACAAGTATAATTATCGGTAGCAGTGTAACAATTATTAATAGTTATGCTTTTTATTCCTGTCGTCATCTGACAATTGTAACAATACCCAACAATGTAACAAACATCGGCGAAGGTGCCTTTTACCGGTCTAACCTTACCGACATATACTATGTCGGCAGCGAGGACGACTGGAAGAAAATAAGCAAAGCTTCAAATACGGGACTAAGCTCCGCAACCATTCACTACAATTGTGTCACAATGCCTTCGGAAGCGGCACTTACCGCAGTCGGCGCATACGAAAACGCCGCCGAAGCGGCAGTTTCCGTCACCGAAGCGGGCGACGTTACAATCACCCTCACCATAACCGATGAATCCGCGCTTTCCGCATCAAACGTAACAGCCTACGTCGTTTCCTACTCCGGCGGCGCAGCTGAAACCATTGAAAAACTTTCAAAAACAATCACAACCGACGGCGCAACCTTCGCCGGCAGCGTGAGCAGTTCCTACAAAATCTTCATTTGGGATGAAAATATGCAGCCGATAACCGAAAAAATAGAATAATCCCGGCGCACCAAAAGAAAATTTTGCGTATGCCAATCGGCAGACGCAAAATTTTTTCCTCAACTCCACACTCCACACTTCAAACTCCACACTCATCCAAAAACAGACGGCAGAATTCTCTCCTGCCGTCTGTTTCCATATCCTTCTTACTTTTTCGCTTTCTTCTCTTTCTCGCTTCCCTCTTTCTTGCCGCCCTTTGTTCTCGCGATAACAATACTCTGTATCACAAGGAAAATGCACAGCATCGCGGCAACGGTGATGTTCGTCCACCAAGCCTCGCTCAATCCCACGCTTGTAACTATCTGCTTAATCGTATTAAGCGACAGCGCACCGAAGAACGTACCTATAATGTTCCCCACGCCGCCGGTCAGCATTGTGCCGCCGATAATTGAGGACGCGATGGCGTTCATCTCCATACCCGACGCATGGCTCGGAGAGCCCGAACCGACGTGCATGAAATAGACAAAACCGCCTATTCCCGCCAAAAGGCTGCATATAATGTGCGCGGTAAACTTTGTGCGCTTAACGTTAATTCCGAGCATCAGCGCGCTCTGCGGATTTCCGCCCACCGCGTAGAAGTTGCGTCCGAGCCTTGTCCAGCGCAGCATGATAAACATCAAAATGACAACCACCAGCGCCACAATAACGCCAATTTCAACATACGCGTTCACGAACTTGCCCGCCTTGTTGACGGTTCCGATAAACGGAATATAAAGTCTCGTCGAGCGAAGCGTGTTAAACGCCTCATTTTGCACGTTAAACGGCGACGAATTGACAATCGTCGTCATGCCCTTTGCAAAGAACATACCCGCCAATGTGATAATGAACGGCTGAATTTCAAGATAAGCAATCAAATATCCCTGCACAATGCCGAACGCCAAGCCAATCCCAAGCGCAATCAGCATCGCCGTGTACACGTTTCCGCCCCAAACGTCGAGGTTCATCGCGCACGTCATTGTAATGAGCGCCGTAATGCCGCCGACCGAAATATCAATCCCGCCCGTTATCATAACAAGGCTCAGTCCGCACGACATAATGATAAGCGCCGCGTTTTCGTTGAGCAAATTCATAAAGGTCTGCGGCTTTGTGAACACGTTGTTGTTAAGTCCCAGCGCACAGGCTATGATATACATTCCGAAGAACACCGCAATCGTGATAATCAAAAGAATGTTGGAATCCGTCATCGGAACCTTTGTCTTTGCTCTTTTCGATTTCTCCGTCATGTCACGCCGCCTCCTTTACGCTTTTTTTGCTCTTCATTTTCTTTGACAGCTCCGCAAATTTATCACGCACGGTCGGCGCGCTCGCAACAACGAGTATGATAACCACAACCGCCTTATACGCCGGAAGCGCCACGGACGAAACGTTGAATTTATACAGCGTCGTCGTCAAAAACTGAATTACATACGCGCCTATTATGCTGCCCCAAACGTTAAACTTACCGCCGCTGAGCGCGTTTCCGCCGAGCGCAACCGCAAGAATGGCGTCCATTTCAATGTCCTTCGCGATAACAGAATAGTTAATCGTCGAAATGCGGCTCACCTTAATCAGCGCCGCAACCGCAACACACATTCCCATTATCACAAACGCCAGAATTTTAATAAATGTCGGGTTCAGTCCGTTCAGCCTCGACGAACGCTCGTTAATGCCGACGCACTGCGTATAGAGCCCCAAATTCGTAAATTTCAGCACAAGCCCGATAATAATCATGCATATTACCGCAATTATAAACGCCGTCGGCACGGGACATCCCGGAATGTAGCCGCCAAAATATTTAAACGTCGGGTCCACGACAACCGGCAGCTGATTTTGGTTTATCCAAGCCGCAATCGAGCGACCCGCCGTGTACAAAATGAGCGTCGCAATCATCGGCTGAATTTTAAATATCGCCACCAAAACGCCGTTAAACGCGCCGAAAAGCATCGACACAACCATTGCGATTAAAAATGCGCACGCAATGGGCATCAAAAGCGTCTGCGAATTTGCCGTCGGTCCGCAAAGGAGCCTCAACATCACGCTGCCGCTTATCGCAATCGCCGCGCCGACGGATATATCCTGTCCGCCCGACGCCGCCGTCACAAGCGTCATGCCTATCGCAAGAATTGCAAGCTCCGCGCCCGAATCCAATATTGTTATCAAATAGCCCGTCAAAACGGGATTTCCGTCACTGTTTAACCCCAGCGTAATCTTGTAAAACGACGGATCCGCAATCAGGTTAAAAAGCGCCAAGATAATCAGCGCCGCAAGCGGAATGACTATCTGATTTGAAAAAATTTTCTTCACTGTTTTCATTTATCTTCGCCTCCCGCTATCGTGCTCATTATCTTATTCGATGTCAAATCCTCACCCGAAAGCTCGCCCACAACCTTTCTGTCGCGCATAACGATAAGGCGCGAACAGGTGTGCAGCATTTCATCCGTCTCCGAGGAAATGAACGTAACGCTCATGCCCTCCGACGCAAACTGCAGCGCAAGCTTTTGAATTTCCTGCTTTGTTCCCACGTCAATGCCTCGCGTCGGCTCGTCCAAAATGAGGTATTCCGGGTGCATCAGCATCCACCTTGCAACAATAACCTTCTGCTGGTTGCCGCCCGAAAGGCTCTTTATCGGCGTATCTCTCGACGCCGTCTTAACCTGAATGAGCTTTATGTATTCGTCCGCCAATTTATTTGCCTCCGCCTTTGAATACGGACGCATAAATCCTTTCAATACCTGCGATGCCAAAATAATATTGTCTCTCACCGACAAATCGCCGATAATTCCGTCCGATTTTCGATCCTCCGACAAATACGCAATTCCGTTTTTCATCGCGTCGATAGGTCTGCGAATTTTTATCTTCTTTCCGTTCTTCTTCACAGTACCGCCGATAACCTTGTCCGCGCCGAAAATAGCGCGCACACATTCGCTTCTTCCCGAACCCAACAGCCCCGCAAAGCCGTTGACCTCGCCCTTTTTGATATAGAAATCAAACGGATAAATTCCGGCATTGCTCTGCAGCTGCTCCGCTTCAAATATCGGCGCCGCGCCCGCTTCCTGCTCAAACGCCGGATGCTCTGCGCGCAAATCCTCCTGCTCGTCAAGCTCCTTGCCGAGCATTTTTGAAACGAGCTGCACTCTCGGCAGATTTTCAATGAGATATTCTCCCACAAGCTGCCCGTCGCGCAGCACCGTTATCCTGTCCGAAACCTCGTAAACCTGGTCAAAGAAGTGCGTTACAAAAACTATCCCCACGCCCCGCGCCTTCAAATCGCGCATGAGCTTAAAGAGCTTTGCAACCTCCTGCTCGTCAAGCGACGACGTCGGCTCGTCCAAAATCAAAACCTTACAGTCCATGTCCACCGCTCTCGCGATTGCAATCATCTGCTGCACCGCAAGAGAGCAGTTTCCGAGCTGCATATTTCCCTTCGCCGGAATGTCCAAATTCTCCAAAATTTTATCCGCCTCGGTGTACATCTTCTTCCACTTCACCGACTTGTCTTTTCCGCGTCCTATGTAAATATTCTCCGCCACTGACAAGTTCGGGCACAGCGTAATTTCCTGATAAACCGTGGCAATTCCCATGTTCTGCGCATCCTGCGGATTGCGAATGACAGCCGTCTGTCCGTCCAAAACAATATCGCCCTCGTCCTTGGAATAAACGCCCGTCAAAACCTTAATCAACGTCGATTTTCCCGCGCCGTTTTCGCCCATCAGCGCATGGATTTCGCCGCGCCGCAGCGTAAAATCCACATTCTGCAGCGCCTTCACGCCCGGAAAGCTCTTGCAAATTCCGCGCATTGTCAATAAAACATCCTGTTCCACAAGCACAACTCCTTTCATTTTTTCTCCAAACCATGCAAATTGTTAAAAAAGAAGTGCGATACAGCGCAGCTTGTTATGTGCTACGATATATCGCACTTCGGATGTCACTTAACGCTTACCTCAGTCAATCAGATACCGTAGGTGTCTACATCCTCTTGGGTAATTGTTGTTGCGTCAAAGCCCTTCTCTTCCAAAATAATGGTCTTTTCCGTTACTTCTTCGCCTGCTTCGAGCGTCTTGATGATTTCATCTATGTAGGAAGCCTGGAACGGGTTGCACTGACCGTCATAGTTCCAGTTGCCCGCAAGCAGCTCTTCAAGAGCCCACGAGTTGCAGTCAAAGCCCATGATGATAACATCGCCGTCTACGCCGTGAGTGATGCCCGCACGGTCAAGAGCCGCAACAGCGCCCTTTGCCATGTCGTCATTCTCAGCATAGATAACATTGAACGATTCGCCCGAATCGATTACGGACTGCACAATCTGCTGTGCCGTCTCTGCGTTCCAGTCAGCCGTCTGCTGAACAACAAGGTTCCAGTTGTCTTCAGCCGCAACCTTATCGTCAAGCGCGCCCGTGCGTCCTACCTGAGCCGCCGAACCCATAACGCCCTGGATGTGGATGATGTTATACTCTTCCAAACCCTGCGATTCAAGCCATTCTACAGCCGTAACGCCTTCCTGATCCATGTCGGAAACGATGGATGCAACATAAAGGCTCTCGTCCGCGTCGATTGTGCGGTCGAAAAGGATAACCTTAATGTCGTTGTCCTGCGCATCCTGGAGAACAGTGTCCCAACCGGAAACGTCCGCCGCAGACAGAAGAAGGTAATCAACGCCTGCCTGAATAGCCTGCTGAGCGTAAGCAATCTGCTCATCGTTCTTAAGGCTGTAATAGAACGTAGCGCTGTAGCCGTTCTCTTCCGTGAACATAGCCTTCAGGTCATTGTCGTTAGCCGTGCGATAACCTGATTCGTTGGGGTCGTTGTTGATGATTGCAACGGAAATCAATTCCGTAGCTTCATCTTCATCTTGGGTATCGGTAGTGGTAGTGGTTGTACCGCCGCAGGCAGCCAAACCCAGCGCCAAAACCAATGCGAGGGTAATTGCGAGGAACTTTTTCATTTGAGACTCTCCTGTCTAAAATTTTTTTCAATCCCCTTATCAAGGACTGATTTTACCTTATTATAATACTTCTCGTTCATTTTGTCAACACTTTGTTTCATTTGCGTTAAGATTTTTGTGCATTATTTACAAAGTTATCACATAGCGTTTTAAAAAGCCGCACCGAATAAAGTTCGCCGAAGAAATCAAATTCCCTCGGCGAACGTATCTCATAACTTGTTTATTTCTTTATTTTAGCCCATCAAATCCTTATCTATCGCGCCGGCTGCGGTTTTGCCCGCGCCCATCGCGAGGATAACCGTTGCTGCGCCCGTCACTGCGTCTCCGCCCGCGTAAACGTGTGCGCGAGAGGTCTGCCCGTTTTCGTCCGCGACAATGCCGCCCCACTTCTGCGTTTCAAGTCCCTCTGTCGTAGATTTTATCAGCGGGTTCGGCGACGTTCCTATCGACATGATAACTCCGTCGCACTCAAAATCGATAATCGCGCCCTCCTTGGGAACGGGCTTTCTTCTTCCCGATTCGTCGGGCTCCGAAAGCTCCATTTCCTGGCACGTCATGCCGCAAACCCAGCCCTTATCGTCGCCTTTTATCTCGGTCGGATTCGTCAGGAATTTAAACACAATTCCTTCCTCCATTGCGTGTTCAACCTCTTCATGTCTTGCGGGCAGCTCATTTTGCGTTCTTCTGTAAACAACCGTCACATCGGCGCCCAGCCTCTTCGCGCATCTTGCTGCGTCCATCGCCACGTTTCCGCCGCCTACAACCGCAATTTTCTTTCCGTGATATATCGGCGTCTGCGCTCCGTCCTTATACGCCTTCATTAGATTAACTCTCGTCAAAAATTCATTTGCAGAGAATACTCCGTTGAGGTTTTCGCCCGGAATCTTCATAAATCTCGGAAGTCCCGCGCCCGAGCCGATGAACACAGCTTCAAAGCCCTGCTCTTCCATAAGCTCGTCAATCGAAAGGACTTTACCGATAACCATGTTCGTCTCAACCTTAACGCCCAACGCCTTTAAGGAATCTATCTCCTTTTGCACAATCGCCTTAGGCAGTCTGAATTCTGGAATACCGTAAACCAAAACACCTCCCGGCAAATGCAGCGCCTCAAAAATTGTCACGTCATAGCCCTTTTTCGCCAAATCGCCCGCGCACGTCAAGCCCGAGGGACCCGAACCGATAACCGCGACCTTGTGTCCGTTCTTCTCCGGCACCTTCACCGCCGCAGTGCTGTTTTGATTGTGCCAATCGGCAACAAAGCGCTCCAATCTCCCTATTGCAACAGGCTCACCCTTCTTTCCGCGCACACACTTGCTTTCGCACTGCGTCTCCTGCGGACAAACTCTTCCGCAAACCGCAGGAAGAGAGCTCGACTCCGTTATAACCTCATACGCCTTTTCAAATTCACCCGCCGCGACAAACCCGATAAACCTCGGAATATCAATCTGCACGGGACATCCCGTCACGCACGGCTTCATTTTGCAGTTTAAGCATCTCTGCGCTTCGTCAATCGCCTGCTCTTCACTATAGCCGAGCGCGACCTCCGAAAAGTTCTTATTTCTCACATCCGGCTCCTGAGAGGGCATCGGATTTTTTACCAAGCTCATATTCGGCATTTTACTCGACCTCCATCTTAAACAAATTGCAAACCTTTTCGCGCTCCGCAGCCTCAAATTCGCGGTATGTCGCGCCGCGCTTCATCGCCTCGTCAAAATCAACCAAATGACCGTCAAACTCCGGCCCGTCGACACAGGCGAATTTCGTCTCGCCGCCAACCGTCAAACGGCAGCCGCCACACATTCCCGTGCCGTCAATCATTATCGGGTTCATGCTGACCGTCGTCTTTATGCCGTATTCTTTCGTCAGCTTGCACACGAATTTCATCATTATAACAGGTCCTATGCAGACAACCTCGTCGTATTCGTTGCCCTCTTTAATGAGCATTTCCAAAGCGTTCGTCACAACGCCCTTTTCGCCGTAGCTGCCGTCGTCTGTCATCATAACGAGCCTTTCGCTCGCTTTTTTAAATTCGTCTTCCAGAATAACAAGATCCTTCGTTCTGAAGCCGATCACACTGTGAACAATCGTTCCGTTTTCGGCAAAAGCCTTTGCAACCGGGTACGCAATCGCGCAGCCAACACCGCCGCCGACAACCGCAACCTTTTTCTTTCCCTCAACGTTCGTCGCCTTTCCGAGCGGTCCCACAAAATCGGCTATGTATTCGCCCTCTTCTTTGTGATTCAGCCTTTCGGTCGTTCCGCCGACAATCTGAAAAATAATTGTCACAATCCCCTTTTCACGGTCGAAATCCGCAACTGTCAATGGTATTCTTTCGCCGTCCTCGTCGACTCTCAAAATGATAAACTGTCCGGGCTTCGCCTTTCTTGCGACAAACGGCGCTTCAATGTCCATCAGTGTAACCGTCGGATTAAGCGCCACCTTTTTCACAATCCTGTACATCAATCTCATCCTCCCTATTGAATAGTATTTTAATGAAAATTTAAGTCAATAAAACGACATTTTAATTATAACACTGCCTTGTTTTTTTGTCAACAACTCCGTTTGTGCCTTTCATCCCTGTTCGGGAAAAACGGAAACATATTTTTTAACTATTTCATCCCGGAAACTCTTCGGCAGCTTGTCAAATTCGCAAATGTCAATCAAAAAGGGTATGTTGCTGTCGTTGAGCCGCGCCCGCAATTCTCCGATTGACTTATTCTCGTCGTTAAAGCTTTTAACCGCCAAATCAAGGTCGCTTCCCTCATGCGAATCACCGTCAACCCTGCTTCCGTATGCCCAAATTTCGGCTCTCGGGCAATATGCCGAAAAAATATTCTTTAACATATCAAGATGCTTTTCCTTCACATTAAGCATTGTCAATTACCTCTTTCAGCCTTTTTGCGTCCGTCAAAAAGGTATCTATCAAAACAAGCGTTTCTTCGGCGAATTGCTGCCCATAATCGTGCGCCGTACTATTGCGGTTGTCGCGGTATTCCATCCATCTTTCCGTTTCCTCATCGCCGATTAATTCGTGCTTATTTGCATGGCGGAAAATATCCTTAAAGGTAAGCATATCAACAGCCCTTTTTGAAGAAAAATACGGCGTAATCTTCTTTTTTAAGAGCTTTCCGCTTTGTTCGATCGTTATTTCAAAGCTTTTCACCAACGAATTACGGTACAATTCATAATCAATCGTATCTTCCTTGACGCTTTTCAGCATTTGATAAGAGCGTTCAAGCGTGTCAATGCATTTTTGTAAATATTCAGTGTTTATTTCGGGCATTTTCTTCACCTCCGACCGAAGTTTTTTTCGCCTTTGCCGCCAGCGGCAGCGACGCGGTAAAAATAATCCCGTCCTTCACCTGCTTTGCCGAAAGCGTGCCGCCGTGCTGCGTGGCAATCTTTGCCGCTATCGAAAGCCCGATACCGTGCCCGCCGGTTTCCGACGAATGTGAATTGTCCGCCCTGTAAAAGCGGTCAAAAAGCCGCGCACAGTCGATGTCCTTTTTTATCTCCGCGGTGTTATATATCGTAAACACCGCGTTTTTGCTCGTCTTTTCAAGCCTTATGTCAATCTCGCCGCCGTTTGAAACATATTTTGAAGCGTTTTCCGTCAAAACCGAGACGAGCCTTGCGAGCTGCTCGCGGCTTCCCATGACGATTGCATCCGGCGCAAACGACGTCTTAAATGCCACATTCTTTCTCTCGGCAACCTCCGCAAATTCGCCGGCGGTCTTTTCCGCAATCTCCGAAAAATCAATCATCTCGGAAAAAAAATCGCCAATTTACTCCGTCTTTGAGAGCTTCATCAAATCGCCGATAAGCTTGCTCATGCGCTTTGTCTGCTCGACAATGTTTTTCGTCCACTCGTTTTCCCCGCTCTTATATTGCAAAACCTCCGCGTTAGCCGAAATAATTGCGAGCGGCGTCTTTAATTCGTGGCTCGCGTCGGTGATAAACTGCTTCTGTCTTCGCGAATTTTCCTCAAAGGGCTCCACCGTCTTTTTTGAGAGCGCCATGAAAATAATCGTCACAACAGTCATTATCGCAAGCGCCGCCAAGACGAATATCACAAGCACCATGTTTCTTGTCGTATTTGAATCGCTGCAGTCAAGGAAAATCACCATGCTGTCCGTCACGAGAAATCTGTAATGCCCGATGTAGCCCGTTTCGCTCTCCTTTGCGAGCGCCTTTTGCGCCATTTCAAAGGCTTCCTCCCCGCTCACCGCAGCAATATGCTCCAAATTGACGCTGTTAAGCTCCGCGTCATCGTTTATAAAAACGATGAAATATCTCGTGCGGTATTCCGATTCCGCATTAAAATTTATGCCCGGCGGCAAATTTTCGGCAAATTCGCGGTCGGGTCTGTATGTCGGCAGCATTCCGTTGTTTTCGCTGATTAAGCTTGTCATTCCGTCCGCCTGCATTGTGGTGTAAAACCCCATCGCCAAGTAGAGCACCGCCATCATCACCTAAAAGACCGCCGCCAGCGACGCCGCGACAATTAAGACGAGCTTTAACCGCAGTTTTTTCATTTCACTTCACCTATATAATACTTATTTTCCGCATTTTTAATGATGTTTACTTTAGATCCGAGCTGCTTTAGCTTGTGCTGCAAATACGAAACGTATAATTCCGCCGCGCCTCTTTCGCCCCCGTCCTTCCAAAGGCGCGCTCCAAGCTCCGCCGCCGAAAGTTTTACCTCTCTGTTTTGCAGAAAGAGCGCCAAAAGCTGCGCCTCCTTGCTGCTCAAGCGCAGACTTCCCACGTCCGAACATAATTCATTCGTCTCACAGTCGAGCACAATGTTTTCCGCCGTCAGCGTCTTTACTCTGTAATCCGCCGAGCGGCGTATCAGCGCCGCGAGCCTTGCCAAAAGCTCTCCCGCTGCAAACGGCTTTCCCAAATAATCGTCAGCCCCGACAGAAAGCCCGTTTATCCTATCCTCCGTCTCAGCCTTCGCCGTCAAAAGAAGCGTCGGCGTGAAGTCGTTTCTCGCGCGCATCTGCCGCAAAACCTCGATTCCGTCCGCTTTGGGCATCATAATGTCAAGCACCGCCGCGTCATATATCCCCGTTTTCAAATGCTCCAACGCCTCTTCCCCGTCATAAACGATGTCAACCTCGTAATGCTCCATTTTCAAAATTTCCGCAATCGCCATCGAAAGCTGTTTTTCATCCTCGGCATATAAAATTCTCATCATTCTTCACCATCTTCCGAATTAATCATCTCGCGCATCGTCTGCATCGACAAATCTGTCGACGCCATCTCCTCCGCACAGCGCAAAAGCTCCGAAACAATGAGCTCCGCGTTTTTCACGTCCTTTTTGTATTTCATCGTGTGCTCTAAACTTGCCCAACAGTCCATCGCGATTGTCCTGAGCTGTATTTCCGCGCGTATAAAATCGCAGTTCTCCATGCCGATAGGTATTTTCACAATCATGTGCAGACTTCTGTAGCCGTTTTTCTTCGGAAAAGCAATGTAATCCTTCACCGTCTCAACGCTCCATTTGTCGGAGCGCGTTATCCCCTTTTTCACCGCGTACACGTCGCCGATAAAATGCGTCACCACTCTCACGCCCACGGCGTCCGTCATCACAGCCATCGCGTTTTCAACGTTTGGCTCATATCTCTGCCTCTCAAGCTTTTCCTTCATGCTCTCCGCACTCTTTATCCTGCTCAAAACGTGCTCCGCGGGACACTTGCGCTCCGTGCCCGTAAGCGACGCCATAATCCGCGAAAGCTCATTTAACATAATTGTTTCCGCCATTTCAAGCGCCGACACATATTCTCCGTAAAATTCCAAATCGCTCCGGTTCATATCATATTCCCCTGCCTCACGAAAATTTTTGCCTATCATATCATGCGAACATAACTAAAACATTTCGATTTTTTGTCTATTGTGTTAAATAAACCTCCCATTCGAGCACTCCGACGCCCGCATACTCGCCTTTATCCATCACAACGCGAATTGCCCTTGTCGTCACGGCTTCAAACGTCGTCACGTTCATCTTGTTCAAAACGCTTTCGGTGCCGAGCGGAAGCGTAACATCCTCCCATTCTCCCGCCTCGTTTAAATACTGAACTTTGTACGATTTCGGCGCGCGCGTTCCTCCGCCGTCGTCAAAGAAAACGAGCCCGATTGCGCAGATTGTCTTTTCCTCATCCCATGTGTAGGAAATCCATTCCTCGTCGGAATCGCGCGTCCATGTTCCGAAGCGCAGCATTTCATCGCTCGACGGCGCGGACGTTTCGAGCGTATACACTCCGTCGTTTAACGCGTCCACGCTCTCCCACGATGCGCAGTAGCTCGCGTCAACTGTTGCAGATGAGGCAACATTTTCGCCTATCTCAACGCTCCGCATCTTCGCGGAAAATTCCAATCCTCCGACATAGCCTTTAACAACTCCGTCGCTCTCTTCTCCCCATGTAACCTCCGCCATGCGCACAAAACCGTCCGAATACGTCACCTTCACAACATCGGGCAGAGAATGCTCCGCGTCCGCGACAACCTCCTCCACACTGACCGCGTAAGCGTCGCTTTCGCGCGTTTCAATCTCTTCCGCTTCGATGTTAAAGTAAAATCCGCCGACCGTGCCGCAAATTGCGCCGAAACTCTCGTCCGACCCGCGCCCGATGTAATTGCGCTGCACCTCGCCCATCTCGGAAAGTTTAAAATCCGTCTCAAGTTCAATAATTTTCTCACTCGCACAGTAAAGCGTCATGTTTCCGCCCTTTTGCACCATGGCTATCTCGCCCGCAAAATTTTCCGGCAAGCATATGCCGCTTTCATATTCCGTGCCGTCGATTTTAACTATAACCTCCCTCTCCGCCGCAAGCTGCGCCGAAAGACTGCGCTCGTTCATGTCCGAAAATTCAAACAGCCTCACGTCCTCTTTCTGCTCGCCTTCAAGCTCAATCTCAAATTTCAGCGTAAAATCCTCAACACCGTTCGTCAAAGCGTTCGACAGTCTCACATAGCTTTTAACCGTCCCGTCATATGTGAAATATCCGCCTTCAGCCTCGCCGCCGACAATCCATGCGTTTTCTCCGTCAAAGCCTTCAACCGCTCCGCTCAAAACGCCGCGTTCGGTTTCGTTCACCTCAATCGCCGCAGGCTTATACGGCTCAATGTCAACCGCGTGCGGCGCTTTTGCAATGACGACCGTCGCGGTGTCCTTTGTCGGCTTATAGGTAAATACCGCCGTCTCTCCCGTTGCCGTCGCCTTTATGCGCCCGTCCTCATAGAGGGCGTATTTTTCATCCGCGTCAAGCCCGCTCACCGTCACCTTCACAAAATCCGCCTCGGTTTCAAGCGTCATTTTTATCTCGCTCTTGTTTTTCGCCGTTTCCGCCTCGCTGTATGTCGCGCCGTAAAGCTCAATCGAAAGCCCCTCGTTTATCAGATTGAGCCGCGTAAAAACGCCGTCCTTCGGCACAATAGCGTAGCTCTTTCCCAAATCCTCAACCTCGCAGCCGTAGCCCACAAGCCCGAACACGGGGTCAATCGCCACGTCGCTTGACGCAATGCACATTGCGCCGTACAAGCCCAAATCAGCCTCGCCCGACATCTGCCGCCATCCGTTGTGGAGCTTTCCGCCGCCCGTGCCCTGTCCGCCGCTGTTTCCGAGCTCCGACTGATACGTCCATGAAACCGTACCGATGTTTTCCTCGTCCGCGTCAATCTGCCCCGAATTTATGCACGTGAAATTCGCCAGCTTCGCCGCGTAATTCACTCTTTCCGCAATCGCCTTTTCCTCGCCGCTCGCATCGCTCACGTTCCTTAGATAATCGTCCATGCAATATCCCGCAAGCGACGCCGTGTATTGAAAATTCCACCAATTTTCCCCGCATATCGTCACGGGGTTCGCGTAAAAATACCACACCGGCTGCACTCCTCTGCACGCCCGCGTCTTGAGGTCAATCTTATACATCATTTCCTCATTGCCGTTCATCTTCGCGAGAGTGTAAACTGCCTCTTCGCCCGTGTTGTCGTATAAATATTCACTCCCATACGGATATTTTGTATTCTTAAAATTATCATACTTTGCCGCCATAATTTCCTTCACATTTTCCGCTTCCTCGGAAAATCCCTCGTTTTCAAGCGCCTCGATTATCTCCGGCGTCGAAATTTCGCCCATCAGCCCCGTCGCCCAGTTGTATGCGACGGAATCCGAATAAAGCGCCATAAGTATATTATGCGCCCGCAAAAGATATTCCCCGCTCGTCTCCTTGTATTCAATCATATCCGGATAGAGCCGCGATATTTCATACATCGCAAAATATGTGTTGTAAATGTGCGGATAAGCATATCCCCTGTACGTCGGCGACAAATTCGGCTCTTCGGACAAAAAGTCGTGTATCAAATAATCCTCTTGATGCTCACGCATAAGCGTGTTCCATATCGCCACGTCGAGATATTCGTCAACCGCCTCGATTTCCTCTTTCACCGGCGCATATACGTTTTTTTTCGCCAAAAACGTGCCGTGCGTCAGTCCCCAGTCGTCGCCGTAGCCCCAATAGCTCATTTCCCAATAGCCGTCAACCGTGTCCGCGCGGTTTGCCTTTTCGTCCATCATCCAGTCGTCAAACGTCTTGTCGCCGACTTCCCCCAGCGTATCCGTCTGATGCTCAACCAAAAACGCGCTTCGCCGCTCCAACGCGTCGCCGATGGATTCCATTGCGTAAAACTGCAGCACCGTTTCCCGCTCTTCGCCCTTGTATGTGTAATTCACGTAAACATGATTTACCCCCAAGCACTTCATCCGCAAATCATAAACGTAGTAATTTTCTCCGTTGTAAACCACCTTTTCGCGAAAGCTTACCTCGCCCTTTCCTTCACATTCAAGGTTGTTGTTGACCATGTTTTCCTGCGAAGAATAAAGTCCCGTTTCATGCACGCATTTTACCTCAACTCCCGTTATTTCAACGTCCTCGTTCGCATGCAGATAAAACGCCGTCGGCATATCGAGCGCCACCGCCATCGACGGCACCGCCTGCGCGTCGACAAGCCCCTTTTCGTAAAGCGTGCTTCTCAAATCCTCCTCGTCCTCAACCGCCGTAAATTCAAAGGCGTAAAGCTTGCTCTCGCCCTCTTTAAGCTTTAACGACGTAGAAGTCAAATACGAGCTTCCCGTGCTTTGTATCGCGTCCGAATGTATGTAAAACACATCGAGCCCCGAGCTGTAGCCCGACTGATCCTGCGCCCAAGCCGAGCCCTCGTGTCCGTTGTTCACTCTCCAATGGTCGCGGTATTCAAATCCGCTCCCCGTTTCCGCGCACGGCGCAAAGAGCAGCATTTTCCCCTGCCCGCTCGGCCGCGTCGCGTATATGTAGCTCGAATCCTCACCCACAAACGAATGGTAAACACATCTTGTGTCATAGAGCTCCTCTCCGCTGTAGCTCGCCGTCCAGCATTGGTTAAACGCCATCGGCAGCCCCAAATCGCGGATTGTCACATCGCCCTCGCCTGAATTTTCAACCTCAATCTCCCAGCGTATCGAGCTCTTTTCCGCAATGTAGCGTTCAGTGACGGTAAGTCCTCCCTCGTTATATGTCACGCTCACGGTGTTTCCGTCCTGCTCAATCACCCTTTCGCATTCCGATGTGTAAAGCTCATTCACTTCACTTCCCCGCACGGACGAAATGACAACCTCGCCCATCCAATGCTGCTCGTCGTCCATTCCCTGCGCGGACGCGTTTTTCGCGTTCAAAACATATTCCGTGTTTTTAAAATCCTCATTTTCCTCGCTCTTTATTTTAAGCGACGTAATCTCACCCAAATCGCCCACTTCAAGCCGCAAATCATCGTTTTCGATAACGATTGAATCGTCCTCTTCGATGCCCGTTCCGTTCCCCCACGGGTAGGGCAAATCGCACTTGTCAAAAAGCTCCTCAATAATTTCATAAATTTCGGGATCGTAAATTTCAAGCTGCTCGCGGTCGGTTAAGCTCTCCGCGCCCTCAACGGGCAAATCCGTCGGGCTGCCGTTAAAAAAGCGCCCAACCTCTCCCGCAAAATATTCATGGTAATTCGAAGCGTCGTATTCGTTCGGCGAAGGGTACATTCCCTTTGCGACCGCGTTTTCATACGCCGCCAAAATTCTCTCGTAATAATCGCTCCGCGCCCCTATTCCTTGCGCATCGCCTATTCCGTATGTCAATATCGTGTGCGTCGCCTCATGCACAAGCCCCGCAAAGGTCTTCCTCCACGTGTCCTCCTCCGGCACAATCAAATCCTCAACCAACACAGTCGTCACAACGCCGCCTCCGCCGCGCCGCTCCGTCTCATCCTCCCAGCCATTCCACGAAGGATGCTCCGCGTTCGTCTCATGCTCGCCGATTATGATAATCGAAACCCCGTTTTCAACCATTTTGTTCATTATCTCGGGAAATTCGCGCACAATCTTCCCCAAGAGCATTTCAATCACGTCCGCCGCTTTAATAAGCGCCTCGTCGGGCACGTCGTCCGTCGAGCATATCGGTATTCCGTAAACCTCGATGCACTTTGTGTAAAACCCGTCATAGCTCGCATCGCCCGTGTTAAAAGGGTCGTTCACCCAATCCTCCGGCGTCTCAATCTCCCAAGC
>JAJQCX010000129.1:0-481 GCA_021202495.1 Clostridia bacterium | reverse complement strand
CGCGCACCCCAACACCGCCGCCGCCAAAACCGCCGCCAAAATTCTTTTTCCTTTCATCATTTCCCATCTCTCCTTTTATTCTTCACCGTTTTCCGACGCAATTTCTTCCTCCGCCTCTTCCTCAACCAACTTAAAATTCTCCATCATATACTCAATATTTTCCCGATATTCTCCGCGCTCCGTCGGATATTGAAATTCAAAATATCTTATCGCGCCGCTTTCCACAAAGCATTTTCTGCGTATCGTCGTCCTCTCGTCGGCAAATTCCGCCTCGTACCAATCTTCGCCCACTTCCGCGAAAATCTCCACGCTTCCAACCATTTCGCCGCGCATCAAATCGAGCGCATCCGCCGCGTTTTCAAACTGCGCCCCCTCTATCACCGCAATTCTTATCTCGGCATCGCCCTCCTTTGATGTAAGCGCCGTCAGGCCCCAGTCGTCGCGCGTCCGCTCAAAGCTCTTCGGTTTCACACATTCGATT
>JAJQCX010000123.1 GCA_021202495.1 Clostridia bacterium | reverse complement strand
CCGAAATGGTCAGCGCAAGAGCGCTCGTATTTGACAGCAAAAAAACATACGATTTGATGAACCGCGAACTTCTCCCCACTGCCGTGCAAATTTTCGGGCACGACCCCGAAGACGTTGCCGAAGCAGCGAAAGCCGCGAGCGAAAAAGGGCTTTTCATCGACATTAACATGGGCTGTCCCGCTCCCAAGATCGTCTCAAATGGCGACGGCTGCGCATTGATGAAAAATCTTCCGCTCGCAGCCTCAATCGTCCGTGCGGCAGTCAAAAGCTCCAAAACCCCGGTTTCCGTCAAAATGCGCTTGGGCTGGAACGAAGACACCAAAAATGCCGTCGAGCTTGCCAAAATATGCGAAGCCGAAGGCGCGTTTGCAATAACCGTCCACGGCAGAACAAGAGAGCAATTTTATTCCGGCTCCGCCGATTGGGATGAGATTGCCCGCATTCGAGAGTCCGTCTCAATTCAATTCACCGCAAACGGCGACGTAAAAACCGCCCGGGACGCAAAGAACATCTTAGATCAAACCGGTTCTGATTCCGTAATGATAGGCCGCGGCGCACTGGGGAACCCCTGGATTTTTGAGGAAACCGCCGCCCTTTTGGAGCGCGGCGAAATTCTCCCTTCTCCCACCCCCGAAGAAAAAATTTCCGAAGCCATTCGCCACATCACTCTTTTGTGCGAACTAAAAGGCGAATACATCGGCATTCGTGAAGCCCGCAAGCACGCCGCATGGTACATCTCCTCCATGAAAAACGCCGCAAAAGCGCGCGACGCAATAAACCAATGCCTCACCCTTGACGAAATGACCCACACTCTGCAAAATCTCCTGAATGAACAGCGGATTGATTAGCCCAAAAGCCAATCAATCCGCCTTTTTTATTTTTTCACAACCGCGCTTTCCGCGGCGCACTTCGGCGTCATTGTCTCCAAATCATCCCAAATAAAAGCCTTGAGCACTGCGCCGCCGCTTGAAGCAATTGTGCCTTCAAAGGTTTCCGCCTCGCCGTTTAAAAATTCCGCCTCAAAGCTCGAAAACCCCAGCATTTCGCCCGCCGCGTCATACAGCGCTGCAATCACGGCGCAAGCGCAGCCCACAGTAACGTTTATCTCAAAGCTAAACACCGTCGACGGTGTCATCCGCCTGCAGTGAATTTATCGTGCTTTCAAGCTCATCCCTGTAATTTTCGCCGAGCCCGTTCACGGCGTTTATTACATATGCGTTGTTTACCGTGTCAATTTTCACGTCGCAGCCTATTTCATTGAATAAGCTCAGCGGCACCGTCATGTTTCCGTCAACAAGCTTTGCCGCGCTTTCCATTTCACAGCTTTGCCCGTTTATAACGGCAATCGCGCTTCCGAGCGTCACAGTTATGTTTGTGTCAATTGTCGCGGACTTTGTTTCATCGTTCCATACAACTTCGCTGTCAAACGCTTCAAAAACGGCTCTCAGCCCGACTTCTTTAACTCCGTCTGTCACGCATGTCACAGCTGCGATTTTTACTCCGTTTACAATAACGCTCGTTTCGCTATTGTCCGCTTCTTCGACTATCTCAAGCTCCCAATGCTGATTTTGGTTGCCGTAAATCGGTCTGTATTGCTTGACCGCCGCTCCGTCCTCAAGCGACGCGCCCGAAACGTCGAGCGGCTTTGTACTGTGCACGGGGATTATTTTGTAATATCCGTCGCCCAAGTCAATAAACGCGAATCTCTGATAAATGCTTCCCGTATATTCCTCCAAAACAATCTCCGCGCTGTTTTCATACGAGCCGTCCTTCACGGTCAGCGCCATGTCGCCAATCATTATCGAATATTCACCGCCGCCCACGTGCGTCAGCGTAAATTCCTGATTTTCGGCTCCCTCGCCGTATTGGTAAGCCGTTCCGTCAACCATTGTCAAAAGCTTTCCGCTAAGACGCGATTTAATCTTGTAAACTCCGTTTTTAATGTTCGTCTCGCTCTCGTCCACGCTTTCAACGTCGTAGTCGCGCGTGTAAAGCAGCGTTCCGTAGCCCGGCTGGTCAAACGTCGTCGCGTGTCCGCCGGGGCCCGTTTCAACGCGCATAATCTCAGCTCTCGCGGCAATGTTTGGCACATAATAGCCCTTGCGCTTCGCATAGTGATTGTAAATCATTTCGTAAATTGCCCTGTATTCACCGCGCCCCGCGTCTGAAACTACGCTGTGCGTCTGAAGCTCGCCGCTTTGCCCCGTTCCCCATTGATATTCCGTGAACGGCACATCCTCGCCGTTGTTGTATTTTGCCACATATTCCGCCGCATACATAAGGCGATTATTTGCCCAGCCGTACAAATCCTCGTTCTGATTCCACGCCATTTCGCAGATTGACGCCATCAACCCAAGCCCCAGCTGCACGTGCCCCTGATCGCGCCCCGATTCCTGCCACTGAGCAAGCCCTTCCTCATATAAATACGGAATTGCGTTATATATGCTGCCGTTGCCCGCGCCGAACTTGTAGTAGTTCACAGCCTTGTCATAAATGTCGCGCCTGTCGCAGAATATACCTATCGCAACGCACGCCGCCATGTTTGCCAAGTCCCAGTTCGCCCAATAATTTTGTATGTACGCGTCGTTGTGGTCCGCGCCGTATTCGTTTGAATAGAGAAATCTCTCGCAGAGCGGCTTGTAAAATACGTTTAACAAAACGTCCTGCGTCCGCTCCTTTTCAAACCCCTCGTAGTCGCGCATCAGCTCCGCCGCGTTCGCCAGCTGATAGCCGTAAAGCCCCGATGCGAGGTATCTGTCGGCATTTCCCGAAACAGATGTGAGCGTCGCGCTCCAATCGTTTAAAATGTCGCGCGCCGTGTCGCCGTGCGCTGTGCTGCCCTTAACGTACCACACCACCGCGCACTGAAACGCTCGCTGTATGTCCCGGTAGAGCTGTGCGCAGTTGTCGCCGTTGCCGCCTCTTATCACGGTTTCGGTCGCGCGCGATTCGGCTCCCGACTGCGCATACGCGCTTTCCTTAAACGCCGCGTAATTTTCCGTGTATTCCTCATCGCCTGCCGCTATCATGTCCGCAATTTTTTGCAGCTCGTCAACCGTGTTCAGTATTCCCGGATGTACAAATCCCGATTCTTCCTCAGTCCCCGGAAGCTCCTTTGCAATCTCATCGTCCGCAAACGCCGTCGGCGCTGCCCCGACCGCCAAACAAAGTACCAAAACCAACGCAATGAATTTTTTCATTTCATTTTCATCCTTTCTTACAGTTCGTATCTTTCGCCGAATATTTTTAAAACCCCGATGTCCAAAACCGGCACATCATTCTTGTCATTTCGCTTTACCTTGACATATCGCCACCGCTCCCCGCTTTCCGATTTTAAGCTTTGCATTTCGGGCGTAATTTTTGCCTCGGGCGTTATCTTCACCCACTCCTTTGCATCGTTTGAGGCGTAAACCGCGCTTTTGTTCACTCTCGTGGGGAATCCGCCCCGCGCCCTTATGCGCACTTCATCAACCCTTATGCGGAAATTTTCGCCGAAATCCATTATGAATTCTTGCTTTTCGTTCCACACGCTGCCGTATACTTTCGGGTCGTCGTTCATGTAATTTTCCGCAAAATCCTCGTTCGCCGTGCATATTTTGCCCCAGTTGAGACTGCCGTCCGAAAGATAGGGATTGAGCAGCCTTGCCTCGCCCGCCGCCTTTCGCATTTCGTACAAATTGCCGCTTTCCTCCGCGCGCCGCATTCTTTCAAGCGATGCCTTTTCATAGCGCTTTTTTTCGTCAAATTCCGCTGCGGTGCTCCTTGTTGCCTCCTCAATGCTTTTCCACACGTTCACCTCAATTCGCTTAACTCCGCTTACGCCGTTTCTTTCCGCCTCGGCGAAGAAAACAAATTTTCCTTCCCTCTCCGGCAAAAAGAGCATTTTCTTTTCTTCCTCGCCTTCGAGCGCCGTGTCAACCGCGCACGCCTCGCCCAAAACAGCGTCGTAAATTTTTGTTTCGTCTCGCCATCTTACAGGCTCCGCGTCGCAAAACTCGCCGAAAACCGCATCGCCCGAAACCTCAATAAAAAGCCGCCTTCTAACATCAATTTCAAAAAATACCTTTTTCCAATCGCCCCCGCTGTCCGTCACATATTGCATGATGCTTTTATTTCCGCTTTGCATCTCTATTTTCGCAATGCCTTTGACCTTCATCTTCACGCCGAATCCGCCCGCCGCGTTCAAAAAAGCCGTTATCATGCCGCTATTTTCAAACGATACGTCCTTCATCTCCCGCGCTTTTTTTGACCGTTCTTTTTTATCCTCCGCCAAGCTATGCAGCCCAATCCAAAAGTCAAAGGCGTAATTGTGCAGCGCCGTTATAAAGTTCCCGCTCATCGCCGTTTCGTAAAAGTAAGGGTAAAGCGTGTCATACGCGAGCGCCGTGTATTTCATTTCATTTTCATCGCACCCCAACGCCTTATATGCGTAATACCCCGCCGCAAATCCGTTGAGGCTGAAATTGCCCTCCCCCTGCGACGACGGCGCGTCATAAATAACCTTCACCCCGACGCTTTCCGCCTCTGTCGGAACCCACGGCGTTTCAAAGCCGAGGTTGTATTTTGCATAGGCTTCAAACCCCTTTAAGAGCCTGTTATCCGCAAAGCATATCGGTCTTTCGCCGCCCTCCGCAACCTCGCCCCTTTCGTCAAAGCGCGTCTTCTGCATTTCCATCGTTCTTATCATCATCAAAAGGTTGTTCAAATTACCCTCCGCGTGATCCTGGTCGCGCCCCATTTCCACAAGCTCAATTATCGGTTCGACTGCCTCACCGGTCAGTGCGTTTTTAGAAACTTCTCTCACCACGCCCGTCAGCGCCCCGTTTCGCCCGTGGTTCTCGGCGTTTTTGTTTACGAGCGTCCATTCGGCAATTTCGGCATAAAGCTCAAAATTTTCCGTTAAAACGCTGTAGGCGAGCGCGCCGATTATTGCGTATGTGTGCTGATTCATGAAATATCCGTTGCAGTGCAGCGCCCCTTCGACTATCGGTTTAAGCGCGTTTTCCGCCAATTTTTCAATGAAATCTCCGCCAACCTTGCCTCTCGCCATGTCCGCCGCCGCGCACATTGTGTAGACGTACTTTCCGAGCTTTATGTGGCAATCCGTAAAATACTTCGGGAAAAAGTCTTCTCTTTCCCCGTACCAATCAAATATTCTTTCGGGCAGCTTTAAATATTCCTCATCTTTCTCGGCGTAATAAATAACCATGTGCGTCCACGCCGCCTCACAGTCAGCCCTAAAGCGCGCAATGTCCGCGTCGTTTTCTATCCGCTCGATTAACTTAGGCGCAAAATCAAGCTTCGCATATTCTGTTTTGAGCAATCCCGAATAATAGCTTTCCCACGGCTCCGCTCCCTTTTTCACCATTTCCCGCATAATTTCAAGCGTTTCCTCCGTGCAGCCTATCCCGGGGTGTACAAATTTTTTCATCAGTTTGTTCTCCCAAATCCCAAGAGCAGACTCAGCGCCTCCGCGAAGTAAAAGTCGCCGTATATTATCGGCAGCTGCCCCTTGTCGCTGTGGTAGCTTTCGGAGCCCATTTGCACAACGCTGTCCTCATTTAGCGTAAAATCGCAAAACCGCTCCGCCGTTTCCTTCACAATCCGTTCCGCCGCGTATCTGTACGCCGCCTCGCCGCCGCAGTTTGCAATCTCAATCATTCCGCACGCGGCGATAACTCCCGCCGTCGTGTCGTAGAGAATTTTGCCCTTCGGAGCTCTAAAATCGCTCTGCGGCACGGCGTCCTCAATCGTCATCGCGATAAAATAATTCGCACATCGCTTCGCCGCGTCAAAATGCCGCTCCTCGCCCGTCTTCATGTAGCTTTGCGCAAAGCCGTATATTGCCCATGCCTGCCCCCGCGACCAGCTCGACCCCTCGGCAAACCCTTGCCCGCCGAGCGTTTTTATCAGCTCTCCCGTCTTCGGGTCGTGGATGCAGATGTGATTTACGCTCCCGTCGCCCCGCACATGGTCGCGCAGCGTCATGTCGGCGTGGCTCATGGCGATTTCCTTGTACCTATCGTCGCCCGTCTCCCCGCTCGCCCAGTAGAGCAGCGGTATATTCATCATGCAGTCGATTATCGTCCGGCCCTCGCGGCTGTCTCCGTTTTCGGCGTTCCACGCGCGTATAAAGCCTCCGTTTAACCGATAGCGCGCCGCCAGAAAATCCGCCGCATACAGCGCCCGCACCCTCGCGTCCTCGCTTCCCGTCAAACGGTAGTCCGCCCCGCAGGATAAATGCCACATAAAGCCCACGTCATGGTGCAGCCCGTCGCGCAGATAAAACGCCCGATCAAGCTTTTCCTCCGCTTTCCGCGCCGTTATCAAGTAATCCTCTTTCCCCGTCGCGTTGTACATTATCCACATCAGCCCAGGCCAAAACCCGTTCGTCCACCAGCAAATGTCCGTTTCCGATTTATCGTCATGCACACCGTCAAACGTCGTATACGGCAGCTTTTCGCGGCTTTTCACCGCCGTTTTTGAAAGCTTACTTTCAAGCCTTTCCCATATCGCTTCAAATTCGTTCATCTTCATCTCTCCAGTCAAAATATTCAAACACCGCCTCGCGCGACTTTTCGTACATATCGATTACGCACATCCCCGCCATCGCCCCGGTAAACCCGAGTGCGACGCTTTTTGAGCTTATGGTTTTCGCGGGAGCTTCGCACAGCCTTTCGCCGTTTGCGTAAAATGTTATTTTTTCGCCCAAAAGTTCCGCCGCAAACCGCACGCTTTCGCCGTCGTATTTTTTTCTCACTACTATTTTAAGTGAATTGTCTTCGCACGTCAATACTCTTATTTCTTGATCTCCTTCGGCGGATTTTGTCAAATGGCAGAAATGCCAGCGCATTGAATCATAATACATTATGAGTCCTGCAAGCTGCTTTTCGTTTTTCGGCGAAAACGTCACCTTCGTCTCGGCTCTGAAATTTTCTTCGTCTATCTTTACCGCCAAAAGCGTTTGGTCAAATCTGCTCGTCAGCCCCACGCCGCCGCGCAGCTTAAGCCCCTGCGGCACAAATTCCGTCTTTACCTCTTCTCGCAAACTCTTAAAGCATTTTGCAATCTTCCCCCGCTTAAAATCGCAGTATCTTTCTTCTTCATAAGTATGACTTTCCAGCCCCGAATGAAATTCCTCGCACGGCGTATTTCCTCCGCCTTCAAGCCTCAGCCACCCGTCTTCGGTAAAACACACATTTTCCATGCAGGTCTCCCTCCCGCAAATTCCGAGCCCGCGCCTTTCGCCCAAATGGCACATCACCCAACCCAACGGCGTTTTCACAATATCCGCGTGCCCCGCGCATTGAATATAGAGATCGGGATTATCTCTCGAATGAAGAAGTATTTTTTCGTCGTCCTCATATTCACCCCAAATGCTTCTGCTTCGCGAAACCTGCGCGCTGTGCCGCTCGCCCGTGCCTCCCTGCGCCTTTAAGAGATAGTACCAACCGTTCAGATGATATATGTGCGCCCCCTCGACCAGTTCGTCCTCTTTTTGAGCGTATATTTTTTTCGGCTCGCCAATGAGTCCCTTTTCCTCGTCAAATTCCGTCAGCCACAGCCCGTTAAATCGGTTGAGATAGTGATTGTCAAGGTTTATCAAATACTTTTTCCCGTCGTCATCGTGAAAGAGCGACGGGTCAAAGCCCATTGAATTGAGATATTTTCCCTCGCTCCACTCTCCGTCAATGTCAAAAGCCGTCGCGACAAAATTATCCGTCTGCATCATTACTCCGCGCTCTTTTACTATCGTATAAACAAGGTATATCTTCCTCCCGTCATACGACAGACACGGCGCCCACACGCCGCCCCCGTCGGGCACTCCCTTCAAATCGAGCTTCAACGGCGTCGAATGCAGCCGCCAATGCTCCAAATCCTTCGATTCGTAAATCTCAACTCCCGGGTACCACTGAAACGTCGACGCCGCAATGTAATATGTATCTCCTATCCGAATTATCGACGGATCCGGGTTAAACCCTCTTATCACCGGATTTTTCATTTTGAGCCCCTTTCTACCGCAATTATTTCCCCATTACCTTCAAGCTTCACCACACCGTCCTGCGCCGGAACGAATGCCGTTTCGCCTCTTTCAAACGCGATTTTCTTTCCGTTTGCGTAAATTATGCAGCTTCCTTCCGTCACGGTCAGCGCCGCAAAACTTTCCATACTCATTTTCATTTCCTTATCTTCCGGAAGCTTTAATTTTCTCACATTGAAATATTCGCACTCAAGCGGGAGCTTCACCCTCGCGCCTCCGCTCTTTTTCATGTTCATCACGTCAAACGCCTTTTTTAAATCAAGCCTCCGCCCTCTGCCGTAATCGTACACTCTGTATGTCACGTCCGAATTTTCCTGTATTTCCATCAGCAAAATCCCGCCGCCTATCGCATGTACTTCGCCTGACGGTATGTAAAACGCGTCGCCTTTTTTAACCTCATATTCGCTCAGCAAATCGCAAAATGTTCCGCTCCCGATTTTGCTTATCACTTCTTCTCGATTTGTGTCCTGCTTAAATCCGCAGTAAAGCTTTGCCCCTTCGTCGCAGTCGATTATGTACCACATTTCGCTTTTTCCCAAGCACCCCTCGTGCAGCTTTGCATATTCGTCCGTCGGATGCACCTGCACCGACAAGCTTTCCTTCGCGTCAATCAGCTTAATGAGTATCGGAAGGGCATCGCACCCCTCTCCCAAGCAGCCCTCGTTTTTTGCAATACAATCCTCAAGCGTCTCTCCGTTCTCAATCCTGCTTTTGCCGTTTTTGTTGACGGCAAGCTCCCAGCTCTCCGCCGTCCGCTCAAACGGGCTTTTTTTGTTCATCTCGCTTTTCAGCCTCACTCCGCCCCAAATATAGTCCTTAAAAATTGGCTCAATTTTAACCGCCCCACGCATTTGCATTCCCCATTTCTTATTTAAATTCTATCACTCCTCACCTATTATTCAATGCATTTTTGCGCTCCGCTTTTGACTTTTTGTGCTCTGTATTTTTTCATTTTCCCTCTTTTATTTTTCCCGCATCTGTGCTATCATATATTTAAAACATTTCACGGAGGGCTTGTCATGTTTTACACCAACAACTACCGCGGTTTTTCCGATTTCAACATCATTCAATACGGCAGCCGCGACTGCGCTCCCGGCTTTGCGCCCGCGCTTCACATAAGAAAAACCTATCTCGTCCACTATGTCTACGAAGGTGAGGGCACGCTCACAGCTGACGACAAGCTTTTTCCCGTTTCAAAAGGGCAAGCGTTCATGATTTTCCCGGGACAGCTCACAACCTACACCGCCTCCGAGGAAAACCCCTTTTCATACCGCTGGGTCGAATTTTACGGCGATAAGGCGTCCGAGCTCGTCCAATCGGCGCATCTTTCGCCCGAAAAGCCCATCTTTACCGATTCTCCTTCGCTCGACGCCGGCAACGCCTTAAAAAGGCTTGTCGACGGCGGCGTTGTCGACCGCTTTCTCTTAATGGAGCGCTTCTATTCCTTCGCCGCAGCCCTCGTCCGCGACGAAACAAGCGACAAAGCGGGAGCTTCACGCTACGTCGACGCCGCCGTGAACTATGTCCGCTACCGCAGCAGCGCAAAAACAACCGTCGCCGAAACCGCCGACTATCTTCACGTTTCCCGCTCCTACCTTTCGCACCATTTTTCCGAAATCATGGGCGTGAGCCTCAAAAAATATATCTTGAACGAAGCCATGAACGACGCATTGCTGCTCCTTAAAAACGACCGCCTCTCCGTCGGCGAAATCGCCCGCATCTTAGGCTACGACTCAACCGAAGAATTCACCAAAGCCTTCACCCGTCGGTTCGGCAAATCCCCCGGCAAATTCCGCAAGATAACGAAAACACACAATTCAAATATTGACGACATTGAAATAATTTGATTTAATTATTTAAATTACAAAAATTCAGGGAAAGGTGTGTGAGTTATGGACAAGGTTCTTTACGAGGGG
>JAJQCX010000150.1 GCA_021202495.1 Clostridia bacterium | reverse complement strand
GGAGTGGGTTGTGCCGGAATAGACGTCGCTGTCGCTTGCAAGAAGGAGCGTGAGAGGGGAGGGGGAATAAAATTCAAGCGCCTGCGGGCTGTCGGAAAAATTGAACACGGCTGTTATGCGCTCGGAGGCGGAAACGCGCTCGAAGGCATAGCAGGCGGGGCGCTCGGTGTTGCACAAAAGCCACGAAAAGCCGGAGGGATCGTAGTCGCGCTCCGAAAGTGCGGGGTGGGAAAGATAGATGCGGTTCAGGTCTTTGATGAATTTGTTGAACGAATCGTGAAGGGGGTAGCGAAGGATTGACCAATCAAGCTCGCGCTTTTCGTCCCATTCGCGAAGATGGGCGAGCTCGCTGCCCATGAAGTTGAGCTTTTTGCCGGGGTGGGCGTACATATAGATGTAAAAGGCGCGCGCGGCGGGAAACTTTTTTTCGTATTCGCCGTTCATCTTTTGCACTATTGTCGCTTTGCCGTGGACAACCTCGTCGTGCGAGAGGGGGAGAAGATAGCGCTCGTTATAGTAATACATCATCGAAAAGGCGAGAGAGTGGTATTTATCGCACTTTTCGGGTTCGGGGGATTGGAAGTAGCTCAATGTGTCGTTCATCCAGCCCATGTCCCACTTGTAGTCAAAGCCCAAGCCGCCCTCGGAGACGGGGCGGGTGACGCCGTCAAAATCGGTCGAGTCCTCGGCGGAGAGCATGACGCCGGGGTGTTTTGTGTGGAGAGTGGAGGTCATTTTTCGCAGAAAGTCGACAGTTGCGCCGTTGACGCCGCGCTTTTTGTCGCCCTGCCAATAGATGAGGTTGCTTATTGCGTCAAAGCGCAGACCGTCGAAATGGTACTCGGAAAGCCAGAAATTCGCCGCGGATTGGAGAAAGCTGCGAACCTCTCCGCGAGAGTGCATGAAGTTGCAGCTGCCCCATTCGCTGACGCCGACGGCGCTGTTGGGGTACTCGTAGAGCGGCGTGCCGTCGAAGCGGGCGAGAGCGTAATAATCCGAGGCGAAATGAACGCTGACAAAGTCCAATATGACGCCGATATTGTTTTTGTGGCATTCGTCGACAAAATACATCAGCTCCTCGGGCTTTCCGTAGCGGGAGGTGGGGGCGAAAAAGCCCGTCTGCTGATAGCCCCAGGATTCGTCGCACGGATGCTCGGCGAGCGGCATGAGCTCGAGGTAGTTATAGCCGTGTTCTTTTAGGTAGGGGATTATCATGGGGGCGAGCTCGGAATATGTATACCACTTGTCGCTCTCTTCTCCGGGCTTTTTCCACGAGCCGAAGTGCATTTCGTAGATATTGAGCGGTTTTTGGCGCATGTCGCTGCGCTTTTTCATCCATGCGGCGTCGCTAAATGAATAGTCAAAATCGCAAATTACCGAAGCGGAGGCGGGGCGAAGCTCCATCGCGCGGGCGAATGGGTCGGTGTGTTCGACTGTGCCGGATGATGATGTGATGCGGTATTTATACATCATGCCGGGGCGGGCGTTGTTAATCTCAGCCTCCCAAAAGTTGCCGTCGTGGATGCGGTGCATGGGGGTGGGAGTCCATGAATTAAAATCGCCTATGACGTCGATTGACTGCGCCGCGGGGGCAAAGACGCGGAAAAATGTTTTGCCGGAGTGATAATGTGCGCCAAGAAATTCGTGGGCGTGAAATTCGCCGCCGGTGTAGAAGGAGTAAAAGTCCATTGTGAAGCACCTCTTTTTTAGTGTTGAGTTTGAAGTGTGGAGTGTGAAGTTAAGGAAGAAATTTTGCGGGGCAAAATTTCAATTGATATTATGGTGGGGGATTGCGGCGGAATTGCCCGAAAGTTTAATTCGCGGGTAAGAAGCTGCAAGTTTATTGCGAAGTTGAGCGCGAGATGACGCGGCGCGGCACGCTTGCGCAGGTTGGTTGACGCGGAGTTATTTTTCGGGTATAATTATATCAAAAGAAAACTGAGGTGCAACAGACGAAAATAGAAAAGTGTCGGATAATCGACAGATGTTTAAAAGTGAGGATTAACGTGAAAAATTAACGGCGCATCTCACCATTATTCTGAGCTTGAAGTATCTGTATACGTCGGCGCTCAGAATAACGGCAATCTGCTTGTTCCTTTTTCACGTTTATAATCGGTGCCGCCGCAAGGCGGCGGAATGGAGATTGAGGTTATGGATTTGAGGGTACAGAAGACGAGGCGGAGCATAATAAACGCGTTTTTGGAGCTGCGGGCGAGGAAGGCGTTGGAGAAGATAACGGTGAAGGAGCCGTGCGAGAGAGCGGAGATAAACAAGGCGACGTTTTATTTACATTTTAAGGACATATATGATTTGTCGGATTTTTTGGAAAATGAGATTGCGCAAAAGGCGGCGGCGAGCATTGCGTCGGACGTGCCGCTTACAACGAGCGAGATTGTGAAAAGGATGTGCCTTTCCTATGTCGACCAAAAAAGCTTGATTGACATTGTATTTTCGGGCAAGCAGGCGGGCGATTTTGTGCGGTGTGTGGAAAAGAGCACGACGGAGGCGATGTATGGAATACATCCCGAATGGCGCGGCGATTTGGCGTGGAGCACACGGCTGAGCTTTTCCATTCACGGGGCGTTTAACGCGTATTTGCAAAACGCTCCCGCCGATGCGGGAGCGGTGTTGGATTTGGTCGCGGAAATGTGCGACACAATAACCAACGTGCCGTTGGATCCTTCTCGCGCAAGCGTGCCGCTTGAGCCTTCTCGCGAGATAGTATAGCAAGGATTTTACTGCGCGTCCGCGATTTATAATATGGGTGGGAGACGCAAGGTTGAGCAAGCGTGCCGCTTGAGCCTTCTCGAGAGACAGTATAGCGAGAATTTTACGGAGCGTTTGCGGTTTATAATATGGGCGGGAGACGCAAGGTTTTGGAAAATGAATTTTAAATGATTTGAAGCATTGGGAGGTTGATTGAATGTTTCGTGAAATGAGACGAAAGGACAGAGAGGTTGACGAGGCGAGAGCGCGGGAAATACTTTGCACTGAAGATTGGGGCGTGCTTTCGGTTGAAGGGGACGACGGATTTCCCTACGGAGTGCCGGTGAATTACGCGTTTGTCGAGGGGAAAATTTATATTCACGCGACAAACGGCGAAAGTCACAAAAGCGACGCGATAAGAAGAAACGAAAAGGTGTGCTTCACGGTTGTTTCGCGCCATGAGATTGAAAAGGAAAAGCTCACGACCGACTACGCGAGCGCGGTTGTGTTCGGGACGGCGCGGATAATCGAGGAGAGAGAGGGGAAAATTGACGCGGTTAAAAAAATGATGTCGCGTCTTGCGCCGGAGATGGCGGAAAATGTTGAGGAGCATTGCAAGGGTTCGTTGAAAAGGATGATTATGATTGAAATAACGCCAATACAGATCACAGGAAAAGAGAGGCGATAGGCATGGTTGACGCGGTATTTATTGATTTTTACGGGACGGTTGTGTATGAGGATGAGGCTGTGGTGGAGAGAGTTTCGCGGGAAATTTGCGAAAAGGGCGACGCCGAAAGCGCGGGAGAGGTAATAAAATATTGGTGGAAGGATTTGAACGAGGAGACGGGGAGAGCCTTCGGCGAAAGCTTTAAGACGCAGAGAGAGCTGGAATACGGCGCACTTGTCAATACAATACGTCATTTTCACTCGTCCGCCGATGAAAATGTGCTTGCCGAGGCTTTATTTGAGCAGTGGGCAAAGCCGCCTATCTTTCCCGAGGCAAAGGAATTTTTTGAAAAGCGGAGAGCGCCGATATACATTGTGTCAAACGTGGATCGAGCCGACATTGAAAAGGCGGTCGCTTTTCATGCTCTTTGCCCCGACGGGATATACACAAGCGAGGACGCGCGCTCCTATAAGCCGAGAGGCGAGTTATTTGACCTGGCGTTGAATTCCGAGGGGCTTGACGGAAAAGGAGTTGTACATATCGGCGATTCGCTCACAAACGACGTTGCCTGCGCGAAGAATGCGGGGCTTGGGGCAATATGGATAAACAGGAGCGGGAGAAATGCGCCGGAGGGTGTTGTTGAGGTTAAAAATTTGCTTGAGGCGTATGAGACGGAATATTTTAAGGCGGGATAAAACTTGACAAAGTACTTCTTGAGAAGTATAATCATTTAAGGAGAGGAGGCGCGGAAGATGAATGTAATAAAATTATATCACGGGTCGGAAAAAATCGTTGAACAGCCGCAGTTTGGAAAGGGTAAAGCTTATAACGATTACGGCAGGGGATTTTACTGCACGGAGAGCATTGAACTTGCGAAGGAATGGGCTTGCAATGAAAATGAGTCGGGGTTTGCCAATTGCTATGAGCTTGATATTGATGGGTTAAAAATACTTAATTTGTCGGACGAAAAATACACGATTTTAAACTGGATTGCGCTTTTGACGGATAACCGCCGCGTGCGTGTTTCCACGCCGATAATGCGGCGCGCCATTGAGTGGTTGAGGGAAAATTATCTTATAGATATATCGGAATACGACGTTATTGTGGGGTATCGGGCTGACGACGCTTATTTTTCCTTTGCGAGGGCTTTTGTGAACAATGAAATTTCGCTTTCGCAGCTTTCATATGCTATGCGGCTCGGAAAGCTCGGCGAGCAGTGGGTGATTAAAAGTGAGAGGGCGTTTGAGAGGCTGAAATTTGTTTCGTATGAAAGAGCGGAATGTGACAAGTATTATCCGCTTCGCAAGGCGCGCGGTGACGAGGCGAGGGAAGCTTTTGAAAGAGAAGCGGAAAAGGACGATTTGAACGGAATTTATATAAGAGATTTGATGCGGGAGGGAGGGCAAAACAATGCGCGCTTATGACGAGAGGTATTTGGACGAAGCGATGAGAAATCTCGGAGAAGCGGCGGATTTTGCGGTGAACGAATGTAATCTTTCGATAGATGAATTTTTTGATTTGTTTGTCGGCACGAAAATTGCGGAGCAGTTTGGCTTTGGCGCACCGAAATACATTTCGGGAATGACGGGTGTGGAGCTTGTCTGCGAGATTTTTGAAAAAAGCGGATTGGGCGATGTGCCGCACCCTTCTAAAAAATACGATTTGAGCCCGGAGTATTGGACGGGGTGGATTTTGGCGTTTTATCAATGGTTTTTGGGGAGAAGCTTTAAGAGCATTTTGCGGCATATTTCTCCCAAGGAGGTGTTGAGGTTATATCCGACACTTCACGAGGCATCGGAATATAAATGCGCGGACACGTTTAATAAAATAATAAAGAACAAAAATGAACAGAGCAGGCTTAAAACAATGCGCCTGCAGGCAAAGCTTACGCAAAAAGAGCTTGCGGCAAAAGCGGGCGTGAATTTGAGAACGCTGCAGCAGTATGAATCGAAGGCGAAAAATATAAACAAAGCGTCGGCGGACGCTGTTTTGGATTTGGCAAGAGCGTTGGGCTGCGAAGCGGAGGATTTGTTGGAGCTTGATTTGGAAGAGGCGGAATTTTAAAAAAGCGCGCATCACGGTTGATACGCGCTTTTTTCAGCGGGGAATTAAAAGCTTTTCGCCTTTTTTGAGGGGTTGGTTTTCGCTCAAGGCGTTGGCGGAGATTAGGTCGGAGAGGGAGATGTTGTGCTTTTTGGCGACGCTCCAGAGGGTGTCGCAGTCGGAAACGAAGGAGATTGTTATTGAGGGACGATCAGACGGGGTGAAGGCGTCTTCTTCGACAGATGTGAAGACGTTTATCGTTTCGCAATTTGCGGGAGTGATTGTGAAAAGAAGCGAAAGGCGCACCTCCAGCTCGTTTTGAGATGAAATGGTGTAGCTTGAATGATTAAGGGAGGCTTTGACGGAGGAAATGCTTTTGCAGGAGGATTTATGCGTATAGGGGATTTTGCCTGAAAATGAGGCGAGAGGATTGGAAGGGTCGGAGGAAAGATAGAGAATCGTGACTTCGACAAAGCCGTTAATCATACCATTTTCGTCGCAGTTGGGCTCGGAAAGACGGCAGGACATGTCGAAAACGCGGGAGAGAGGCGGATTTGACGAATTTAAGCTGAGATTTTCCTTGATAAATTCTTCTTCGGGCTCGCATTGTGCGCCGTTCAGGCGGATTTTTGCGCATTCGCATTTTAGCGCGCCGTGGGGAAGATAGGCGTCGGTGACAACCTCGCACGTTTCGCTTTCTGTGGATAAAACGAGAACGGAGAGGACGACGGCGGCGTTAATCATTTTATATTCGCCGGAAAGGTCGGTTTCGGGGAGAATTTCGCAGTCGGCAATAGAAAGGTCGGTTTTAAGGCTGCCTCCCGGCGCAAGCCCTTCGGCGTCGACAACCTCGGTAAAAGGAATTTCAACCGAGGCGGTGTTGAGATTGCCGTCAGAGAGGTAGAGAATTGAGGCTAAAAGGCTGCCCTTTAGCATGAGCTTGTTGTGAAGCGGCTTCGCCTCATAATTTGAAACCGAAACGAAGCTTCGCAAAATTTCACCAATCGCACCTTTGCCCGCGGGAAGATCGAGCGTTTCGTTGAGGGAAATTTCTTTCCTTGCGGCTGTTTTGAGGGCGGTGAGCGTGATTTCACGTTTGAGACATTCCGCACCGTCAAGCGAGGTCAATATATTATCGCGCATGTTTTTAAAGCAGGAGATTGAAAGAGTGAGATCGCAGCTTGCCTTGATTCGTCTGCCGTTGACGAGGCTGAAAGAAACGGACGACACGGCGGCGGATGCGATGCAGACGACGTTTTCGTCGCTGCTCTCGCAGAGGGAAACGTGGGTAAAGGGGGCGGACTTTGTAACCGAGCAGACGCGGGGATTTTCCTCGTCGCTTATGTAAAGTATGTTAAAGGTGACGGAGCCCGAGATTGTGACGCGTCCCGATGCGTACTCACAGCGCGAAATGCGGGCATGCGCGTCGGCGCTTATCACTTTGGCGGCGTCGCTTTGGGCGTCGGGGACAATCATGTCGCAGTCGCAGGTCGTTTTTTCTGTTTTGTCGGCAAAGCATTCGCTGTGGGCGAGGTCTTTATAGGAACAATTGATATTACTCATAATTATATCCTCCATACGGTTTTTGTACAGTTTATGATTAAATTTTATATGTTATGATTGAAACGAGAATGAAAATGTGCTAAAATAAATGTCGAAAGGAGCGGCATTATGGAAAAACAAAGGAGAAAATTAAAAAAAGGCGCTGTGGCGGCAATTTGCGGCGTTATTGCTGCGATTGTTTTAATTGCGGTTATTGCGCCGTATGTGAGTGAATATACAAAGACAGCTTCGACCGACGGCGATGCTGTCACGGTGACGATTGCGGAGGGGTCGACCGTTTCGGACATTGCGGCGGCGCTCAAAGACGCGGGGCTGATAAGAAGCGAATTTATATTTAAATTAAAGGTGCGCCAAAGCGGCGAGGGGGCAAACCTCAACTACGGAGTGTTTGAGATGCACGAGGGAATGTCGATACCAGACATAATCACGACGCTTGTTGACACAAAGTCGATAAAGGCGACGGTGAGGCTCGTTGTGCCCGAGGGGTACAGCGTTGAACAGATTGCGAAAAGCGCGGCGGAGATTTTTGGATTCGGCGAGGAGGATTTTTTGGCGGCGCTTTCGGATGAATATGACTACGACTTTTTGAGCGAGATACCCGACGTTGAGGGTGTAAACTATAAATTGCAGGGCTTTTTGTTCCCCGAAACGTATGAATTTTTCGCGGACGCTTCGGCGCATGACGTGATTGACACAATGCTTGGGCAGTTTGAAAAGGAATATGCCGAGATAAATAGCCCCTATTCGCTCTATGAAACGGTGACGGTGGCAGCGATGGTCGAAAAAGAGGCAAAGCTTGACGAGGAGCGTGCGATGGTCGCGGGAGTGATATACAACAGGCTCGACATTGGAATGAGGCTGCAGATAGACGCGACGTTTGTGTACGCGGCGACGAACGGGACGTATGAAAGCGTGAACGCGTCCGACAAAAACATCGATTCGCCGTACAACACATACAAGGTTTCGGGGCTGCCTGCGGGACCGATATGCAATCCCGGACGTGAGTCGCTCAAAGCGGCGGCGGAGCCCGCGAGCCACAGTTATTATTATTATCACACCGACACGACGAAGAACGACGGAAGCCACATTTTTACGGAGACCTATGAAGAGCATTTGGGGACGATGAATTGACAAAGTTTGAATTTGCCGACGACAACAAGCGGTATCACACGCTTTCTTACTATAATAAACATAAATTCGGCGAAAAGGTTTACAAGGCGGCGCTTGACGGCGGCTTTACCTGCCCGAACATCGACGGGCGGTGCGGCGTGGGAGGCTGCACGTTCTGCGGCGGCGGAGCGGGCGATTTTACGCACCCGGGCAGCATTGAGCGGCAGATTGCGGCGGAGCGGGAGCGAATTGCAAAAAAGCATCCCAATCCGAAAATCACAGCATATTTTCAGGCGCATACGAATACGTATGCGCCGCTTGACGTACTGAAAGAAAAATATGAAGAGGCGCTTTGCTGCGAGGGAGTTGTCGGGCTGAGCGTTGCGACGAGAGCTGACTGCCTGTCCGATGATGTTTTGGATTATCTTTCGGAGATAAACGAGAGGACAAACCTGACGGTGGAGCTGGGGCTTCAGAGCGCGCATGACGAAACGGCGCGCGCGATAAATCGCGGGTACGATTTCGCCGTGTTTGAGGACGCTTTTTCACATTTGCGGGCGAGGGGAATACGCATATGCGTGCATTTGATAAACGGGCTTATCGGCGAAAACGATGAAGATATGATAAAAAGCGCGGAGATTGTGGGGAGGATGCGCCCCGATGCGGTGAAGATACATCTTTTATATATCCTGCGCGGAACGGTGTGCGAGAGGCAGTTTTTATCGGGCGAATTGAGGACGCTTGAAAAGGATGAATATGTGGATATAGTCACGCGGCAGCTCGCTCTTTTGCCGCCGGAATGTGTGATAGAGCGTTTGACGGGCGACGGGGACAAGGAGAAAATGATTGCGCCCAATTGGAGCCGCGCAAAAATCGCCGTACTTGCCGCGATTGATAGGAGGATGGCGGAGACGGGGAGAGTACAGGGAATAATGTATAATTAAAAATTAAGAATTAATAATGAAGGAACAAATTCCGCGGAGCGGAATTTGGATTTTGTGCGCCTGCGGGCGCAAGTGATGGAGGGTGTTCAAATGAAAGAGAACATTGTTGTTGATAAAAGTAAGTTGTTTGCAATTAGGGCTATAAGGCTTTATCAATATCTTTGTGAGGAAAAGAGAGAATTTGTGTTGTCAAAACAATTGCTAAGGAGCGGCACAAGTGTTGGGGCAAATATTCGGGAAGCGGTTGTATCTGTGAGCAGAGCAGAGTTTATTGCAAAAATGCATATTTCTTTGAAAGAGGTAAATGAAACGGAGTATTGGTTGGAATTGCTGCATGAAACGGATTATTTGTCAGATAAGCAATTCGAGAGTATTTACAAAGATTGCAATGAATTAAAGAGGCTTTTGACCGCAATTGTTAAATCGGCAAAACAAAAATAAGCTAATTGTCAACCTTGAAATTTTAAAATTGGGTTGACAATCGGAGAATAATGTGGTATATTGTCACCGTAGGATTTAATTTGGAGGTTGACAATATGAGAAATACGATGGTTAAGAACATGGTTGTGTGCGCGCTGTTTGCGGCGATTATTTGCATATGCGCGCCGATAAGCATACCTATTGGGCCGGTGTCGATAACGCTTGCGATTTTTGCGGTGGCGTTGGCGGCGGTTGTTTTGGGGGCAAAGTGGGGGACTGCGGCAACGGCGCTCTATATTTTGATAGGCGCGGTGGGGCTGCCTGTTTTTTCGGGATTTAAGGGAGGATTGTCCGTCCTTGTCGGCATGACGGGCGGGTACATAACGTCGTATATTTTTGTGGCGCTGCTGATAGGCGCGGCGGAGTGCAAGAGGATAAACGAAAAGCCGAAGGGCGTGAGGATTGCGGCAAGGGTAATTGCGGCAATTTTGGCGCTTGCCGTTTGCTACGGATTGGGTACGCTGCAGTTTGTGTTTGTGACAAAATGCGAGGTCGGCTACGCGCTGACGGTGTGCGTGCTGCCGTTTATTGTGCCGGACGCGGGGAAAATTGTTGCGGCGGAGCTTTTGGGGA
>JAJQCX010000173.1 GCA_021202495.1 Clostridia bacterium | reverse complement strand
TTCATACAAAAAATACCTCCTTTTTAAGATATTTTTATTATATTTGTTTATAGGGAAAAAGTCAATAGAATATACGTTAAATTTGGGGTTATTTTAATCAGCAATTGAGGGAGCATCAAAGCGATTTGATGCCCCCTTAATTGTTAAACAAGGTGCGCGGCTTCTTCGACTGTGAAGGGTTCGGGTTCTATTATTGTCTGAACCTGACCGCTTTTTCGTATCAGCATTACGTCGTAATAATAGCTGCCGGTCGGAAGAGCCTTTTCTTAGGGGGAAAACTCAAATTCCGCGCCCTCTTTTCGCAAAACGACCTCGCCCGACGAGAGTTTTTTTCTGACGGAAAAAACGAGAGTGTCGTCGTCGCGAAGCTCGTAATCCGTGCCGTCCGGATTTTTGACTGATATGGCGATAAAGCCGCTGTCGCCTTTTGTGACGCTGATTGTGTTGTTTTCAATCGTAAACATATCCTCACCTCAGATGTGATTTTACACCAAAGAGGTGAGGCGTTTCAATTTTATTCTGTGGCGCAAAGATGCTTAATTACTTGTGCGATTTTGCCGACGGTGTCTGAGGCGGTCATGCCGACGCTGCCGACTTCTTTTTCGGCTTCTTCGCCGGCGCATCCCGCGATATAGGCTCCCAATGCCGCGCCGCGGACATTGAGCGGAATGTAGCCGAAAAGACCTGCCAAAATGCCCGAAAGAACGTCGCCGCTGCCGGCGGTCGCCATGCCGGGGCAGCCGCGCCGCGCAAAGAGAACTTCACTGCCGTCGGTCACGATTGTCGCAGTGCCCTTTAGCAGCAAGACAACGCCGTATTCTGCGGCAAAGCTTTTTGCGCAATTTATTGTGTCGGATGTGATTTGATCCATACTAAAGCCCGAAAGACGCGAAAATTCCTTTAAATGAGGGGTCAGGCAAACTCGGGATTTGGAATCTTTTAATATGGAAACATCGGAGCGCGAAAGAGTGTTGAGACCGTCGGCGTCGATTACGACGTTGATGTCTTTTTGCAAAATGTGTTCCAAGATTTTGGCGTAGTCTTTTCCTTCGCCCCAGCCCATGCCGCAGGCTATTGATTTTATGCCGGAGAGCGCTGCGTCAAGCTTTTTTTCGTCGTACAGCATATGCCCGTTTTCGTCGGGGAGGGTGAAAAGAGTGTTTTCCAATAGGTAGGGGGAGACGCTGCCCGCAATGCTTTGCGGCACTATGAGGCGCGAAACGCCGCTGCCCGCTTTGAGCGACGCCATGCTGAGATTGGCAAGCTTACTTGCGCCCGAATATTCCGTGCAGCCGCCAAGACATGCGCTGCAGCCGTAAACGCCCTTGTGGGAAAAATTCTTGCGCGTGGGGATCATATCCTTAAAATCCTCGGTGTCAGCCCAATGATATTTTTCGCCGCGGATGGGGATGCCTATGTCGCAGTTTACAACCCTCTTCATCACGTCCTTTGCCATGTTCATGACGTGACCTTGCTTGAGAGTGCCGATTGAAACGGTTAAGTCGGAGCGAACAACGGTTTTGCCCATGCCGGTATCGCCGTTGAGACCGCTGTTTATATCCGCGCTTATGACGAACGCGCCGCAGGAATTTATGAGATCTATCGCGTGCTTGGCGCTGCCCTGCGCTTCGCCGTGAAAGCCGGTGCCGAAAATGCAGTCGACGACGGTGTCAAAGTCCGAAAGGGAGGTAGTTTCACTCATTTCTTCCCAATCTATACCGAGCTTTTCACATTCTTCAAAATAGTATTTGCCGTCCTCGGAGAATTTGTTTTCAATTAAAAATAATTTGCAGTCGTAATTGTTTTGCTTGAGATCGGACGCCAAAACATAGCCGTCGCCGGCGTTGTTGCCGCTGCCGCAAATAATTGCGCATTTTCCCCAATTGTCGTGGCTTTTGAAAATCCCTTCGCCCGCACGGCGCATTAATTCCTTTGAGGACACAAAATTTTCAATTGTATATTTGTCGCTCTCTCTCATCGTTTTGACCGAAACAACATCCTTCATAATGCCGCCTCCCGAAATTTCAGATATAATTATTGTAGCACATTTTGAGGGGAAGTGCAAATGAAATGTGTATAAGCAAAAAATGAATGTAATACTTTTTTAACATTTGATTAACGATTGCACTCGGCTATTGACTTGACGGGGATTTTGGTATATTATTAAAGTGAATTGTATTTTATCGGTTGTTTGTAAGGAAGTTTCGGAGGTAATCTATGATTTACAAAAGATTTGTTATAGGGGCGGCTGTTTTTGCAATGGCGTTTTGCGCGTTTGCGGCGGCGGCTTTTGCCGATACGGGTTATGTTACGGCGGATGTTTTGCGCGTTCGTTCGGAGCCCAATACATCATCCGAAATTTTGGGAACCGTCACAAACGGAACGCAGCTTGAAATTTTATCGTCTGTGGGCGGATGGTATTATGTCAGCTTGCCGGACGGCAGCTTGGGCTATGTTTCGGCGGATTATGTGGACGGCGTAACGATACGCTATTACGGGTATGTCGACGCGACGGTGCTTAAAATTCATTCTACGACGGGCATAAACGCGCCTGTTATCGGGCGTGTGGTCGACGGAACGAGGCTGGAGCTTTTGGCGTATGACGGAGCGTGGTATAAAATAAAAACCGAGGATGGGCTTGAAGGATATGTGAGCGCGGACTATATTGTCTCGGTCTACGAAAGCGTTGCCGAAACGCAGGCTGCGTCGGCTTCGGATTCATCTTCTTCCACTACATACGGATATGTCATTGCGGATTCGCTGAAGGTTCATTCGACGACGGGCGTATATGCGCCGGTTTCGGGAAATGCTGCATACGGCGAGTGCGTGGAACTTTTGGCATATGACGGAGTATGGTTCAAAATTCGCTGCGGCTCGGGGCTTGAGGGATATGTGGGCGCGCAGTATATTTCGTTTACGTCGGGCGGCGAGCCTGTGGTAGAGATAGGCTATGTCAATGCGACGCTGCTCAATATTCGCGAAACGCCCGATACTTCGGCGGAGATACTTGACCGTCAGGTGATGGGAGCGTCATTGAGGCTTATGTCCTATGAGGACGGGTGGTACGGCATTGAGACAATTGACGGAATTTCGGGTTATGTGTCGGCGGAATATATTTCAGAGACGCCGATTGAGTCAAAGACGATCGCCGCCGCGACGGACAGCATAACAAAATCGCAGACGGCAGCTCCCCCGACGAGCGACGAGATTGAGCTTGGTGAAAAGATTATCGCCTATGCAAAGCAATATATCGGCACGCCCTACGTTTACGGCGCGTCGGGTCCCGACAGCTTTGACTGCAGCGGTTTTACGATGTACGTTATGAGCGCGAACGGGATAAGCTTGCCGCATCAGTCCGCATCACAGGCGGAAATGGGGCTTGAGGTTGCGATGGACGAGCTTGTGGCGGGTGATTTGGTCTTCTTTAACACGACAAGCACGGAAGGCGTCGGGCACGTGGGAATATACATAGGCAACGGTCAGTTTATCCATGCATCGAGCGGGAGCGCACACGCGGTGACGATTTCCTCACTTTCCGAGGATTATTATTCGGCGCACTATATAGGTGCGCGGAGAGTGATATGAAGTGGTAAGTGATTAGTGGATAGAGCAAATTTTGATCCGCGAAATTTGCTCCCCCTCAGTCACACCTGCGAGTGCGGCAAGCGTGACGCTTGAGATGTTTTGCGCAGTAGTGCGCGGGGGAATTTACGACGTGGTCACGGTTTATAATGAGGCGACAGACCGCAGGCGGAGACAAGCTTCACCCTATTTTTCGACAATACGGTCGAACATTTTGTAAAAAAGGGCTTGACTTTTTCGCGAGATATTGTAAAATAAAAGGTGCGGTGGGAGCTGTTCTTTGGGAGAGATGTTTGTTGAGAGTTATTTCCGGCAGTGCAAGAGGGCTGAAACTTCAAAGTCTTGAAGGGCAGGATACGCGCCCGACGCTTGACCGCGTCAAGGAGGCGCTTTTTTCCATACTGTCGCCGTATCTGCGCGAGGCGTGTGTGCTTGATTTGTTTGCAGGCAGCGGTGCGCTCGGCATCGAAGCGTTGAGCCGAGGTGCGGAGCATGTTGATTTTGTGGATAAATTTTCGTCGGCGTTAGATATTGTCAAGGAAAATGCGGCAAAGGCGAAAATGACGGAGAAATCGTCGTTTTATCTCTTCGATGCGGAAAGGTTTTTGCGCGAAAGGGCGCAAATCTACGACATTGTTTTTCTCGACCCTCCGTATGCGGCGGGGCTTTACGAGCCTATACTCAATTTGATTTTGAAAAAGAAATTACTTCGCGAAAGCGGAATTATCGCAATGGAATGGGATTATAATGCGGCGCGGCCGTCCGTTCCGACCGGGTTTGAGGTTTTAAAGGAGCGGAAATACGGCAGAGTGGGAATTTCATTACTTGCAGTACAATAGTGAATGTTTTAAAATAATTTGTGGGGAGGAACCATCATGGAAATACTTGAAATCATTGATATTCTTCAGGAAAAGGTTGAAAGCGCGAAGAATCTTCCGCTTGTAAACCGCGCTCTTATCGACAAAGAGGATCTTATCGCTTCGATTGAAGATATCAGACTGCGCTTGCCTGACGATCTTAAGCAGGCTCGTATGGTGAAGGATGAGAGAAAGCGTATCCTTGCCGAAGCACAGGAGGAAGCGGACAGGATTGTTAAGCAGGGCGAGGAAAAGGCGGCTCAGCTTGTAAACGAAAATGCTATTACAAAGCGCGCGTATGAGCAGGCGAACAACATCATCGGATCGGCACAGCAATCGTCGCGTGAGCTTCGCTTGGGCGCAAGACAATACGTTGACAAGATTTTAGCTGAATCCGAGGCGTCGCTTGCAAAATCGCAGGAGACAATTCATTCGATGCGCGCCGAAATGAGACAGGATTCCGGCTCCAGGGCGATAGAGAATAAATCGGAATAAAATAATTAACAGTTCAGCCATGCAATGTGACGTCGCTTGCCGAAAAGAGCGCCGAGAAAACGCTCTGTGTTGTCTCGGCAGAGGGGTAAGGGTAGAGGAAATGCCCCCCGCGTAAAATCGTCAAAAATCAAAGTGTCTTTGATTTTTGACTCCTCTATCGCGGTAGGGTGGAGCAGCCGCCCGTAAGCGTAAGCGCGATGTGAAAGAGGTGTAGGGTTGGGGACGGCTCCCTCAACCCTTGGGGAAAACGTGACTTGGGTTGTTCCCATGTTCAGCAGCTTCGCGGCTGAACTGTATATAATAAGCCTGCCTTGCTCACAGACAGGCTTGATTTGTGTTATTTACTATACTTTTGTGAGCGGAAAGGCAATGTGAAGTATTTATGTCAGGACATTCAAAGTGGGCGAACATTAAAAACAAAAAGGGTAAGGCTGACGCACAGCGCGCCAACGTTTTTACGAAGATAGGCCGCGAGCTTGCCGTTGCGGTACGTGCGGGAGGTCCCGATCCCGAATCAAACAGCAAATTGAAGGATGTTATTGTTAAGGCACGTGCGAACAATATGCCCAACGATAACATTCAGCGCTGCATTGCAAAGGCTTCGGGCGCTGACGGCGGCGCGGACTATGAAGAAATTACTTATGAGGGCTACGGCCCCAAGGGGGTGGCAGTCATTGTTGAAACCTTGACGAACAACCGCAATCGCACTGCGGCGGATTTGCGCCATTATTTTGACAAATACGGCGGCAACCTCGGTCAAAACGGCTGTGTAAGTTTTATGTTTGACAAAAAGGGCGTTATTATTATTGAGGACGACGGTGAAACCGATGAGGACGAGCTGATGATGAAAGCTCTTGATTTCGGCGCCGACGATTTTACCTCCGAAGACGGATTTTTTGAGATCTTGACCGATCCCGATTCGTTCTCCGCCGTTTATGAGGCTCTTTCCGAGGACGATTCACTTAATTTCGTCACCGCCGAGGTACAAATGGTTCCCCAAACTACCGTCGAACTGACCGACGAGGACGACATCAAAAACATCACCAAGCTTCTTGAAATGCTTGATGATAATGATGATGTGCAGAACGTCTACCACAGCTGGGACGAATAAAATAATGTATAATTTAAAATGTAGAATGTAAAATGAAGGTACAAATTCCGCAGTGCGGAATTTGTTTTAAACGCATGTAGGTGTGAAAAAGCGCAGATGTGTGATAGAGCGGATAAGAAATGTAATTTGCCGAGGCGGGGAAACAAATGACGAAAGAAAAAATAGTGAGCTTGCTTCACGAAATAGAGGAAAAGGAAAATGTTAAAATTCTTCTCGCCGTTGAGTCGGGCAGCCGTGCGTGGGGGTTTGCTTCTCCGGACAGCGATTATGATGTGAGATTTATTTATGTCCGCCCGAGGGAGGAATATCTGCGGCTTGATACGACAAGAGACGTGATAGAGCTTCCGATTGACGATGTACTGGATGTAAACGGGTGGGATTTGGATAAGACACTGCGGCTGCTTTATAAATCCAATCCGACGTTGTTGGAATGGCTTGCGGCGCCGATTGTATATATGGAGAGGGAAGAAACGGAGAAGCTGAGAGCTCTGATCCCACAATATTTTTCAGTAAAGAAAAGCCTTTACCATTACTTGAGCATGGCGGAGAGAAATTATCATTTGTTTTTGGGCAAGGAAATGGTCAAGGTGAAAAAATATTTCTATGTTTTAAGATCGCAGCTTGCCTGCCGTTGGATTCTTGAAAAGGGAACGCCGCCGCCGGTATTGTTTTCCGAGCTCATGGCAGCGGAGCTTCCCGAAAAGCTGCGTCCCGATGTTGAGCGGCTTTTGGAACTGAAAAGCGGCTCCGCGGAGGTAAAAGAGATAGAAAGAGCCGCTGTGATTGAGGATTATCTTACCTCCGAGATAGGGCAGATTAAAGACACTATGCGGCAGATAGAGGATCCGAAGGACACGGATTGGAAGGGGCTCAATGAATTTTTCCTGTGGGAATTGGATAATGCCTGAAACTGCAATTACGGAAATTTTGAATTTTGCGGTTTTTTGGAATAGGAAAATCATAAAAAGTGCGGGAGATACTCTTTTGGATAGAGCGTCTCCCGCGTTTGTTTAGAATAATTTTGTTTTTGACAGGGCTTTGCCGAGAGGTAATCCCAATATGTAGCAGACGATGGCTTGACCTATGCCGACCGTCAGCATACTGAAAAGGACAACCGGAACGGTGGCGGCGGTGGCGCCGTCGGTATAGATGAAGGGAACGTATGCGCCGACGATAAGCGCGTTTAAAACGACCGGCGGCAGGAGGGAGAGCGCAAAGGAATTGAATTTTTTATAAATCATGCGCGTGAGAAACGCGGCGGCGAGAGTTGTGAGCGAGCCCAAAATCATATCGAGCAGGGCAACGCTCGAGCCGCCCAAAAGGTTTGCGATGAAGCAGCCGACGAAAAGACCGGGGATTGCTTCGGGCAGCAGCGCGGGAAGTACCGTGAGCGCCTCCGAAACGCGGCATTGCACCGAACCGTAGGAAAAGGGCTGCAAAAAGAAGCAGAGTACCGCGTAAAGCGCGGCAATTATCGCGCCACGCGCGATTTGTTTGACGGTGAGTTTCATAAAATCATTTCTCCTTTTCGACAGCAAACCGCGCCAAAAAAACAAAAATAAATGGCGAGGTGTTGCCCCGCCAAAACAAATCTCGCACATAAATCATAAATCATTGTGAGAAAATCCATAGTTTTGTTTTGTGACAGGATGGTTTCGAACTGTCATGTTTATTTTGATGAATTGATTATAGCAGAAAACGATTCATGCGTCAAGAGCTTTATTTACGTTTCCGGTGAGGGCAAGCGTGCCGCTGGTGCCATTTTCGCGAGGCACTGTGGTGGGAGAATTACATTGTGGTCGCGGTGTATAGTTAGGCGGCAGACCATTGGCGGGGATGAATCCCTCCCGTACAACGTTTGTGTGCTTTTTAAGAATTGGATATTTTTGCCTGATTTGTGCTTTCGGCGAGGGCGTCGGCGAGAGCGTTGAGTTCCGGCAATTGTCCGTCCGTGAGGGAGGATTTGATTGAGATTGTCTGCTCTAAAATTGTCATGGATTTGAGAGGCGCGATAATTTCCCGCATGAGTTTGCCGCTTGTCGGAGCCCAGGAGCCGTTTTCGATAAAAGCGACGGTGCGGTTTTGCAGATTGTGCGATGCGATGTCGCGCAAAAGCTCGTCCATGCTGATGAAGACACCCATGTTGTATGTGGCAGAGGCAAAAACGAGATGACTGAATTGAAAAGCGGCGGCGACAATCTCAGATGATGCTGTGACGGAGGTGTCGAACATTTGCGTTTTTACGCCTCTGTCGCGCAGGGCGCACGCCAAAATATTCGCCGCGTTTTCGGTGTTGCCGTAAACCGAGGCATAGGCAATCATAACGCCGTTTACTTCCGGCTCGTATTTGCTCCATTTTTGATATTTTTCGATGTACTCTCCGATATTTTCACGCCAAACAAAGCCGTGGAGCGGGCATATCATGTCAATTTGAACGGCTGCGGCTTTCTTTAAAAGCGCCTGAACCTGAACTCCGTATTTTCCGACGATATTCGTGTAATAGCGGCGGGCTTCGTCGAGATAATCCCGCGAAAAATCGACCTCGTCGGCGAAAAGTGCGCCGTTCAACGCGCCGAACGTGCCGAAGGCGTCGGCGGAAAAGAGAATTTTATCGGTCAAATCGTAGCTGACCATGACCTCGGGCCAGTGAACCATGGGCGCGGAAAGAAAGGTGAGGGTGTGTTTGCCGCATGAAAGCTTATCACCCTCTTTTACAAGGAGGGTTTTCGCTGTAAGATTTTCGCCGAAAAATTGATGAATCATTTTTTCAATCTGCGCATTGCAGACAACCGTCGCTTCGGGGTGACGGGCAAGGATTAAGCGCAGAGCGGCGGAATGGTCGGGCTCCATGTGGTGAATGACAAGATAGTCGAGGTCGCGTCCCGAAAGCGCATGCTCCACATTTTCGGCAAAAACACTCTCGACGGCTTTGTCAACCGTGTCGAAAAGGACAGTTTTTTCATCCAAAAGAAGATACGAATTGTAGGACACGCCGCGGGGCACGGAATAGACGCCCTCGAACATGGCAAGCCGCCTGTCGTCCGCTCCGACCCAAATTAAATCGTCGGTAACATTTCTTGTGCAATACATATGCTTTACCTCGTATTTTATGATTCTTCCTCAAATGAGTCCTTGCCTACGCCGCAGAGCGGGCATACGAAATCGTCGGGAAGGTCTTCAAATTTTGTGCCGGGAGCGATGCCGTTATCCGGATCGCCGAGAGCCTCGTCATAGACATAGCCGCATACTGTGCAAACATATTTTTTCATAAGATTTTCGTCCTTTCGTGATATGATATAAGAATTATACATCATTTGAGGCTGTGCGTCAATTGAAAAATGCGGGAATGGGGCGGAAATTGCAGAGGGTAGAACAATCAGCGGTTGGTGATTGGTAATTAAGGTTATAACCGGAAATTCGGCGGCAGACGGCGGGGGAGATTAACAAAATGCGCTGCGAGGAGCTGGGGTGTGACTTGGTGGAGGTTACGGCGCATTACGGGGCGAGACCGTCGCACGCTGAGTGGCAGGGGCAGGTTTATTCTTTATCCGGTGAGACGCAAGGGTATGACAAGTTATCCGACGCTACGGGGTACGGGACGGGTGACGGGCTGATGGGGTGGAACTGCCGTCACTCGTTCGCTCCGTTTTTTGAGGGAAGCAAGAGAAGTTACACAGATGAGCAGCTGCGCGAGATGAAGGAGCACACGGTTACATACAACGGGGAGAAGATGACGGATTACGAGGCAAGTCAGCTTCAGCGGAGCATGGAGCGGGATATTCGGAAGACGAAGCGCGAGCTGACGGCGCTCGATGAGCTGCAAAAGAACAAGCCGACGAATGAGACTAAGACGGAGTTTGCGGCGTTGAGCGTGAAGCTGAAGAACCAAGAGGCGAAGCTGAAGAATTTTTGTAAGCAGACGGAAAGACGCCTTGACACGACGAGGACGGGGGTTTTTGCTTCGCAGAGTGGGATGGGGTTTGGAAGAAGCACGAGCATGAAAGCCGTGTGGGCGAATCACGGCAACAGCATTTACTTTTTAGGTGAAAAGAGAATGTCCAACAGCACAT
>JAJQCX010000069.1 GCA_021202495.1 Clostridia bacterium | reverse complement strand
CCGTCAATGTCGTCGAGAGTTTCGTCTCCGTCTGTATCTTCGTCGACGTCATCCGAATAATCTTCGAGGTCGCCTTCATCTTCGTCTTCCGGTTCCTCAAAATCATCTTCGCCGTCAATATCGTCATCGGTTTCGGTGTCAGTCTCTGCGTCATCGTCAATATCGTCGAGGTTATCCTCGCCGTTGTCGGCATCCTCGTCGATGTCGTCGGTTTCGGTGTCAGTCTCTGCGTCATCGTCAATGTCGTCGGCATCCTCACCGACTTCTTCATCTTCGGTGTCTTCGTCTATATCGCCGTCGGAATCATCAAACCCTACGCCGTCTTCGTCGGCATCGGAGAGTTCGCTGTCCTCATATTCCGACTCGTCGTCTTGGACATCTTCATCATCTATATCTTCGTTCTCGCTGAATCCGACGTCTTGGCTGTCGTCGGATTCTTCATCATAATCCGATTCATCTTCTTTCTCTTCCATATCTTCCGGAGCTTCTGCCACGTCGGATTCTTCATCAAAGCCGCCGGATTCGCACGCTTCTTCGTCTGCGGCTTCCAGAGTGGCCTCGGAAGCTTCGCCGCCGGTTTCGGCAGAAGAGGTTTCGCTCACTTCGCTGCCGCCGCTTATTTCGCCACCGCCGCTTACATCACCGCCGCCTTCAATGTCCGCCATTGCCTACGCCTCCCTTTTATCAATCTTAAATATCAATCTTTATTTTTTACTCTTACTTTTTTGATTAGTTCGAGCTTCTGCTAACCACTGATCGTCATCTGCGGGCTCGTCGTCAAAACCTACGCCGCCGCATATGAGGTCAACCTCAATTTGAGTATCTATTGCCGTCTCTCCGCCCGTTTGAGCAAGCGGTTCAACAGGGGATTGTTCAAGCCGCCGCGTATTCGTCCTCCTTTATTTGTAGGCATATTCAGCCTGAATGAAAAATGTGAGCTGTTCGGGAACGCCGCCGTAGCGGAATGTCGAAAGAGCGACATGCTTGCACCGATTGGCGGCTCGCTGAACGCTGTCCGGTAAACATCCGTTTATTTCTCTTTCCAATATACTTCCGCGTACAACGCGGAACATGATAATTTCTTCTTCCATTTGTATGCTGTTATAAAGCATACTCTCCAACTGAGCTTTACTGTCAAGCAAAGCATTGTTCACTCTGAAATAGTTATAGGGCGAGTCAGAACATACGGGATAATTTTTTCGGTTCCATGTATGGTCTTTGGCAATTTCATCATCGCTCAAATTCATATATCCGTAATTCGGCATTGCGGATGAATCCGAAAATTGATTGTCCCAAGTGACGTCGACATGATGGTAATATCCGTTGATTCGGACAATGTTCCACGCGTGGGGACCTGCGCCGATCGAACTGCTGCCTTTCCCCGACACAACCCAACATTCCAAGCCTATTTTGTCACACAAAAATTTAAAGGCTTTCGCAAATCCTTCGCAAACACATTTGTTGTTCAGCAAAGCGCCGACTATATTATGCGCTTGCGCAATGTTTCTCTCGTTTGGGGTGCGGCTGCTTGCGGCGGCAGTATCATATTCCAAATTGCTTTTCAGATAGTCGTGGAGCGAACGAACTTTATCGTAATCGGATTGATGGTCGTTTATTGAATTGCCTATTATCGTTTCCGCCGCTAAGTCCAATTGGCTTTTCAGTTGGACGGTTTCGGCATGAGAATAAAGATAGCAGGGCAATATGTCTCTGCGCATCAAGCTTGACATAATCTTGAACTCTTGACCGACATAAAATATTTCCGGATGGTCATTTAACACTTCGGCAACCAATTCCGTCGCCTGAAGTGAACCGGCAACGGGAAAACTTTTGCCCCTGTTTTGAAAACATTGGAGGGCGGCATCATATGTCCGCCTGTTAACCCCCAAGTTGTTGTAGTATACACTCTGCACAAAATAATCCTCCCAACCCGACAGTTACCAAAACTTTTTGCTTTTCTTTACCGAAACGGTTAATTCACGGCTTATTGAGCCGCTTTGGTCTTTAACATAGATTTTGCAGCATCCGGCGCTCTTGCCCAAAACATATCCTCCGCGGTATTCGGCGACATTTTTATCGCTGCTTATGATTTGCAGAAAATCAACGCCGTAGGCATTTTCGGGGACGACTTGATATTTCCACTTCTTTTGTTCGCCTGCGGTAAGCTCGAGAAAGCTGCAAGGACAGATAATATCTTCAATATTCGGCAACACTTCCACACAAACGGATTTTGACGTTTCCGCGGTAGAAGCTGTTACCGAGCATCGTCCGCAAGCTTTTGCGGAAATAACGCCGGTGTTAAAATCAACCGAGGCAACGCTGCTGTCATCGCAGCTCCATCGAATTTCGTCTCTGTTCTCGGCATCATCGGGAGTTGTGGTGAGCGTTAATTCGCTTTTGCCGCCGACAGGAATACAGAGCATTGACGGAAACAAATTTATGGCTGAGATTAAGTTTCTCTTGCGAACGTTTACTTGTTCGGCGGCAACAGGATACGGGTCGTCTCCGATAAACACGGAGACTTCGGCTGTTCCCTCCGAACGGGGAAGGAGCATTCCGTCCTCAATCTCGATTACATCCGGCAAATCCGAAATTATGCGGATTTGCGTTTCGCTGTCTAAAGGAAGGATTTGTGCGTTCGGCTTTACGGCTCGTCCGACGTCGCACATCTGCGGAATGGTCACGCGGCACAGGGGAGAACCCTGACATACAAGCTCTAAGTCCTCTTTTTCACTTTCGGTTAAGAAATCCTTGGCTTGTGCGGGAAATTCATAGCTTAAACGAGAAACAACGGGACAAAGAGCCTCTTCTTCGATTATCTGCAAGAAAAGCATTCCGATATCGTCGGGGTCTACACTGAAAAACAGCTTTGTTCCGCTGCGTTTGATAAACTTTGTCTCCGTGCCCATTACCAAGGCGTATATGGGAATCTCGCCCGCTGCTTTTATGTAATCGTCCTCGCCGGAACATAAAGCGATAACCGCCGGGGCATCATAGGGAATATCGTCGGCGTCAAACGGATTGATTTCCAGCGTAACCAACGGACAGTCAGACCAAGTAATGCCTTCGGGCGAGACATCCTCAAAAATGCCCTGTTCCTCTAAAATTTCATATACGGCAGCTGTCATTGCGTTGTCGCTGTCGGCATTGACGACGGGTATGACAATGCTTTTTTCAACATCGTCGCATCCCAACATTTCCAATTTATCGAGCCTTTCATAGACATTTGCCGACAAGGGTAAGGAGCGGGAGGAAAAGGAGGTACAATGCCGATCGAGATTGGCAATATCCTCCAACCATTTACAGGTAAACTCCGTTGACACGCAAAGCATTTCGTAATCGGAGTTAACTTCGCGGTAAAGTTCCGAGAACAGGCAGTCGACCCATTTTTCCGGTCGTTGGTGCCGAAAGCTCATTGGGGAGCTGTACGGGGAAAGCTTTTTGCCGTTTACCGTTATTTTCAGATCCGGTAAAAAAGGATTATAAAATACAACTACCCGATTCATTTGTTTTCTCTCGCTTTCCCATAGATTCCTTCGTAAATCAATTGATACTTATTGTAGTTGATTTCCTTCACACGTTTGTTAAGGAGCAGATAGCGAAGAACTCTGTTCTTGATATTTGGGTCTGTCAATAAAACATAACTGTCAAGGTGTTCATATACACGCTCGTGCCAATCCTTAATTGCGGTCATATCCTTTTTGGCGATACAAGCGCGGGTGATTTTCGGCTCGGTTTTGTAATCTTTGTCAAACCGAATCGGCAGAGTTTCAAACAGACCGTTACAGCCGATGAACTCCGCCAATTTGGCGGAAAAATTGCCGTTGACGGGAGTTTCGCGTTCAAAGTACGAGCACCAGTCAACCATTGACCGGACAAGATCTTGCTTTTTGGAAGAGTTAATGTCTGAATTGTTAATAATATCCAACAGGTCGTCCAAGTTGAACCCCTCTTCGCCGGCAAGTCCGGTCTCGTATTGGAAAATCAGCTCAACCGTCAACTGCCCCTTAATTACGGACAGCGCATAGTTGTCTGTAATCAGGTCGTTTTGATGATATTGTTCTTCGCTCTTATCAATTTGCGTCAGAACGGCTTCGACCCAGTTGTTTTGATAGACAACCGCGACGCCCATCGGAAAGCGGGAAATTTCTCTTATTTGACTGTCGTTGAGCCCCATGGAAAGACCTACAATTTTGCAGTCTTCATAATCGGGGAGGCGCATAATGATTTTGGTGTTGGTGTTCTTGACGGCGGAAACATCCACCGCTGTGGGAGATTGGTCAACGATAATGAAACCTTCTCCGTATGTACGCATTTCGGCAATAGCGGAACTGATCATTTCAACGGATTTTGCCTGCACGCTTGAGCCCTCGCCGCCGCCGGAAGGACTGCGTTTTAAGATGTTATGGGCTTCTTCCATTACGGTCACATGGCGGAGGGGTTGGTTTTCTTCGCTTGTACACATACGGTATTCGTTCAGTTTGAGTATCAGCACACCCATGAGTAAGCTCTTGGTTTCCAAGGAAGAAACTCTGCTGAGATCGACAATGGCGTTTTGGTCAAACAAATATTCTTCGTCAATGTCGTTTGCGCTGCAGAGAACCTGGCCTGAAATGCCGTTGGTCAGCGATTTTACTCGTGTTACAAGAGCTCCGGTGTAATCGCCCTTGGAGTCCGAGGAATACGACGATGAATTGATGATTTCCGGCAGCGCCTCCAGAACGTCGTTAAATGTGGGGAACTTGCTGTGACCGTTGGGAATATAGATTGAGTTTTCCAAATCCCAGCCGCATTTTACATAGGCTCTTTCAAATGATTCCTTGAGAATTGCGGGCATTGCCGCGTACAGCGGCCAGCAGGCATTGAAAATTTCAATCAATCTGTCGAGGTGCTCCAAAACATGTATGCCTTGATTGAATCTGAACGGGTTAATGCGGAGCATAGAATAAAATCGGGGATTCGTACAATACACCCTAAGACCCGGAAGTTTGCCGTAGTAGCGTTTATATTCGCCCTTTGCGGGTTCTACTACCAAGAAAGGTATTTTGTGTGCTATCATTTCGTCTAAAATACGATATGTCGTATTTGATTTACCGGAGCCGGTGGAACCGGTGATAAAGCAGTGGGATCGAAAGCTTTCAAGGTCGAGCTTTACACGAGCCGTTTCTTTTTCTCCCATGTGGTAAACCTGACCGAGCTCTACCGTTTTGCCGCGGGGAGCTCCGCCGGAGAGACGGACATTCCTGCCGAATTCCGCCATGCTGAGGACGGTCACGCCCGGGACGGAATGATGGGGCAGCCCCATTATATAAGGCATTTCATTGCCGCTGATTAAGCTGCAGGGATTGACCGTTTGACTTTGTATCTCAAAGAAGAGGTCGTCCCCGGGGATTGAAAAACGGGGATGAATGCAATAGCGGAGATATTCCAAGAGGGCGGGAGTGTTTTCGGTATTGTTCTGCCTCCACACATTTACATAAGAGTTCTCCACGCCGGAGTCATAACCTGCCATCAGGGCTTTATAGGTACTTGCCGCGACAACGGAGGTCTGCACATTTTCCGAAACAAAGTAGCAGGCTATGTCCCACAAGCCGAAAGCCTCGCAATTTTTGATGCGGTCAAGGTGGCGGTCGATTTTTTCAAGAATATACTTTACGGATTTATTTTCGCTTGTGACGGTGAGCGTGCGGCTGTCGCCGGTCGTATCCGTGTCGGTTTGCGTAGTTGTTTCGCCCTTGGTATCGGACGTTCCGCGGGTTACGGCGCTTGCCCATGAGCTGCCGGAGCTGTAGCCGGTGGAAGAGCCGCGATTGAAGCCTATTCCCAAGAAGCCGAACGAGGCTCCGCGGTTGCGGGAGGTTGAGCGGCTGTTGAACTGGCTCGTTGTATCCGTAAGGCTGTCATTGATGGTTTTTGAGAAGTTTTCGCTCATCCCCTTTGAGACTGCCTTGCTGTGGTTTTCGCCGTAAGAAAGCTGAACAGCCGCGAAAGGAGATAAGCCGGAATAAATTTTTTGCAATCCGCGCTTGCGCTGTTCGAGGATTTCTTTATTCAAAGGTTCGGCAATAAAAACAGCTGTATATTCCGAACCTTTCATTGTGTCAATGAACTTTTCGATGCCCTGCACAAAACGCTCTTTATCGTCATCTCTCGTTGAGGGGACGATGGAAACCGAAGAAACGTTTTGACAGGTGCCGAAGCGTCCGCTCTTATTGATGGATCCCAACACTTTTTGCACTTGTTCTTGGGTAATGGCATGTATTCGGCTGCCCGCGAAATTACCTTTGAAGCTCTTTTCCAAAATTGCTTCCGCGGTAGAAGTATTGTCAACGGAACGCACGCCGATATAAAATCCCAAATCATTTCTTGTGCTTTGGATTACGAGCAGACCGGCGGCTTGAATATTGAAAAACGCACTGTAAACGCTGATGAGCTTATCGTTGGCGTTTTCATCGACATCGTATACAATGCGTTCAATTTGGTATAAACGTACATATTCGTCGGACTTTTCGACAGGATCGAGCGCTACTAACGGATAACGATCCAAGTTGATAAGATAATTTTTATTTACAAAGGCATCGGCATAAAGCATGCCTTTTTCCAACACCGCGTTTGATTGTTCTTCGTCAAGCATCAGTTCAAATTTTTCGTTTTTCATCAGTACCCTCCCGACGCACAATATTTGTGCTTTACAGTTATATATGATAAATTGAAACGTTTTTGATGTTTTGATTGTTTTTTTATTTTGTCTCGGCGACAAACGGCTTTGCATTCGGCAAGTTCTGTCGTCTTATTCGGTCTCGGCAGGCAGCCGTTTGGCGCGGTTCACGGTTGAATCTGTTTGATTGCTCCGATGACTGCTGCAATAAAACCAAATTTTAAGTTTTATGAATTATTCGGCTTGATTGCCGAGATTTGGAGGTAAATCCTGTGTATAATTATATATGATATTGTCGAAGTTGTCAAGATATACAGGAAAAATGTCGCAGAAATATCTGCATGGAATAATTTGCTTGAAAGTAGCGGAGCGCCAAAAAAGACACGATCGAACCAAAGCGGAGTTTGTCCTCGTCTTCAGCCGCGAAGCGGCTGAACTGTTACTAATCGTTTGATAATTTTGAATTTCCGATTTAAACAGGGGTTTACAAAAACGCTTTTGTGATTTATAATTGTGTGTCGAAAGAAGGACGATATGATGAAAGAAAAATTACAGAAGCGTTATGTGGTGGCAATCTTGGCAATTCTCTGTTGTTCACTGTGGGGGAGCGCATTTCCGTGCATAAAGGTTGGATATGTGCTTTTCGGCGTGGATTCGGCGGACACGGCGTCGCAGATATTGTTTGCGGGAGTGCGGTTTTTCCTGGCGGGAATACTGACGCTCATAATCGGCAGCATTGGGACGCGAAAGGTGTTGAAGCCAAAGAGTGCGAAGTCGTTTCAATACATAATAAAGCTTGCGATGGTGCAGACGGTTTTGCAGTATGTCTTTTTCTATTCAGCACTTGCGAGAGCGGGCGGGGTGTCGAGTTCGATAATAAACGGCAGCAACGTCTTTTTGGCGGTGCTTATTTCGGCGCTTGTCTTTAAAACGGAAAAGCTGACGGCAAAAAAGGTGTGCGGCTGTCTTTTGGGCTTTGCGGGGGTCATTGTCGTGAGCTTGGGTGGCGGAGAGATCGCGTTTTCGTGGACGGGCGAGGGCTTTGTGCTGATTGCGGCGCTCGCTTACGCCATTTCGACAGCGATGATAAAAATATATTCCGAATATGAAAATCCGGTGCTTTTATCGGGTGCGCAGTTTGCCGTGGGCGGACTTATTATGACAATCGCGGGGCTGTGCTTCGGGGGAAGAATTGCGCCGTCGGGCGTTGGGGCGTGTGTGCTGCTTTTTTACATGGCGTGCATTTCGGCGGTTTCGTATTCAATCTGGGGGCTCTTGATGAAATACAACGACGTGTCGAGCGTGTCGGTTTACGGCTGCGCGAACCCGATAATGGGCACAATTTTGTCGGCGGTGATATTGAACGAATCGGACGTTGTGGGACTGCAGATAATTTTGGCGCTTTGCCTTGTGAGCTGCGGAATATTCGTGGTAAATAAAAAGGAGCGGCAAAAGTGATGCGGCAAGTGATTTTTACGTGGGATGACAATTTTCTGCGCCACGCACTTTTGACGGCGCCTGTCTTTGGAAAATACGGCTTTAAATGCACGTTTTACGCAATACCCGGCGAGGCGGGGTTTGAGGAAAAATACGCGGGAGCGTTTTGCGAATTGGCAAAGTGCGGCTTTGAGGTCGGAAGTCACGGCTATACGCACGACGATTTTACGAAAATGACGCTTGATGAGGCTAAGGAAAACATGACGCGCTCGATTGCCGCGATTGAAAAATGCACGGGAAAAAAGCCGCGCACGTTCGCTTTTCCGTATCATAGGTACACGGAGGACCTGCTCGGCGCGGCAAAAGAATATTTTATTGAAACACGAAACACGCTTTGCGGGGCGGAGAGGGTTGACATACTCGGCAAAACGACGTTTGAGGAAATGAAAGCGCATATAGATTCGGGAAAAACAATCGTTTTCGCGGGGCACGCATCATTTTTCGAGGGAGAGAAAATCGCGGAGATGCGCGGGTATGAGCCGATCGATATTGTAACCCTTGAAAAGTGTTTGGCGTATTTGAAGGGAAAAGGGATTAGGGTTGTGACAATGGAAGAGGCAGCGGAGATGTCAGGCGGGGTTGTGTGCTTTGATGTATGAATCAATATCTTCGATGATATAATTCGTGCCGGTGGTATGCAGCGCTTCAAAGCAGGAAACAATATATTCCGAGACATTATAATCGCTGAATAATTGTATGACTTCTTTGCCATTTAGATTTTTAGCTGATTTATACTGTTCAATACAAAATATGAGAAAATTGCCCTCTTTGCTCATAACTATGCCTCCTCCGGAAATTCAAAATCGCCCGTTTTTTGTTCTTCGTCGAACATGTTGAAAAGAGTGAGCGGGCTGAAATGCCAAACCTTTGTTTCTTCGTCCTCCAATTTTTCATATACTTTTGAATTATAAAAATTCTTTGAGGCTGTGATTTCGTCCCACGGATAATTTTGAGTGATCAAAGCAATAACTTGCGGAACGATTAAAATGAGCACGGCTTCAAATTTTTTGCTGTCCATCAAAATTCCTCCTTTGGCACTGTGCCGATAAATTTCAGATATGAGAGAGCTTTTTCGGAAGCAAAGACCATTTGATCGTATAGTTTTTTTATTTTCAGTGCTTCAACCGTCTGCGCTTTTGTCAGAACGCCGGACAGATAAAGCGCGAAAGTAGTGTATACATTATCATCGGCAACGGGACCGTAAATTATGTCATATGATTTACCGCTGTAATTTCCGGAGCGATTTTCGGCGACAAAGTCCAGCCATGCTTCATCGGGCATATTGAAACGCAAAATCGAAAGAGAAGAGAATGCTTTTTCCTCGTCAATTTCAAAGATGCTGACGGCTTTGGAACCCTCGTTTTTTCTTTTGTAGACTTTTTCGGCGAAGCTGACAGCCTGTGTTTTATTTGTGGTTGTGTAAAAGCCGAAACCAAAATCAAGATACCTGTTTTGTCGGATAAGGCGAGGCTTGTCGACAATAAGATTGCTGCCGTGATAAAGAATCATAAATATCACCCCAATATATTTACATTATACACGTTATTTTATATCGCGTCAATGAAGTAAATTCTATTTTTCCGCGGAGAGAAGATTGTTAAAATTCAAGCTTATCAAACTAAAGAAACATAACGAAATATATTGGCATATACATGATTTTGCCTTTATGAGTTATTTCGCGTTCGTTGGAGAGGACGATTGCCTTTTGTATATTATACGATTCGTTTGAAACAAAGTTATTTAATGCGCTGTGAACGGTATAATCTTTTCCCGATTTTACTTCAATGGGTACAACGGACAGTGAATCGTAATCGTCTATGAGATAGTCAACCTCGCCTTTGCTGCGATTATCATAATAGAAAAGATTATGCCCGTGCGCTTTCAATTCCGATGCGACAACGGATTCATATACGGTGCCTAAGTTTATGCTTTTTTCGGAATCGAGAACTGCTCTGACATTATATT
>JAJQCX010000001.1 GCA_021202495.1 Clostridia bacterium | reverse complement strand
CTAATTATCATTCCCATCCCTTGCACACGTCAACCCATTCTCCGCATTTTGCATATTCCGCCAATTTTTCAAGTGTCAGCTCAATCGCGCTGTGTCCGTCGCCGGCTGCGGGAAACACAGTCTCGAACCTTGAAAGCGACTTATCAAGATAAACATTTACTCCCTCATTCACGCCAAACGGGCACACTCCGCCGGGCGCGTGCCCTATGTATCCTTCAACCTCGTCAAAAGGTATCATTTTCGCCTTTTCGCCGAATTTCTCTTTGTGCTTTTTGTTGTCAACCTTCGCATCGCCCGCCGTAACTATCAGCGCCGCCCCTTCCTTTTGCAAAAACGAAAGCGTTTTCGCAATCCGCGCCTCTTGTGTGCCAAGAGCCTGCGCCGCCAATTCCACCGTCGCGCTCGAATCGGACAATATAATTATCTTCTCCTCCGCGCCGATCTCGTTTAAATATTTTTCAACCTTTGCAACCGACATTTCAATTCCTCCCGTTTAACCTTATCAAATCTTCAATCTCGCTTTCCCCGAAAACTTTAATTCCTTCTTCAATGAGCCGCTCCGCTGCAATTCCGCTACTATTTCTGAGCTTCCCCGAAAAAGTACCGTCGTAAATCTCATTTTTCCCGCAAGACGGACTTCTCTCCTTCAAAAGCGCGCATTTTATATTAAAGAGCTTTGCCAGCCTCACCGCTTCCTCCGCCCCGCGCTTATATTCGCGCGTCACGTCGCGCCCCGCTTTTGTAACAACCCTATCTCCCACAATCTCAGAAGCCTCGCGCGGAGTTTTAAGCCCGCCGTAAATCTCGGGGCAAAACGGCACAATCTCAAACTCTTCCGCAATTTTCTCTATATCTTCTGCCCTCATCGGACGGCTTTCCCCGTCATACCGACACCCGCACCCCAAAAGACAAGCGCTGATAAGCAGCCTTGTTTTCATTTTCTTTCACTCCCATTTGCACGCATATGATTTGATTAAAATTAGCAATCAGCAATGTGCAATTACGGTACAAATTTTGCAAAGCACAATTTGATTTTATCAAAAATGCTTTGCATTTTTGATCCTCAATTGCTAATTTCTAATTTCTAATTATTCATAAAAAGCCTGCGATTTCGCAGGCTTTTTATCACTTCATTCCCGTACTGAGCCGGTTCAGCGCCCTTTTGAGCTTAAATTCCGCAACTCTCATTTCATAATCCGTCGCCTTATCTTGCATCCTCTTTTCCGCCTTTTCCTTCGCCCTTTGGGCTCTTTCAATGTCGATCTCATCCGCCCACTCAAAGGTCGACGCAATGAGAAGCACACTTCCGTTCGTCACAATCAGCGTGCCGCCGCTGCATGACGCAACGCGAAAATCCTCGCCCGCTTTGCGCACCTTCACCTGCCCGATAGAAAGCGCCGTCATGTAATTGACGTGCCGCGCCAAAATGCACACGTCGCCGTCCACACTGCGCGCAACAAGCCTTTCTGCTTTGCCGTCAAACGCCACTTTATCGGGGGTCACTATTTTCAAATCGTATTCCATCAGCCTTTCCCCTTTTCAACGGCTTCATCAATAGTGCCCGCAAAGAGGAACGCCGACTCAGGCAAATCGTCGTGCTTTCCTTCAATAATCTCTTTAAATCCGCGCACAGTCTCCGAAAGCGGAACGTATGTTCCCGCCATGCCGGTAAACTGCTCCGCAACCGAGAACGGCTGCGAAAGGAATCTCTGCACCTTTCTCGCGCGACTTACCGTCAGCTTATCCTCGTCCGACAGCTCATCCATACCCATTATCGCAATGATGTCCTGCAATTCGTTATAACGCTGCAAAATCTTCTGCACGCTCTTTGCGACCTCGTAATGCTCCTTGCCGAAAACGTCGGGCGAGAGTATTCTCGAAGTCGATTCCAACGGGTCAACCGCCGGATAAATACCCATCGACGCAATTGAACGCGAAAGCACCGTCGTCGCGTCAAGATGCGCGAACGTCGTCGCGGGCGCAGGGTCAGTCAAGTCGTCAGCCGGCACGTAAACCGCCTGAACCGATGTAATAGAACCCTTCTTCGTCGATGTAATTCTCTCCTGCAGCGTACCCATTTCCGTCGCAAGCGTCGGCTGATATCCAACCGCCGACGGCATACGCCCGAGCAGCGCCGAAACCTCGCTGCCCGCCTGAGTAAATCTGAAAATGTTATCTATAAAGAGAAGCACATCCTGTCCTTCTCTGTCGCGGAAATATTCCGCCATCGTCAATCCCGAAAGCCCGACTCTCATTCTCGCTCCCGGCGGCTCGTTCATCTGTCCGTAAACAAGCGCCGTCTTGCTCAGAACGCCCGACTCCTTCATCTCGTGATAAAGGTCGTTGCCCTCGCGGCTTCTCTCGCCAACGCCGGTAAATATGGAATATCCGCCGTGCTCCATCGCGACGTTATGAATAAGCTCCTGTATCAAAACCGTCTTGCCTACTCCCGCGCCGCCGAAAAGCCCAATCTTTCCGCCCTTCGCGTAAGGGCAAATCAAGTCCACAACCTTAATTCCCGTTTCGAGAATTTCCGTCGTGCCTTGCTGCTCCTCATAGGACGGCGCCGGACGATGTATGCTCCACTTTTCCTTCGTTTCAACTTCGGGTCCGTTGTCAACCGGCTCGCCGAGAAGGTTAAACACTCTGCCGAGCGTCTCTTTGCCAACCGGTACTTTAATCGAATCGCCCGTGTCAACGGCTTCGGCTCCGCGCTGCAAACCGTCCGTCGAATTCATCGCAATGCAGCGCACAACGTCGTCGCCGATGTGCTGCGCGACTTCAACGGTAATCTTGGACTCACCGTTCTTAACGACAAGCGCGTTAAGCAAATTCGGCATATCGCCGTCTTCAAACCGCACGTCAATGACCGGTCCCTCGACGCGAATAACCTTTCCCATCTTGTTTGCCATGCAATTCACCTCATCCTTTATCAATTCTCTGCGCCCGCCACAATTTCCGTTATCTCCTGCGTAATGGCGCCCTGTCTTGCCCTGTTGTATTTCAGCGTCAAATCGGAAATCATCTCATCGGCGTTCTTGTTCGCCGACTGCATGGCGTTTCGCCTTGCCGAAAGCTCCGACGCCACCGAGCTTGTCACCGCGCCGTAAATAATTCCGCTCACATACTGCGGTATCAAGTACGAAAACACCGCGTCGACGCCGGGCTCGTAGAGCGTGAGCATTTTATGCTCCCTTTTCTCCTCATTTTTTGGCACAAACGGCAGCAGCTCTTCTTCGCTCGGCACAAACGAAAGCACATTCACAAATTTCGTGTAGCTCACCTTCACCGCGCCGAACTTACCCTCTTTATAATCGTTTGCGATTATCAGCGCCATGTGCATACAGTCGCTCGCGTCAATATTGCCCGCCACAACATAGTCGCGCGACAAAATCTCCACGTTTTTCTTTGAAAAATATTCCTCGGCTTTTTTCCCTATCGGCAGGATAAAATCCCCATCCTTCACCGAAAGCGAACGGAAAAGGTTTGCATTATATCCTCCCGCCAAGCCCCTGTCGCCCGCAATCACGACATGACAGCACGGCTTTTCCGGATCGCCCTTGCAAAACGGAGAGGAAAACTCGGTATTTGTCGCCAAAATTTCCTCCGCGGCGTCCTTCAAAGTGTCAAAATAGGGCTTCGTCCGCTCCATGTCGTCCTTTGCGCGCCGCAGCTTCGACGTCGCAACAAGCTCCATCGCCTTTGTTATCTGCTGCGTGCTCTGAACGCTCTTTATTCTGTTTTTAATCAACTTCATTGATTGGGGCATTTTTCTGCCTCCTTAACGCACCGCAGCAAATTTTTTCTTGCTGTCCGAAACGGCTTCCTTAATCCGTTCCTCTGTTTCCTTTGAAAGCTCCTTCGTCTCGGAAATGTTCTTTATAATATCCGCGTAATTGTTTCTCACGTTTTCAAAGAGAAACTCTTCAAATCCCGCGATTTTTTCAACATCAACGTCCATCAAAAGGTCGTTGACGCAGGCGTAAATTATAACAACCTGCAACTCCACGGGCACGGGCTTGTTTCTATCCTGCTTCAATATTTCCACAATTCTTTCGCCCTGCGCAAGCCTCGTTTTCGTGTCGTCGTCCAAATCCGAGCCGAACTGCGCAAAGCTTGCCAGCTCGCGGTACTGCGAATACATCAATTTCAACGTCGACGAAATTTTCTTCATCGCCTTAATCTGCGCATTGCCGCCCACACGCGACACCGAAATGCCCGGGTTTACCGCCGGCATAACACCCGAATGGAAAAGCTCGGTTTCAAGGAAAATCTGTCCGTCCGTTATCGAAATAACGTTCGTCGGAATATACGCCGAAACGTCGCCCTCCTGCGTTTCAATGATAGGCAGCGCCGTTATCGAGCCTCCGCCCGCTTCGGGCGAAATCCTCGCCGCTCTTTCAAGCAGTCTCGAATGCAAATAGAACACGTCGCCCGGATATGCCTCGCGTCCCGGCGGACGGCGGATAAGCAGCGACATCGCTCTGTATGCCACCGCGTGCTTTGACAAATCGTCATATACGATAAGCACATCTTTGCCCTGATACATAAAATATTCCGCCATCGCGCAGCCCGAGTAAGGCGCGATATATTGCAGCGGAGCCGAATCCGACGCCGTTGCAGAAACGACGATTGTGTAATCCATCGCCCCGTTTTTCTCAAATGTGTCCACAATGTTTGCCACCGTGGAGCTCTTTTGTCCAATCGCGACATAAATGCAAATAACACCCTGCCCGCGCTGGTTTATTATCGTGTCCGTCGCGATAACCGTCTTACCGGTCTGCCTGTCTCCGATTATCAGCTCACGCTGTCCGCGGCCGATAGGTATCATCGAATCTATCGCCTTAATGCCCGTCTGCAGCGGCACCGAAACGGCTTTTCTCTCGATAATGCCCGGCGCTTTGCACTCGATCGGGCGCGTGTGAGAAGTGTTTATGTCGCCCTTTCCGTCAATGGGCTTTCCGAGCGCGTCAACAACGCGTCCTATCAGTTCCTCGCCTACGCCCACTTCAACAACTCTGCCCGTTCTCTTAACCGTGCTGCCTTCTCTAATGCCCTTGTCCGAGCCGAGCACGCAAAGGCTGACGGTCTCCTCGTCAAGGTTCATAGCCATCGCCATTTCGCCGTTCTCGAACTCAATAAGCTCGTTCGACATGCAGTTTTCAAGTCCGGTCGCCTTGGCAATGCCGTCTCCGACCTCGATAACGTGCCCCGTTTCGGTTTCCACTGTCTTGTCGGAGTAATTTTTAATTTGCCGCTTTATGATGCCCGCAATTTCATCTGATTTCAGCTGCACCTCATCATCTCCCAAAATTCCTATTTGCTGATGTACCTCTTAATGCTCTCGAGCTTCGTCTTAACGCTCGCGTCAATGCTGCTCGTCGCCGTTTCTATCACAATTCCCCCGACAATGCTCTTGTCGAGTACAAAATCCGCCAACACCGTCTTGCCCAATGAAGCTGAAATCTTGTTTACAATTTCCTCTTTCTTCGCCTCGTCAAGCACGACTGCGGTCACAATCTTCGCCCGCTCTATGCCGGCGTCCTTAAAATACAGCTTTTCATATTCTTTGAAGCAGTCGCTCCAAATGTCGTAAATTCTCTTTTTCGCCAATATCTTGAGAAAATTCAGAGAATATTCGCCCAAAACGCCCGAAAAAGCTTCGTCGATAAGCTTTTCCCGCTCTTCAAGCGGCACCTGCACGGAATTTAAAAGCTTTTTGTAATCCCTGTTTTCGTCAAAAAGCTCTTTCACCATGCACAGGTCTTCATAAATTTCCTTCTCCGCTCCGCTCTCCGCGCCTACCGCGTAAAGAGAAGAAGCGTACAGCGCCGCTCTTTCATTCATTCGAGCCACCCAAACCTTCCAGCGCCTCGGCAATGAGCTTTTCGTGGTCGCTCTCGTCGATGTCCTTTTCGATAATCTTCTGCGCAATCTCAACCGCCATCGACGAAACGTCGCCCTTGAGCTCGGCATATGCCGACTCTTTCTGCGCCTCAATCGTCTTCTGCGCCCGCTCTATCATGCCCGCCGCCTTGTCCTCGGCTTCCTTCACAATAGAATCTGAACGGTTCGACGCGCTTTCAACCGCGTTCGAAACGATTTGCGCCGCCTCTTCCTCCGCGCCCGAAAGCTTCTTTTCATACGTGTCTTTCATCTCATTTGCCGCCTTTTCCGCCGCGTCCGCGCCCGCGTATACGCTCTGCACTTCCGCATTGCGATCGTCGAGCATCTTCTGTATCGGCTTCATAAAGAGCTTTTTCACAATGAAAAACAGTATCAAAAGATTGACCCATGTGAATATGAGCGTCCATGTATCTACCGAAATAAATGGCATTTTTTACATTCACTCCCCACATCCGGTTTTTCCCGAATAATTACAACTGGCTTACAAACGGATTTGCGTACAACAGCAGCAGCGCGATAACCAAACCGTAAATACCTGTCGACTCCGCAACCGCGTCGCCGAAAAGCATCGTCGATGTAACGTCGCTCTTTGCCTCGGGCTGTCTTCCGACTGCCTCCGCCGCCTTACCTGCCGCAAAACCCTGACCTATACCCGGGCCTATACCTGCGATCATCGCAAGTCCCGCGCCCACAGCGCTTCCCGCCATAACAATTGCCTTTGCCAACATTGCATCCATAGTTAAAGTCCTCCTTAAAAATTATAAAAAAGTTCAAATCCCGCACTGCGGAATATTTTCAACAACTCACAGCTCCCCGCTGCCTCCGTCGTAGGGCGGGGGCTCGTCCCCCGCCGCGGTTTACCGTTTCATTATAAACCGCGACCACTGACTGCCATTTCTCGCCGCACTACCGCGCGAATATGGCTCAAGCGGCACGCTTGCCGCCCGCGGTCTGCCACTGCATTAAAAACCGCGGCCACCGCCTGCCGTTCCTCCGCCGCACTACCGCGCGAATATGCCTCAAGCGGCACGCTTGTTATGCTTCCGTCACACGCGACACATTCACCATCGTCAGCATCGAAATAATGTACGCCTGTAAAAAGCTTGAGAATAAATCAAAATATATCGACAGCACCGCCGGAATGCCTATCTGGAAAATCGGTATCGACGCAATCGCCGTGCTCGGTATCCACCCCAACACAAACGAGCTGAAATTCGCCAACGCCCAGTAAACCATGTCCGAAATAATCACGCCCGCCACAATGTTGCCGAAATGACGAAACGACATCGAAATGACGTTCGCAACCTCGCTGATAATGTTTATCGGCGTAATAATCGCCACCGGCTCGGTAAAGCTCTTTATCCAGCCGCCCACGCCGTTGTGATATATGTTGTTAATCTCAATCATAAAGAACGTCACAAGCGCCATGCCGACCGTCGTGCTCATGTCCGCGGTCACTGCTCGCAGCCCCACAAGCCCCAACAGCGATCCGAAGATTGAATAGCCGAACAGCGCCCCGATGTATGGCGTAAAGCTCACGTACCTTTCGCCCATGTTTCCGCGCACCATGTTGCACAGCATCGAATAAATCTTCTCCGCCACAAGCTGCCGCTTCGACGGATTTTTCGTCTTGAGATTGTGCGTCAGAAACAAGCTCAGCGCCAACACAATCAGCACCACGAGCCACCCGTTTAAGATAGTCTCGGTAATATCAATTCCTCCGAGAATAGGAATTGTAAACAATATCGAAGGTCCCGTAACACTCATGCTTCGCTCACCATTCCCTTATCGTCCTTCTTCCTTCTGTTTGTCCAAGCGCCCACCGCCATGATAACGAATTTCTGATAAAACAGCGGTATAATAGCCGCCACGTAATTAAAGCATTCGAGCTTTATCGCGGCAAAAACCATCACGCCCGCAGCGACCAGCCGCAAAACGTATGTCGAACTCACTCTCTGCTGCGCCTTCTTAGGATCTTTCGCAACGCTTCTTTCCACGGTAAAGCCAATCCACAAAAAGTTCAGCGAAACGAACGCGTTGCCCAAAAGCGCGCCCCAAAGCACGGTCAAATCAAAGTACCCCAAAATCGCGAACACTCCAACCATCACCGCGCCCACGGCAAAATTACATACCGCCACCTTCGCGACGTCCGTCAGCGTCCTTTTTGTCATCGACCTTCCCTCCGCTCTCATTCTTCACGGCTTTGTAATATTTCACCATGTTCATCCCGCTTGCGGCTAATCCCACAAAAAGCCCGATAATCACGACAAAATTTCCCCAACCGTATTTCATATTCAACCAATACGCGGCGTATATACACAAAATCAAGGGCGAGACCAAGCTCAGACCAAATTGCGTCACCCACGTTAAAGCCCTCATCGTGCTGTTTCGCGATTTGTCCGGCATCAAAAATCCTCCCTTGAATTGTTATCCTATTCTACCTCAATTTTTCCCCATAGTCAATGTCCAACCCGCCGAAATTCACAATTTTTTCACATTTATTTTGTGCAACTTTCCCCCGCTCCACACATCCCGCGCCCGCAGGCGCATACATATAATAAAAATTTTGCCCCGCAAAATTTTTTCCTCAACTCCACACTCCACACTTCACACTCCACACTTCACACTCCACACTCCACACTCCACACTTCACGCTTCACACTCCACACTACCTTTTCCTCCTCCTCGTTGTCGCCAACATCACAATAAGCAAAATCACCAGCATCGGCGCGGCAATCACCGCCGCCACCAAAACGCTGGTCACCTTCACCGCCTCATTGATGACCCTCACATGCGTCCCCGTCGTCTCAATCCTCACACCCCTAACCAGCAGCCTGTGCGTGTTTATCCCATACGGCGTACACATCAATAACGTGCAGTAATCCTCACCCTCCACGATGAACAGACTTTCCGTGTCCTCCGGCTCGATAATCGAGATTTGATCCACCTCATAAGTATACGTCTCGTTCAAAACCGTCAGCTCAAACGTGTCCCCAATCTCCATCTCGTCCAAATCGGTAAAGAGCATCGCGCTCGGCAGCCCTCTGTGCCCACTTATGACGCAGTGCGAGCTCTCCCCGCCCACGGGCAGACTCGTCCCGCTCAAATGCCCGGTCGCCACCTGCAAAACGCCCGCCGACGTTCCGTGATATATCGGCAGCTCCACGTCAATCTTCTCAATATCGATGTACCCCATAATTCCCGATTTCGTCACCTGCAGCAATTGTTCATATTCTTCATATTCCGCGTCCGATAAATAAAGCCCGGTCTGATTTTCCGCCCTTTCCGCGTTCCATTCCTCCGCCGCCTCAATCATCGCCTCATATACGCTGTAATCCATCTCCGCAATCGCGTCCGTGTAATCCGCAATCATTCGCGTAGTGTGATATTTGTTCCAATAATTACTAACCGGCGGATATGCCATAATACACAGCCCCAAAATAAACACAATAACCAACAAAACCGTCGTCGCCCTGCTTTTCATTCACACACCCGCCTTTCTAATCATTCTCCCACTACCTCGGTTGTAGGGCGGGGGCTCGTCCCCCGCCGTTCCCGCCCGCAGGCGATTCAATCAATAAATTTTGCCACGCAAAATTTATCTTTTTTATTTTTCCCACATCTCCGTCTCCAAAGGATAAAATTTTGCTCCGCAAAATTCTTTTGATTATATGCGCCTATCGGCGTGTTTTCCTCTCTCTTCGTTTCCACCCGCATTATAATCCGTCCCTACAACGTAACCCCACCACATTCACGGTAAAATCTTAAAATTCCCATTACCTTCAAAATCAACCCACGCACCCAATACCCCCACCACACCGGTCGTAGGGCGGGGGCTTGTCCCCCGCCGTTCCCGCCCGCAGGCGATTTAATCCAATAAATTCCGCCCCGCGGAATTTTTCCTCTTCAAAAATACATATCCCTATTCCACCTCATCGGATTTTCGTCAATATATCTATAAATCTTCTCATATTCCTGCCTGTTCCTCACAATTCTGTCATAAAACGACGTCTGAAATAATTTCCCATCAAATCCGCTTTCCCTGCATAAATTCGCTGTCCGCGACTTATATGCGCCGATAATCCTTATTACCGTTTCCCTCTTCTTCATATCATAATTCGACAACAATATATGTACATGGTTCGGCATTATAACAAAATTGTCAATAATTAACCCCTCATACCTCTCTTTCAATTCTTCAACCTGCTCTTTCGCAATCTCACCCAACCGCGTCAGCCGATT
>JAJQCX010000143.1 GCA_021202495.1 Clostridia bacterium | reverse complement strand
CCTATAATATAAATCATTCTCAGCGTACCGGACTGCGAGTAGGTTATTACTCTCGTCGCCGAATCGCCGCCGTCCTCATAGGAAATAATATCCGAAAGGTCGGCATCGGTTTCGACGGTTCCGTTCTTAACCGAAGTATCGAAGTAGAACACCTTAACGCTCGAACCGATTGTTCTCGTAACAACGCCGTTGCCGTCCTGCGCCATTTCAACGCTGTCCTCAACTATTGTAGGCGTTACCGTGATTGTCTCCTCGTCAACGCTGTCTCCGTCCTCGTCAACCAAAATGTCGAGAACTGTACCGTACTGCAGACGGAACGTAGCCGACGGATAATTCGTCACCGGATCCACGCTTGTGGAGTGAATCTCCAAAATACGATTTTCTATAGCCTCCGTCACAGATGAAACCGGCTCCGCCTGAATGGGATCGCTTGCGTCGAACCAAATCTCATAGTCGGTCATTTTGCCGTCGCTGTTTACAAGGTATCTGATAATATCACCCTTGCCTATGGAGGAAATGCTCGGACCGTCATCCGCCACAGTCACGCTCACAAGCGATGTGCTGGTTCCTTTATAGCCCTTGACAACCGTACCGCTTGTCGTGTCGGACTTGGATGCTACAATCATCCACGGTGACGAGCTCGTATAGATAGAATCGTCGTTCGAACCGTACATCAGTACCAACTGCGCTGTCTTGCTGTCCGTCAAGCCGTAAGCTTCAACAATATATTCTCTCTTATTCGTAAATGCCTTTGAATACGACGAATATGTCAAATAATCGTCATTCGACTGTCTGTTGTCGGGTACAAATATAATCTTTGTCGAGCTGCTCACCTTAAAGTCGCTGAAGCTGCGTGAGGATGAAGTATATGTTCTCTCCTCCGCCGCAACATAGCGGTCAGGGTCGGCAGTCTGCGAAATGTCCTCATTGTCGTCGCACTGTACGGTGTAGATTGTCGAAATAAGTCCGCTCGCGTTTGTCTTATACACAATCGGCTGATGATATACAACATTCTCCGCATCGCCGTAAGCCGCGTTTGCCGTGATTGCGCTTTCCTCAAGATAATCGAGAATGTCCTCGTCAGTCGCCTTATACTTCGTGCCGTCAATCGTAACCTTCGACGCGGTGCCTATTTGGATTGTCTCACCCGAGGTCGTATAAAGCTTAAATTCAAGGTCATATTCCGAATTTTCGGATTCCTGTCTCAAACCGAGAATGTATGCGTAAGCCTCGGTAATCGAGGAAGATGACGAGCTGCTGCTCGATTCCGCCGCCGCAACGATAATGCCCTGCGCGTCCAAATAAACCTGAACGTAGTCGCCCGCATTCATGTCCGGCTTATCTTCATCCTCATAGTTCAGATAATAATCCGAAATATAGTATTCCTTATCGTCTATCTCGATATATTCGTTGTTTCTCGCCGTAACGGTGCCCGAAACGGTGTCTCTCGTGACGACACACTCAAAATACTTCTTGCCGTCCGCATCGTCAGGCGATTCCTTAATGTTGAGCACGTCCCACTTCTTTATGTCAGTCAGCTTAATTTCGCTGCCGTTTCTCGTAAGATGGAATGTTACAGTCGTCGACTCGCTGGGAAATTCTACCGTCGTCGAGCCCGTTCCCGAATATTCCTGATCATACATAGCAATCGCGTAGTTCTTGCTCGAAGTCGGCGCCGTGTACACAACAAGCACCTCATAAGAATTTACTCTTACAACCTCATAAGCCGCGTCGGAGTCGCTGTTTACAAACTCAATCGTGCCGCTTGTGAATGTGTCTTCCAATTCCTCAAGATTATAGTCGTAGTACTTGCCGTTATAAATTACAACGTAGTCGCTGTCGAGCGAAAGGGTTTTAACCTTGCCGTCTCTCGTCTCGGAATACGAAATTGTCTTATCTCCGTCAAAGCCGTGATAGCAATCAGCCGTAACGGTGAAAATGCTGTTTTTGTTCACAAGCTCAATGCTCTGGCAAACATCATAATAGCCTGTATCTGTCGTAGTGCCGACAACAACCTTTACCTTTGCGCCGAGATAATCGTTCGGGTTTTCCGAAAAGCCTATCTCGTAGATTGTGTCGTCTATGCGGATGTGGTTGCTTTCAATCTCGCTGTCTCCGTCGTCAAGCTCTGTAACATATGTTCCCGTAACAACGCCGGTGACATTTCTCACGTTCTGATTGTCGAGCATCGTGCCGGAGCCGCCGCCGCTGGGCATAATGATTACATTGCTGCTGCTTCCGTCATTTACCAAGTCAGCCTGACGCTCAACGTCGAGAGAATTGTTGACCAATATTGCAACCGTACCTCTCTTAACGGAGCCGGTCTTGTTCGATGTGCTGGTATTTTTCGTAATGCCGAGATAGAGTGCCTCACGGATATATCCGCTCGACCAATCTCCCTCGGTTGTGTATGCCAGCGCCTGCGCCTCATAGCCGGTCGCGCACACAATCATCTTTATCGCCTGCTCATAAGTTACCGGGTCGTTCGCGCGGAACGTGCCGTCCTCAAAGCCGTTGATAATTCCGAGCGTCGAAGCCAGTTTTACATACGAACGAACCCATGCATAGTTTTCGTCCGTGTCCAAATCCTCAAAGCCCGATTCCGTATTCGGGTCGATAAGTCCTTCGCTGCCGAGGAATCTTATCATAACAACGGCAAATTCCGCTCTCGTTATGTTGTTTGACGCGCGGTATGTGCCGTCGGGATAGCCGTTTATAATTCCGAGCGACACAAGGTTTGTAATAGCCTTGCCCTCGGTGGCGGTTGAATCTACGTCGCTCAGCGACACGTCGCGTGTCGTCGCGGTTTCTTCCGTCGTTGCTGTCGTCGTTTCTTCATCATCGTCGTCATCGGCCGCAATCGCCGGGAACGCCGTCATGGAGAAAAACATCGCTGCCACCAATATAAAAGCCAACAGTGCCTTTCCTGCTTTCATATTTTTTCCTCCCGTAAAATAAATATTTCCGATTTTTTCGCTCATGAATAAACACAAAACACAAGCACAAAATCATGAGGTTATTCTATCACAATATGCGAAATTCGTCAAGTGTTGTATCTGCTTAATAATCTAAATTTCATCAAACTGTAACATAACGAACACATTACACTTTGCTGCGTTTCTTCAGCCGCACATATTATAGAAGAAAATCCATAGCGCAGCTCTACTCTGCGTCCCTTTTTTTCCCGATTTTGTGAGTGAAGACAAAAAGCGCAATGCCCGCCGCGCAGCTCAAAAGCGCCACAAGCTGCGACACCTTAATCGTTCCAAGGTACAAGCTGTCGCTTCGAAGCGCCTCGATAAAAAACCGTCCTGCGCCGTACCACACAAAATAAAACGAAAGACATGCCCCGTCGTTCTTTTTCCGCCGCAAAACGACAAAGTATAAAATCAAAAATCCGATAAAATTCCAAAGCGATTCGTAAAAAAACGTCGGATGCACCATATAATCCGCATCGTTTACGACCATTCCCCAAAAAACATCCGTCTTTCCGCCGTAGGCTTCGGCGTTTACAAAGTTGCCCCATCTTCCAATCGACTGCGCCAAAATACATCCGCACGAGCAAATGTCAAGCAGCCATAACAGCGGAATTTTGCGCACTTTCGCAAAAATCACGACGCAAATAAATCCCGCGATAATTCCGCCGTATATCGCAAGCCCTCCGTGCCAGATTGCAAATATTTCACTCAAATTATTTTTGTAGCTGTCCCAAGAAAAAACAACGTAATAAAGCCGTGCGCCGATTATCCCCCCCGGAAGGGTAATAAGCAGCATGTCAAACAAAAACTCCGCATCCCGCACTTTTTTTATTTCGCGATATGCTATAAACACCGCCAAAACCATTCCGACCGCGATGATTATTCCGTACCAGTGCAGCTTGATGCCAAACGGCAGCTCCAACGCAATCGGATTGATATGAAAATCAAGCCCCAAATTCGGAAATTCAATGTGATTCACTATGTATCCCACCTTAAAAATATGTATTCCGTGCGCCAAAGGCGCGCGGACAGCGGAAATTCCGCTATTGCACCGTGTTTTCTATTCCTTCGCCGACGTCGTCCATAACGTTGTCCGCACCCTCGCCGATGTCCTCAACCGCGTCGCCGACCCCGTCCGCCGCGTCGCGCACGGCGTCACCGGATTCGCCGACTATCCCATCGGACGATGTTTCGTCGCCGTCTTGATAATCGTCATCCTCAAGCAGACCTTCGTCCGCGTCATTTTCTATTGTCGTGTCGTTGTCGTCCGTCACATTATTATCATCGGCGTTGTTACGGCTGCAGGCCGCGAAAGCGAGCGCACACACGGCGAACAGAATCAACAGCCTCTTTTTCATTTTGTCCCTTCCTTTCCGATTCCGTTTTTCCTTGCGGAAGAGCTGATTCACCGTTATTACGGTTTCAATAATATTATTGACAGGCTCACAAATGCAATTCAATAAAATATTTTCCTTTGAAATCGAATTTGTAACAAAAATGCGGAATTTTAATATATTGTAGTGCGGGGCGGTTTAAGCCGCGCCGCGACAAAAGATGTCTCATTACAAGCACATGAAAGGGGTCATACCAAATGTTTGGCTGCAATAACGGCGAATGGATAATAATCCTCATAATAATCATACTTCTTCTCGGCGGCTTCAACGGCTGCGGATGCGGATGTGGCTGCGGTTGCAATAACAACAACTGCGGATGCGGATGCGACAACAACTGCTGCTGCAACTGATAATGCAACTTCAACCCCCAACGGCTTCACCCGTTGGGGCTTTTAAATTAACAATTACGCGCCAACTTGCGGTTGGATCCTCCCCCGCGCCCGCAGGCGCATCAATTCCAAATTCCGCTTTGCGGAATTTGTTCCTCAACTCCACACTCCACACTTCAAACTTCACACCAATCACAATTGTTCCGCAAGATTCCTCAGTGCTCTCCCCCTGTGGCTTATCGCGTTCTTCTCCGCGCTCGTCATTTCCGCGGTCGTCTTTTCCGCCTCCGGTACATAAAAAATGGGGTCATATCCGAATCCGTTTTCCCCTCTCGGTTCATGCGTCAAAATTCCCTCAACAATTCCTTGCGCCGTATACGTCTTATCCTCCGTCACAAACGCAATCGCGCACACAAACTGCGCCCCGCGAAGCGCGTCGTCGTCAATGCCTTTCATCTTTTCAAGGACAAGCGCCGTCCTTCCCGCATCGTCCAGCCCCTCGCCGCCGTAGCGCGCACTGTATACTCCCGGCTCTCCGCCGAGCGCGAAAATCTCCAGCCCGCTGTCGTCCGCAAGCGCCGGAATGTGCGTCATGTCAAAAATAGCCTGCGCCTTTTTCATCGCGTTTTCCGCAAACGTCTTTCCGTCCTCAACAACATCGACGTCTATTCCTGCTTCCTCCTGCGTAATAATATCGTAATCGGGCAAAATTTCTTTAAACTCTCTCACCTTATTTTTATTCTTCGTCGCCGCTATTATTCTTTTTTCCACACTTCAAAACCTGCCTTTCGTTGCTAATTGTAGCACATATGATCAAAAATTTAAATATATTTTTAAAAAATACTTGACACAATTCTTTTTCCGCGTTATACTAAAGTCAAAGAAAGTCAAAGTCAATTTTGACGAATGAAGGTGATTACATTGACCCTCTCCGATTTAATCGAGCAAATGCTTACTGAAATGCTCTCCGTCTCCGACGGCAGCGTTGAGATAAAACGCAACGTTTTGGCAACTCAGCTCAACTGCGTTCCCTCACAGATAAATTATGTCATAAAAACACGCTTCACTCCCGAGCGCGGATATTTTATCGAAAGCCGCCGCGGCGGAGGCGGCAGCGTCGCAATAAGGCGCGTTGAAAACGACGGTGAAAACGTTCTTTCCGAGCTTCTCCAATCCGTCGGCTCAACGTTGGATGGTGCGGATCTTTCAGCCTACGTTAAAAAGCTTCTCTCCCTCTCGCTCATTTCCGAGCGTGAGGCAAGGCTCATTTTAACAGCTCTCTCCGACAAATCACTGACCTCCTCCCACAAAAACGAGGAGCGTGCAAACATTTTTAAGAACATATTATTAACTTTATCGGAAATCAAACAGTGAAAGGAAGTATGCTTCATGATGTGTGAAAAATGCGGCGTCAATCCCGCCGCCGTAACTTTAACCCGCGTCGTCAACGGCAAAAAGAGCGTCGTTCGCCTCTGTGCCGACTGCGCGAGAGAAACAAGTGTCTATAAGGATATGGATCTCGGCTTTTCAAGCCTCTTTTCCTCGTTTTTTAACGACAGCGAACGCAATGCCGACCAAGGCGGCGAATGTCCTTCGTGCCATACTGCACGCGCGGAATTTATCCGCACGGGGAAACCCGGCTGCCCCGAGTGCTACACGGCTTTTGAAAGCTCCATGCGCCCGCTTTTAAAGAAAATACATTCCACAACGACCCACGTAGGCAAGGTTCCCGCCTCGGGCAGCGCGCCTGCCGAAAACAAAATCGACCTTCTGCGCGCCGAGCTCAAAGCTGCGGTTGAGGCGGAGGAATACGAAAAGGCGGCTCGCCTTCGCGACGAAATAAGAGAAATGGAGGGATTGGCATGAATTACCTCACAGGACGCGTAAGACTGGCGCGAAACATCACTTCTTACCCCTTTCCCGCGAAAATGACGCGCGAGCAAGCGGAGGAGGTCATCGACAAGGTTTGGGATGCGGTCTCTTCTTCGTCGCTCAAAGACAGTGTTTCCATAATTAAAAACACCGAGGAAAACCGCTTAAAGCTGACTTCTCTTTCTGAAAAGCACCTCATCAGTCCCGACTTTTTGCGCGGCAATCTTCCGAGAGCCGTAATTTTATCCTCCGACAACACAATTTCCATCATGATTAACGAGGAGGATCACATCCGCATCCAAGTCTTTTCCGACACGAACACTCTTTCCGCGGCGTATGAAACAGCCGACAGGATAGACACGCTTCTTTCCGAAAAGCTTCCTATCGCCTATCACGAAACGTTCGGCTTTCTCACGGCATGCCCCACAAACGCCGGCACAGGTATGCGGGCGTCATACATGCTCCACCTTCCCGCGCTCACAATGAGCAATTCCATCAACAGCGTCCTCTCGTGGGCGTCAAAGCTGGGATTGGCTGTGCGCGGCATTTACGGCGAGGGCAGCAAGGCAAAGGGCGCGTTTTATCAGCTCTCAAACCAGATTGCCCTCGGCGCGACCGAAAAGGACATAATTGCAAGACTCGACGCCGCCGCAAAGGAGCTCACCGACAAGGAAACGCTCGTGCAAAACGCTCTTTACGAAAATAACACCGCCAAGCTCACCGACAAATGCATGCGTGCCTACGGCATTTTGACCAACGCGTACACATTGAGTTCGGAGGAAGCATTTTCTCTCATTTCGGATGTCGCATTAGGCATAAACCTGGGAATAATAACCGGTATAGAGCACAAAAATCTCACCGACGCGCTTTTCAACACCCTTCCCGCCTCGCTTTCCCTTGCCAACAACAACGCCGAAAGCGCAGAGCGCGACATACTCCGCGCGGAATATATGCGTACAAATTTAGAGAAACATTAACGCACTCACATTCGTGATTTACTACCGTATTATAAACCGCGACCGGCACAATAAATTTCCCCACCACGCTACCACGCGAAAACGGCTCAAGCGGCACGCTTGCTGATTTTACAAACGAAAGGATGAATTTGTATGAATCAAAATAATTTTACCGAAAAAGCACGCTCCGCAATCTCCGCGGCGCAGGACGCGGCTGCACAGATGCATTCAAGCTTTGTCGGCACCGAGCACCTTCTTTTGGGGCTGCTCAGCGTTCCTTCGGGCTTTGCGGCGCGCTTTTTGTCCTCATTTGACATAACCGCCGAAAAGGTCATGGACTGCCTTTCCTATGACGAAGACGCCTCCGCCTCAACCTTTGCGGGCTTCACTCCCCGCACAACGCGCTGCCTGCAGCAGAGCGTTTACGAGGCGCGAAAGACCGGTAGCGACTCAATCGGCACAGAGCATCTTCTTTTAGCTCTCTGCCGCGAGCCCGACAGCGTCGCTTTCCGTGTGCTGCTCTCGCTCGGCGCGCCGAAAACGCTCTATAACGACTGTCTCAAAGCTCTCGGCGACAATAAAGCGTCAGTCGGCGCGGACAATAATTCCGATGCAAAGTCAACGCCCACATTAAACCAATTCGGACGCGACTTCACGCTTCTTGCAAAGCAGGACAAATTCGACCCCGTAATCGGGCGCGAAAAGGAAATCAACCGCGTAATTCAAATCCTCTCCCGCCGCACAAAGAACAACCCCGTTCTCTTGGGCGAACCGGGCGTCGGCAAAACAGCCATCGCCGAAGGACTTGCTCAATCCATCGTGCGCGGCGACGTGCCCGAGCTTTTAAAGGGCAAGCGCGTCGTTTCGCTCGACCTCTCCGGCATGGTTGCCGGCGCGAAATACCGCGGCGAATTTGAGGAAAGGCTCAAAAAATCAATCGAAGAGGTCATGAAGTCGGGCAACGTCATTCTCTTTATCGACGAGCTTCACACCGTGATAGGCGCAGGCGCCGCCGAAGGCGCAATAGACGCGGCGAATATCCTAAAGCCCGCCCTCGCGCGCGGCGAGCTGCAGCTTATAGGCGCGACAACGCTTGACGAATACAGAAAATATATCGAAAAGGACGCCGCATTAGAGAGGCGCTTTCAGCCCGTCACAGTCGGTGAGCCGAGCGTTGAAGACACAATTCTTATTTTACAAGGCTTGCGCCCCAAATATGAGGCTCATCACGGCATAAAGATTGAGGATTCCGCACTTTCGAGCGCCGCACGCCTTTCCGAGCGCTACATCACCGACCGTTTCCTCCCCGATAAAGCGATAGATTTGATAGACGAGGCGGCAAGCCGAGCAAAGCTCAAAACCTTCACCGCACCGCCCGAAGTCAAAGAGATTGAGGATAAGCTCAAACGCTTGAACCGGGAAAAGCAGGACGCCGTCAACGCGCAAAATTTTGAAAAAGCGGCAAGCCTGCGCGACGACGAAAAGGCGCTCGAGGCCGAATATAACGACATGCGTTCAAAATGGCAGTCTTCCCACAGCGGCGAAAACGGCTGCATCACAGATTCCGACATTGCCGAAATAATCAGCAGCTGGACAAACATTCCCGTCGCATCCCTCACCGAGGACGAATCAGCGCGGCTGCGCCGCCTCGAGGACGAGCTTCACAAACGCGTCATAGGGCAAAACGACGCCGTCAGCGCAATTTCAAAGGCTATCCGCCGCGGACGCGTCGGGCTTAAAGACCCCAAGCGCCCGATAGGTTCATTCATCTTTTTGGGACCGACGGGCGTCGGCAAAACCGAGCTCACAAAGGCTCTTGCCGAAGCTCTTTTCGGCGACGAGGACGCAATGATACGCATCGATATGTCTGAATATATGGAAAAGCACTCCGTTTCAAAGCTTGTCGGCTCACCTCCGGGCTACGTCGGCTTTGACGAGGGCGGTCAGCTCACCGAAAAGGTGCGCCGCAAGCCCTACTGCGTGTTGCTCTTTGACGAAATTGAAAAGGCGCACCCGGACGTTTTCAACATTCTTCTGCAAATCTTGGAGGACGGCATTTTGACCGATTCGCAGGGACGCAGAGTAGATTTCCGCAACAGCGTCATTATTATGACCTCCAACGTCGGCGCGGCGAAATTTGCCGACACGAAAAAGCTCGGCTTCGGCGGCGCGTCCACAAGCGCGGCTGACTATGAAGCCACCCGCAAAAACGTCACCGACGAATTGAAAAAGGTTTTCAAACCCGAATTTTTAAACCGTCTTGACGAAATCATCGTTTTTCGCCGCCTCGAAGAGGACGAAATTCGCCAAATCGCCCGCATTATGCTCTCGTCTCTCTCGGACAGACTTAAACAAAACGGCATAACCGCGACATTCGACGATTCCGCAGTAGCGTACCTTTCAAAAGAGGGCTTTGACCCCGTCTACGGCGCGCGTCCCCTTCGCCGCGCCATCACCTCAAAGGTTGAAGACCTTTTCGCCGAGGAAATTCTTTCTGGTAACGTCAAAGACGGCGACAGCGTAACCGTCAGCGCGGTTGACGACAAAATAGTTATAACGAAAGATTCCGCCGCTGTAACAGTGTAATACTATCCGTCGACCCTCGCAGTCGGCGATAATGTTAAATAAAACAACACTTTTTCGTTAAAGTGTTGTTTTATTTACATTTCAGCCATAATTTATAAATATTTTATTCACAAG